>NZ_DATMRV010000076.1:0-23714 GCF_035565795.1 Pseudorhodoplanes sp.
TCTATCAGGCGCTTGAAAAGGTCGATGGCGACCCGACGAAGCTCGACTGGGACGTCTACAAGGACACGCTGATCGAGCAATGCGAACAGGGCGTGGACTACTTCACCATCCATGCCGGAGTGCGGCTCGCCTATGTGCCGCTGACCGCGAACCGCGTCACCGGCATCGTCTCGCGCGGCGGCTCGATCATGGCCAAGTGGTGCCTGTCGCGGCACAAGGAAAGCTTCCTCTATGAGCGCTTCGGCGACATCTGCGACCTCATGCGCAAATATGACGTCTCCTTCTCGCTCGGCGACGGCCTGCGTCCCGGCTCCATCGCCGACGCCAACGACCGGGCGCAATTTGCCGAACTGGAGACGCTCGGCGAACTGACTCAGATTGCCTGGAAGAGGGGCTGCCAGGTCATGATCGAAGGCCCCGGCCACGTGCCGATGCACAAGATCAAGATCAACATGGACAAACAGCTCAAGGAATGCGGCGAAGCCCCGTTCTACACGCTTGGGCCGCTTACGACCGACATAGCTCCGGGCTACGACCACATCACCTCCGGCATCGGCGCGGCGATGATCGGCTGGTTCGGCTGCGCGATGCTCTGCTACGTCACGCCGAAGGAGCATCTGGGCCTGCCGAACCGCGACGACGTCAAGGAAGGCGTCATCACCTACAAGATCGCAGCTCACGCCGCCGATCTCGCCAAGGGACACCCCGCGGCGCAGCTTCGCGACGATGCGCTGTCGCGCGCGCGCTTCGACTTCCGCTGGGAGGACCAGTTCAATCTCGGACTCGATCCCGATACCGCGCGCGAATATCACGACGAGACGCTGCCCAAGGAGGCGCACAAGGTCGCTCATTTCTGCTCGATGTGCGGACCGAAATTCTGCTCGATGAAGATCACGCAGGACGTGCGCGACTATGCGGCGAGCCTCGGCGACAACGAGAAGACCGCGCTCGGCCTTGATGCTGCGGAAGCGGGGATGAAGGAAATGTCGGACAAATTCAACGCGATGGGCAGCCAAGTCTATATCGACGCCGACAAGGTGAAAGCGCCGCACACCACCGCGCTGGATTCCGAGGCCGCGCATGCGGCGAAGAACGCGAAGCTGGTGAAGGAGAGCAACACGGCGCTCTGATCTCCCCGTTCGTCCCCGCGAAAGCGGAGACCCAGAATTAAGGGGCGGGTTGGCGAAGGCCGACCCGCCCTTTTTATTTGCGGCGAGCAGACACACGTACGCGCGGCTATCGGGCTTTGCGCGCAGCTTCCTCAGCGGCCATCGCCAGAGCGTTTCACATTGGCACACAGTTCGCATTCGTTTCGCGACACGCTCGAGGATCTGGGCGGCGGACTGAGCGTCACCGATCCGGTCGGCGGTCCGGTGGTGCTCGCGCTGAAATAGGCTTCGTCTCGAAACGGTCGAAGCGATGATGCCCTCGAAGGGAACGCAGGTTCCGGGGTCCTGGCGAGTTCCACTTGTCGAGCCTGAACGCGGCGACATTCGCACGACTCCTCTTGTGCGGCGCATCAAGACTCCTGATCGATATCTCTCGCGTGTCGGCCCATTTGCAATGCAACTGCCGCAGGTCGACGGGCAAAACGATGATTGTGCCGTCTTCGCGACATCCCCTGTGACAATTTAGCTTTTTGCAATGCTTGCGTCCGCGCGGAGCATTCGCCATTCGTAGACGGTCAGCGCGCACACAGGGGGTGATAGCGATGGGATGAAGTGCAGGACCGGACGGTTGTGGCTCCTGCCCGCCATTGCCTTGATGTCTTTGGCCTTGATCTCTTTGATCGTCGCGCCTGCGCAGGCTGCCGACGCCGCGGCGCGCATCGACCTCACGCGGCATCCGATCGGCTATCTGAGTCTCCTGATCTTCTTCGCCGCCTACGGCTTCGTCGTCGTCGAGAAAGCCATCCAGCTCCACAAGTCGAAGCCCGTGATGCTGGCCGCCGGCCTCATCTGGGCACTGCTGGGCATCGCCTATGCCATGCATGGCGAAAGCGCCGCGCTCGAGGCGGCGGCCAAGCACGTCATCCTCGACTATGGCGAGTTGATGCTGTTTCTCATCGTTGCGATCACCTACGTCAACACGATGCAGGAGCGGCGCGTGTTTGATGCGCTCCGGACCCGGCTCGTCAGCATGGGCCTCTCGTACCGGCAGCTGTTCTGGCTGGTCGGCGGACTCGCCTTCCTGTTCGGTCCGATCATCGACAATCTGACCACGGCGCTGGTGCTGGGCGCCGTCGTTGTGGCGGTCGGCGTCGGCCATTATCAGTTCATCGTGATGGGCTGCATCATCGTCGTCGTCGCCGCCAATGCGGGCGGGGTGTTCTCACCCTTCGGCGACATCACCTCGCTGATGGTGTGGCAAAAGGGCAAGCTCCAGTTCCTGGAGTTCTTTCATCTGTTCCTGCCCTCCCTGGTCAATTTCCTCGTGCCGGCGGTCTTCATGCATTTCAGCGTCCCGAAGGGATCGCCGGAATCGGCAGGCGAGATCAGAAGGCTGAAGCCCGGCGGTGCGGTGGTGATCTGGCTGTTTGCCGCCACGCTCGTGACCGCGGTGTTGTTCAAGACCTCCTTCAACCTCCCTCCGGCGCTGGGGATGATGCTGGGCCTCGGATATCTGCAGGTCTACAGCTACATCCTGCAGGTGGCCGCCCGCCGCCTCAAGAACAACGACATGGCTCTCGATTCATTTCGCGAGATGCGGCGCGTGGAGTGGGACACGCTGCTGTTCTTCTTCGGCATCATCTTCGCGGTCGCCGGCCTTGGCGTCATCGGCTATCTCGCGCAATTGTCGAACTATCTCTATGTCGACATCGGGCCGACTTTCGCAAACATCGCCATCGGCATCGTCGGCGCCGCCTTCGATAACATCCCGCTGATGTTCGCGGTGCTCACCATGAACCCGGAGATGTCCAGCGGCCAGTGGATGCTGATCACGCTCAGCACCGGCGTCGGCGGCAGCCTTGTCTCGATCGGTTCGGCAGCCGGCGTCGTGCTGATGGGGCTGGTGCGCAATCACTACACATTCATGAACCATCTGCGTTGGGCCTGGGCCATCGCACTTGGCTACATCGCCAGCATTCTCACGCATCTGTGGATTAACGCTGCGCTGATATAGGCTTGAGCGGTCCGGGAACGGCCGGTGTTGCCTACTTGCGGAACTGGTCCAGCTTCAGCGGCAGGCTCTGGCCGAACCAAACGGCATGCACGGCGTGATCAGCATAGGCGTCGCCAGTCGCGTGGAATGCGGATCGTCTGAGCGCGCTGCTCTTCATTCCCTAAGCTGCATGGGTGGCATTTGCTTTGGTGCTGATGCTTCGATCGTCCTGCTGAATTGAAGATTATCGCCGACCAAGACTTCCTTGCTTCACAATGATACAAGGTTCGCGTTTGTTCGCTGAGAACGAATCGCGACAGCGATTCGTCGCGTGCGGCAAATCTGAAGAGAGTGTTTACGTCCCCCGTCTTCATTCCATTTTCGACCGCCGTCTTCATCCATCTGCGATCCATTGTCCGCTTCGGAGATTTCGATGCTGAAGAAGCTCTGCCTTGCCCTCGCGCTCCTCGTAATGCCGTTGCCGTTTGTCGCGACTGCTCACGCACAGGGTCAGTCGCTGAATGACATCCTCGAGCCCGTGCGCAAGGAGGTCGGCCTTCCCGCGCTGGCGGCGGCGGTCATCAAGGACGGACGCATCATCGCCTCCGGCGCGGTCGGCACGCGGGTGCTGGGCCGCGATATTCCGGTGACGATCGACGATCGCTTCCACATCGGATCGGACACCAAGGCCATGACCGCGACCCTTGCGGGCATGCTGGTGGACGAAGGCAAGCTGCGCTGGGACTCGACCATCGGCGAGGTGCTTGGTGCCGACCTGCCAGGCATCGATCCGACATTTGCAAAGATCACGCTCGAGCAACTCTTGTCGCATACGAGCGGCATCCCGACCGACACCAAGGCGATCTACGAGCAATATGTCGATGGCAAGGCCTACGAGGAGACATTGTCGCAATCGCGGCTGCGCATGCTGCGCGCCTTCGGCAAGAACCCGCTGAAGGTGGATCCGAATCCGACCTTTCACTACGCCAATCTCGGCTACGTCGCCGCAGGCGCGATGATCGAAAAGGTGGCTGGAGAGACTTGGGAAGAACTGATCCGTCGCCGGCTCTTCGACCCGCTCGAACTGAAAACCGCGGGGCTTGGCCCCCAAGCGACGCGCGGCAAATTCGACGCGCCGGTCGGCCATGATGTCGATGACAAGGGCAAGATCACGCCGCGCCCTTGGGGACCGGGCGCGGATGTGCCGGCCGGCCTCGGACCCGCCGGTGTCGCGCATATGTCGATTCTCGATTTCGCGCGTTGGGCGGGGTGGAATGCCGGCGAGGGCAAGCGGGGGCCTGCGCTCGTCAAGCCAGAGACGCTCAAGCGGATTCATCGCCAGCATGTGACGATGACACTCGAAAATCCTCCGCCCGGTACGCCGAAGTCCGGCGGCTATGGGCTCGGCTGGGGTATCGCCGCTTCCCCGTGGTCCGACAACCGGCCCGTCCTCGGCCATAACGGGTCGAACACAATGAACCTTGCGACCATCATGGTCGATCCGCAGCGCGACATCGGCATTGTGGTCACGACCAATTTCCCGGGTCCGAAAGCCGACGAGGCGCTTCAGTCGCTCGTGCGCACCTTGTATCAGCGCTTCGCAAAGTAGACGGACAAGCAGAGGGACAAGCCGCTGCGGGCCATTGCGATCCGCGCGACCGCCTCAAGTCGTCGCGACCCGGCTGCGTTTCGAACCAGCGCCGGGACACGATAAACGCGCATTGCCCAGTGCCGATGGATCACAATGGCACAAGGTTCGCACATGTTCCTGGAGAACGAATCGGGGGCGCGATTCGCGCTTCAAATCGCGCGAGCGTGGCGCAACAGATTTGAGCCATCCGACAGGCCAACAGGCAGCGGTTCATCTGTGTATGGTTAATGCTTCGTTAGGCAGGGATCGCGCAGACGAAGCCACCCGCTCGGGCGCACGACAATTGACTTTAAGCGTCTTGAGCCCTTGGCTGTCCGCAGAGCAACAGGACGCATACTCCGGTGACGACATCGCCCGACTTTCTGCGCTGGGAAACACGTTTCGCCAAACCCGAATATGAGTTCGGCAAGGCGCCGAACGATTTCCTCGTCAGGTGCAAGCCGCTGTTGCCGGTGTCAGGTAAAGCTCTTGCGGTCGCCGATGGCGAAGGACGCAATGGCGTATGGCTCGCCGAACAAGGGCTCGATGTGACATCCGTCGATTTCTCGCCATCCGCCCAGAAGAAAGCGTCGGCACTCGCGGCGGAACGCGGTGTATCGATCAGGCTGATCGAGGCTGATGCGCATACCTGGGCCTATCCCTACGCGGCGTTCGACGTGGTGGCGGAAATCTTCACCCAGTTCTCAACACCGGCCGAGCGTCCGCTGAAATGGGCCGGCATGAGCCGCGCGCTCAAGCCGGGCGGCCTTCTCCTCATTGAAGGCTATAGCCCGATGCAGCTCCAGTATGGCACCGGCGGACCGAAACAGATCGAACACCTTTACACGCGCGAAATGCTCGAACAGGCCTTTGGCGATTTCGAGGACCTCCGCATCGTCGAGGAAGAACGCCAGATGCGCGAGGGCGCGGGCCATTCCGGCATGTCAGCGATGGTCAATCTCACAGCACGAAAGCCCCGCGGCTGATCCGATCTGCGTTTCTCGCGCGGCTACCCGAACCGGGCGCGCGATCGCTCCCGCGCTTTCTCGGCCTCCACCTCGCGGTCACGGGCCGGCGCATGCGTGTGCAACGAGGACAGGAGCTTGCGCGCCGCTGCCGAAACCTCCTCGACCGCCTTGTTGAAAGCGGCGGCGTTCGCTTGCGACGGCGTGTTAAATCCGGACAGCTTGCGGACGAATTGCAGGGCTGAGGCGCGGATTTCATCCTCGGTCGCCGGCGGCTCGAAATTGAACAGCGTCTTGATATTGCGGCACATCGCGGGCACTCCTCACTATCCGTTCACTATGTGGGGCCGGACCCCGCGCAGCGTAATCCCGTTATTCTGCGAGCGCGAGGTTCCGCTTTCGCTCAAACGGCCGATCTGAGATGCTTGCGCACAGCAGGATCAGGATCTGGGGCAATACATGACCAACGTGAAGTATCGCATCGTGCAGCACGACGGCGGCTGGGCCTACAAGGTCGGGGACGTCTTCTCGGAGCCGTTCAGGAGCCATGCGGCCGCCCTCGGCGCCGCCAGGAAAGCCGCCCGCGAACAGCGCACGCCGGGGCGCACCGAGGTCATCGAATGGGAAGATGAAAATGGCGTGTGGCATACCGAGACCGCGTCCGGAAGCGATCGGCCCGAGACGGACGTGGAAGACAAGGCGTAGCGTGCGCACTTGACGCAAACACATGCGCGCGTCGCGCTCGATGTGTTCCGGTTTGTTCTCGAAGAACGAATCGCGTCCGGAGATTCGTGCACGTGACGACTCTTAACAGAGTGCTACCGGACGCTACATCACCAGTCGTCGCGGATGGAAACGTCTCACCGCGATCACACCAAGAAGGACAAAGGCGACCAGTGTCACGCCCTGAGCGATCGCAAATGGCGGCTCCGATCCGGTCGGTGCAAACGGATTGAGGAAGCTCACCTTCTGGAAGCTCTGCGCGATCAGAACGAACACGTTGAGATAGAGCGAGACCATCGCGCTCACCACATAGATGACGCGCCATTTGCCGGCGAGCTGATACTTGTAGAGCGCAATCAGCGTCACGATCAGAATCAGACATGCGATCGAGCCAACGATCAGGGCGGGCGTGAGCTTGACGATCGGAAACATGAATCCGGTCACCGAGGTCAGGATCGTCATGAGCAGGAAAAACGCCGTCCAGCCACCGAGTTTGGCGCCCGCGAACATCGCGCCGACCACCAGGAACCCCGAGAAAATGGCGATCATACTGATCACCACATGCAACACCGTGAAGTCCGAGATCGACAGACCGAGCGTCATCGGGTCCTCCTGAATCCGGCGTCGATATCCTCGGATTCGCAGGTCTTGGCGTCAATCCAGCGATGGTCCCCCGGCCGCATTTGGCAGGTATTTGCGGCGTTCGTCCTGTCGGCGTGACCGGCCGGAGGCGCCCCGCCCACCTTGCCCTTTCGCCGGCCCGCGGCTACTTAAAGCCCGCATTTCCATCACATCCCGCATCTCGGGCGCGCCTGCGCCGACGGTGCGGATTTGCCCAAGGGCTGGAAGAGAAGCGCGATGAACGGCCGCCAATTCATCTATTTCATGCAGGGGCTGACCAAGGTCTATCCCGGCAACCGAAAGGTGCTGGATAACATCCACCTGCAGTTTTACCCGGACGCGAAGATCGGCGTGCTCGGCGTCAACGGCTCGGGCAAATCGACCCTGCTCCGGATCATGGCCGGCATTGACACCGACTATAACGGCGAGGCCTGGGTCGCTGAGGGCGCCCGCGTCGGCTACCTGCCGCAGGAGCCGGAACTCGATCCGGAGAAGAGCGTCCGCGAAAACGTCATGGAAGGCGTCGCCAAGCAGAAGGCGATCCTCGACCGCTACAACGAACTTGCGATGAACTATTCCGACGAGACTGCGGACGAGATGACCAGCCTGCAGGACGAGATCGAGGCCAAAGGCCTGTGGGATCTCGATTCAAAGGTCGATCAGGCGATGGACGCGCTGCGCTGCCCGCCCGACGATGCCGATGTGTCGAAACTCTCCGGCGGTGAGCGCCGCCGTGTCGCGCTCTGCAAGCTGCTGCTCGACCAGCCGGAATTGCTGCTGCTCGACGAACCGACCAACCATCTCGACGCCGAAAGCGTCGCGTGGCTGGAAGGCCATCTGCGCAACTATCCCGGCGCGATCCTGATCGTGACCCACGACCGCTACTTCCTCGACAATGTCACCGGCTGGATTCTCGAACTCGATCGCGGCCGCGGCATCCCCTATCAGGGCAACTACACTTCCTGGCTGGCGCAGAAGCAGAAGCGGCTTGAGCAGGAAGGCCGCGAGGAGGAATCGCGCCAGCGCACGCTCGCTGCCGAACAGGAGTGGATTTCGGCGTCCCCGAAGGCGCGGCAGGCCAAGTCGAAGGCACGCTACCAGCGCTATGAGGAACTGCTCGCAAAGTCCGCTCAGAAGCAGACCACGACCGCGCAGATCATCATTCCGGTGGCGGAACGGCTCGGCAACAACGTCATTCAGTTCGAGGGCCTGAAGAAGGGCTTTGGCGACAATCTCCTGATCGACGATCTCACCTTCAGCCTGCCGCCCGGCGGCATCGTTGGCGTGATCGGCCCGAACGGCGCCGGCAAGACCACGCTGTTCCGCATGATCACCGGACAGGACAAGCCGGACGCGGGCACGATCAAGATCGGCGAGTCGGTGCATCTCGGCTATGTCGACCAGTCGCGCGATACGCTCGACGGCTCGAAGACCGTCTGGGAGGAAATCTCAGGCGGCCTCGACCAGATCCTGCTCGGCAAGAAGGAAGTGAATTCGCGCGCCTATTGCTCGGCGTTCAACTTCAAGGGCGCCGATCAGCAGAAGAAGGTCGGATCGCTGTCAGGCGGTGAACGCAACCGCGTGCATCTCGCCAAGATGCTGAAGTCGGGCGCCAACGTCCTGCTGCTCGACGAACCGACCAACGATCTGGACGTCGATACGCTGCGTGCGCTGGAAGAGGCGCTCGAGGATTTCGCGGGCTGCGCCGTTATCATCAGCCACGATCGCTGGTTCCTCGATCGCATCGCGACCCACATGCTCGCCTTCGAAGGCAACAGCCATGTCGAATGGTTCGAGGGCAACTTCCAGGACTATGAAGCGGACAAGATGCGCCGCCTCGGTCAGGACAGCATCATCCCGCACCGGCTGAAGTACAAGAAGTTTACCCGCTGACGGATCGCGGCGCGCGGCGGATGGTTGCGCGCCGCGAATGCCGCTCGTTATTGCGGCTTCGCCTTGGCTGCCGCCGTTCTGGCCGGCTTCTTCGCCGGAGCCTTGGCGACCGGGGGCTTGCCGCCCCTGACGGCCTTGTCGCGATCAGCGCCGTAGAAAAGGCCGCAGGTGGCAGCTTCCGTAGCGGACAATTCGCGGTTCTCCGTGAGGCTCGCATAGAATGCGGCGAAGATGATCCCGCCAACGCACGCTTGCGCGGACGCAGGCCGCGCGGACGCCGACAGGGCCGCGATCGCGACTGTGACGATTGCGGTCGTGACAATGGCTGCTTTCTTCATGTGCCCCCCAATACTTCCCGCTAAAGTAGAACACAGGCACGGAACCTTGTCGTCAGGATTTCAGGCCCACCCTCACCTTGTCCCCTGCGAGATGATGCGCAGAACGTCTATATCCGCACCAATTTCCGGCTTTTTGCGCCGTCCCCGGCGCTTCGCCTGACATGGAGACTGCACGGCAATGGCCGACTGGAGCGCGCAGCAATATCTGAAATTCGAGGATGAGCGCACGCGGCCCGCACGCGATCTGCTGGCGCAGATTCCCCTCGCAACCGCACGCAGGGTGTTTGATCTCGGCTGCGGTCCCGGCAATTCAACCGAACTATTGGTCGCGCGCTACCCCGACGCCGAAATCACCGGCATCGATTCATCGCCCGACATGCTGCGGCAGGCTCGCACGCGCCTCCCGCAATGCCGGTTCATCGAGGCCGACCTGACACACTGGTCCGCTCCCGCGGATGCCGACATCCTTTATTCCAATGCGACGTTCCAGTGGTTGCCGGACCATCTCGGCGTCATGCTGCGGCTGCTGAACGGATTGAAGGCGGGCGGCGTCCTGGCCATACAAGTGCCGGACAATCTCGACGAACCTTCGCATGTGTGGATGCGCGAGGTTGCCCATGAACAGCCGTTCGTACGACTCCTGCCGAAAAATCCGCGTGACCGCGCCGTGCTCCCCTCGGTCGGCGAATATTACGACGCACTCAAGCCGCATTGTGCACGGCTCGATATCTGGCACACGCTCTACCAACATGCGCTCGATGGTGCCGAAGCGATCGTCGAATGGGTGAAGGGGACGGGGCTTCGTCCGTTCCTGGATCCACTACCGCCGGCCGAGCGTGATGCATTCCTGCGGGCCTATACCGCGCGGATCGCGGCGGCCTATCCGGCGCGCTATGATGGCAAGGTGTTGCTGCGCTTCCCGCGCCTCTTCATTGTCGCCTCTCGCTAAGAGCCCTCATGAATCCGAAACTCCCCTTCCCGAACGCCCTGCAATCGTTGCCTGGCCGCGAAGTGAAAGGTCTGTGCGAAGCGTTGTTCGTCGAAACCGAGCCTCATCCCGAAACAAGACCCGTCATGGAAATCGCACTCGATCTCCAGGGTATTCCGGGCACGCGGCATTACGGCTTCACGCGGAAGGCCGGTCCTCGCGAGCCCTGGTACAAGCGCGGCATGGAGATGCGCTCGGGACGGCAGATCACGGTCGTGTCGCAAGAGGAATTGTCGGCCATCGCGGCCGCCATGCAGATCGACACCGTCGCGCCGGAATGGATCGGCGCCAACATCGTGACGTCCGGCATTCCGCATCTCACCTTGCTGCCGCCCGGCACACGCATCGTGTTTGCAGAGGCGACGATTGTCGTCGAGGCCGCGAACGCACCCTGCAGGATCGCAGGCAAGGCGATCGCGCGACACCTCACGCCGGACGCGCCGCCTGGCGGGCTCGATCTCGCTTTCCCGGCGAAAGCCGGGGGTTTGCGCGGTGTCGTCGCCTCGGTCGAACGCGCCGGCACCATCCGTGCGGGGGAGCCGATCACGGTCAAGGTGCCGCCGCAAACATTGTGGCAAGCTGAGTGACCGACGCCGAACATGAGCCCCGGAATGATGAGAGCCGTTCTCCTTGCGCTGTGCATGCTGCTGCCGCACACGTCCGCATATGCGCAGACCGAGGCCGAGTTTCAGCAATTCATCCAGTCATTATGGCCACAGGCGCAAGAGCTCGGCATCTCGCGCCGGACCTTCGATGAAGCGACGCGCGGCCTGAAACCGAACCTGTCGCTGCCTGACCTCGTGATCCCGGGAAAGCCGAAGACTGTCCCGAAAGGCCAGCCGGAATTCGAGCGCACGCCCGCGCAATATCTGTCGGAAAGCTCCCTGACGCGACTGACAGAACAGGGCCGCAAGCTTGCCGCCGAACATCGTGCAACGCTTGCCGCCATCGAACAGCGCTTCGGCGTGCCAGGGTCCGTTGTCCTTGCGATCTGGGGACGCGAAACCAATTTCGGCAATTTCAGGCTTCCGCATGACACAATCGAAGTGCTGGCGACGCAAGCCTGGCTCGGCCGCCGCAAGGACATGTTCGTTGGCGAATTCCTGTTGGCGCTCAAGATCCTGCAGGAACGGCACGTCGCGCGATCGCGCATGAAAGCGTCCTGGGCAGGCGCGATGGGCCATACGCAGTTCCTGCCGACCGACTTCTTCAAGTATGGCGTCGATCTCGACGGCGACGGTCATCGCGACATCTGGAATTCCATTCCCGATGCGCTGGCATCAGCCGCGAGCCAGTTGCTTGCGAAAGGCTGGGACAAGGGCAAACGCTGGGGCTTCGAGGTCAGGCGGCCGGACAAGGTCGATTGCTCGATCGCCGAGCCCGACACGAAGCTCACGGTCGCGGAATGGATCAAGCGCGGTTACACGCCGCTCACACACAAGCCGACACGCGACGAACTCAATGAACAGGCGTCCCTGTTTCTTCCCGCCGGTCTCAACGGACCGGCCTTTCTGACGCTGAACAATTTCTATGTGTTCAAGGGCTACAACTTTGCCGACCTCTACGCGCTGTTCGTCGGCAACCTGTCGGATCGCATCGCAGGCGGCGGCGGTTTCGCGACGCCGTGGGGCAAAATCGAACAGGCGCGCTCGGATCATATCGAGACGATCCAGCGCCACCTGACCGAGGCCGGCTTCTATCGCGACAAGATCGACGGCAAGGCCGGGATGAAAACGCGGGCGGCGCTCGGCGCCTGGCAGAAGGCGAATGGCGCGCCGCTGGATTGCTGGCCCTCGCGGGCCCTGGCCGAACGGATGTCAGCCAAGCGGTAAGGGCCCAAGCGGGAGCGGCCAAAGCGGTAACAGCCAAAAGAAAAAGCCCGGCGAGCCATTGCTCAACCGGGCTTTCCCTTAATCGATGTGGGCCTGATCAGCAGACCTGAACGCGGCGAACGCGCCACGCATAGCCATCCCACCAGCGCTGGCGCACCCAACGGCAGGGCGGAGCGTAATAAGCCGGCGCCGGAGCGTAGTAGACCGGCGGCGGCGGGGGAGCGTAGTAATACGGTGCTGCAGCGCCGGCGATGATCGCACCCGCAGCGAGACCGCCGATAACACCGGCCGCGACAGCGCCACCGCGCCAATGAGCATCGGCACTACCCGGAACAGCGACCACCGAACCCGCGATCGTCAGAGCAGCGACGAGCGCGATAAATAGCTTCCTCATGCATGTTCTCCTTATGGGGATCGGCTGGCAAACCAGCGCGATTGCGACCCGTGAGCCCAAACTACCCGCAAATGCTTACATAGTCGTACTGTTTACGGGCAATTTGTCGCAATTTTGATGAGCCCGTGAGGCTCCACATTCCACGCAACGCGACTGATAAACAGACCTCAGCCGACGCGGTTCCACGTCAATGGCAAACGCGCAGCTTGCGCCAGCGCCAGGCATAGCCGTCCCAGAGCCGCTGGTTGCGGATGGCGCAGCCGGGCGGCGGGCCATCCGGCGGCGCGTAGTAAGCCGGAGCGGCATAATTGTATCCGTAGGCCGAGTCATACGGCACGCCCATCACCTCGGCGGCGGACATGCCCCCAATGAGGCCGTAGGACCGGACCCGACCGTCATGGGCCTGTGCGCCAACGGACGCCATCGCGATTGCGGCGCCGAAAACAACAGCGCCGACACGGCCCAGAACGAATCGCTTGAGGACGGTCATGACTTCACCTTTTCGGCATGGGGGGACGAAGGTCAAGCGGCGCCCCAGTCTGGGCGGCAATGTTGAACCGGCTGTGAACGCGGCGGGCCTACCGGCGCAATAATGTCCACAACTTTCGGATCAGAGCGGGCGGCTTCCGGCCGGCCGTCTGGATCTGCAATGTGACGACGCTCGGCGGCGGAACCGGCTGGGCGGCGTGCAGCAGTTTGAGGTCCGCAGCCCCCTTCTCCCGTCCGGCGGGATCGGTCAGGTGCAGAGGGCGCCTCCGGGGCGCCTTCACCATCGTGCGACGCGGTGCTGCCGGCTTTGCCCCTCGCTTTTTCGAGGACTTCCCCGGGCGCAAGAGCTGCCGCCCGACCTTCTCCAGAAAGACTTTCTCGCGTTCGTGCGTCAGCTTGGCTATCGCCTGCGAGAGCACCAGCCAGCGCACTGCACGCACGTCCCGCATCAGCTTGGCCACCGGCCTGCGGCTTGCCTGCATCCGCCAGAACCGGACGGTCTTCGGCCGGCCAGCTGTCTTGTAAGCAAGAGTGCCGAGAAATTCGTGGACCTCCATATCGTGGCCGGTCTCCTCGATCGCTTCGCGCCGGGCAGCGGCCAGCGCGGTCTCATCGCGGTTGAGCTTGCCCTTTGGAAGCACCCACGTCTTCTGCCGGCGCAGTTGCACCACAGCAAAGAGCGGCCGTGCGCGTCCACGCATCACGATGCCGCCAGCGGCTTCGATCACTCCTCCCCGCGGCTTCTTCCTTTTCTTCATGACGTATCGTGCTGCCGAATCTTGACGGACGCACGACACTATACCCGGCGCGCAGCGGACGCGCAGGCGTCCGCCCGGATCGCTACACCGCGTCGTCCGGATTCAAGCCGTATCGCTTGCACAATGCGCGCACGACCTGAGCGCCGCCCCGCCGTGAATTGCGCCGACGACGGCTGACTTCACAATGCCGTTCTCGATGCCGACCACCGCGATATAGGATCACGCAGCCGGCAACGCACAGCAAAGCGGCCGTCACCCCAAACACACCGGCCGACCTGAAGGCCATTCAAATCCGACGCGATCATTACTGGGGCTTGATCCCCGCTTCCTTGATGATCGGCCACCACTTGTCAATTTCGGCCTGGTGGAACGCCGCAAGCGCCTCCGGCGTCTGCTGATCGGGCGGGAAGATTTCCTGCGCAATCTTGGTCAGCCGCTCACGGGTTGCGGGATCGGCCAGCGCCTTCACCAGCGCATTGTTCAGCGTGGTGACGATCTCCTTTGGCGTGCCCTTCGGCACCCAGAAGGCATGCCAGAACGAGAAGTAGAACCCGGGCAGCCCGGCCTCGTCCGTGGTGGGGATATTCGGCGCGACCGGGATGCGTGACTTCGCCGTCACTGCATAGGCCTTGATGTTGCCGTTCTGGATCTGCGGCATCGAGACCGCGGGGGTATCGAGCATCACGTCGAGCTGACCCGCGACCAGGTCCTGCATCGACTGGCCGGCGCCGCGATACGGCACCATGGTGTATTTCGCACCGATCGCATTCTGGAACATCAGCCCGCCGACATGGCTCGGCGTGCCGACGCCCGAATTACCCTGCGAGGCCTTGCTCTGGTTCGCTTTGAGCCAGCCGATCAGATCCTTGAGGTTGTCGGCCGGCATGGTCTTGCGCGCGACCACCAGGAACGGCTGCGTCGAGATCAGGCCGACCGGCTCGAAATCCTTCACCAGATCGAAGGTCAGCGGATAGATCGCGCCGCTTGCGACATTGGTGCCCCATTGCCCGATGCCGATCGTGTAACCGTCCGGCGCCGAGCGCGCGACACGGCCAACACCAATGCTGCCGCCTGCGCCGGTCGTATTCTCAACGACGATGGTAGCGCCGAGAACATTGCGCATGCTCTCCGCCATGATGCGCGCGATGACATCCGTCGAACCGCCGACGCCGAGCGGGACAACAAGTGTGATGGGACGCGACGGATAATTTTGCGCATGCGCGCCAGTCACCAGCATCGCAGCGCCCAGCGCAGCGAACAGAATCTTCTTCATGAACGTTTGCTCCCCGTATGTTTTTTCGGGAGCCTAGCACGGAACGACTCTGACGCGGCAAGGCGTCAGCGGACCAAAGACACAGCGAGCGCCACGCGTTCTTTCACGATGGCAAATGTGTCCACCAGATCGCCAGCAACCCGATCGCCGCCGCGATGATCGCGGGCATGGTGGACAAGGTCCATTTGCGGCCGAGCGGATGATGCCGTCCGCAATAATAGCAGCGCTGGAATTTGGTGAGGATCGGTTCGTCCGGCGCAATCGGCGAGCCGCAGGACCGGCACTCAGCACTCATACGGGGCATGCGATGTTCCCGGATACACGCGGCCTAAGGTCACTCAGCGGGCCGCCCACAAACGCAACTCCGGTCTGCGACTTTAAAGGGGCGGATTTGAGAATGCGTTAACCGCGATCGGCCGGCGTGTTGTTCGAATCGGGCTTTTCGATCCTGCCCCGGCTTTGCAGCCATGTAGCCAGCAGCCAGCATCCCATCGCCCAGGCGGCGCCGGCACACCAGCCGGCCAGCACATCGGTCGGCCAGTGCACGCCGAGATAAACACGGCTCGCGCCGATCAACAGCGTCAGCAGGATCGCCACCGAAATAACGTAGGCCTTGAGCCTCCTGCGACTCTGGATGCGCGCCAGCAGCGCACCGAGCGTCAGGAATGTCACCGCGGACAACATCGCGTGCCCACTTGGGAAGCTCGCAGTCTGCACCTCAACGAGATGAGCAACGAGTTCGGGCCGCGGCCGCGCAAAAAGATGCTTCAGCCCTTCACTCAGCGCCACGCCGCTGGCGATCGCGATGAACACGAACGCTGCCGCCGCACGCTTTCCGTCGATCAGGAGATAACCGATCGCAACAAGCGTCACGACGCTGACAACCGTGAAGCTGCCGAGACTCGTTACGTCGCGCACCACATGTTCTAGCCATGCCGGCCCGATCGGATCGGCGAGGTCGCTCGGATCGCGCAATGCGCGCAGCAGCGCTTCGTCGAACGAACGGGTCTCGCCACCCATGACTTCGCCGGCGACCTTGCCGAACACGGCAATCATCGCGGCGGTCAGTGCGAACAGCGCAAACGGCGCGAGTTCTTGCAGCGAGCGAGCGCGCAGCGACGTGACGAAGGCTGAAAAAGTCCGCAGCATGTTGTTCTGTTTCGGCCGCCGATCGCGCAATCGAAGCGTCGCAGGCGGCTGTTGTCTCTCGGAGATATCCGAAAAAATCAGCTTCGGTCCGATCGCGCAACACTCTCTTAAGAGATACTGGCGCGCGCGAATCGCGGACGCGATTCGTTCCATGCGAACAGATGCGAACCTTGTATCAGGTTGAAACGGATGCGCGCGTTTAGCGTAGATACGACGCGCTGCGCGGTCGCGGCGCCGATTCGATCGGACAGTTCTGAAAGGCCGCGTCGATCGCAGCGGGAGCGCCCTTGAGCGTGAACTCGACGCTCGTGGTTCCATCGGTATGCGACATCACCCGGACATACAGCGTATTCGATGTCCGCAATTGCTCGACGAAGGTCGCGACCTCCTTCGGATCGTCGATCACGGCCGTCGAATGGGCCTGCAGGAAGCGCGCCGGCGCATCGCGTCCGGGATTGTCGTCGAACCGGTAGCTGAGGGTCGAGGTCCGGTTCGAGCCGACCCGGTGATTGAAGGCCAGCCGGACCACGGCCGCATTGTCGAAACAGCCGAGTTGCAGCGAGCCGATCTGAAGCTGGGTCCGCGGGTAACGCCGATCCCGCTCATTCACATTGCGGCTGCGGGCGCTGAGCTCCGCAGTGGCAGCTGGCTTGCCTAAAATCCGGTCGTAGCCACGCTCGATTTTCCAACTGCCAGCGTCCGGCGCGCCCGCAGTCACACATCCGCCGAGCGCAAGCAGCAGCCCCATGACCACGATCGCACGCACGAGACGCCCCCCGATACCTCTATTTTGCCGCACGCGGAGGTTGCAGGCAAGTAGCTCGGCAAAAGCTCGCGCGGCGCGTCTCGAGTCGACTCAAATTTTGGCCTAAGTGTTGCGAGCCCGCCGCGCTCGAACAACTGTCCAGTTGAGTGCGTTGTGCTTGGCGTAAAGTTTGCTTGGTTGTTCTTCGCCGGGACCTGAACCCGAACCAAAGAAGAAAAGCCATGTCACATACGCTGACCAACTGTAACGAGTCACCGACGCTTTCTGATCCGGTGCCATCAGGACTGTCCCACACAACCGTCCGCGCCAGGGCGCGACGCCGCAATGCGGTTTGGGCGATTGCTGCTGCGGCGGTTACGGCGCTCGCCGTTGCGGGTGTCGCCTTCGCTGCGGAATATCATTCCAATCCGTGGCTTCTGTCCTGGATACCGGCAACCTGCTGCGTCACCAACGATTGCTGCTGGGAAGTATCCGAACAGGAATTGCGTGCGCTGCCCGATGACGAGTGGGAGGTCCGCTCGACCGGGCAGATCCGAAAGCGCACCGGATGGTCTCCCGACGGCAAATTCTATCGGTGTGCCTGCGACTACGACAACGTCGACAAGCATTGGATCAAGCATCAGGGCGCGAATACGCGATGCCTGTTTGTGCCGATGCGATCCGCGGCCGCGTCGTTTCCGAAGCAGCGTCCGGCGCATTGACACAGTCGGCGTAAGCCGGAACGATCCGGTCCCGGCCACTGAAGCGGATTGCCGCTCGCACCCTGCGAAGCGGGCCGATCTGTTGCGCCTACATGCAGAAGATGCGCGACGCGCCACGCTCGGGTGTGATCTCGCAGCACATGCGGCCCTGTTGCGGCATCGGGGATGACCCGGCCGGACACGACGCACGGCTTGCCGTAGGACGACGGCTGGCATTCTCCTGGCGCGCCTGCGAGCGTGCACGTTCGCGTGATTTTTCGGCGCGCTCCCGCGCATGCTCCCGTGCGCGATCGCGCGGGCTCGGTTCCGGCGGACGCGCGGCTTCTTTCTTCAGTTGCGGCTTGCTCGTATCCGGAAGCGCGACACAACGGCCGCCCTTCTCGTGCTGCCCTGCGCCGCAGATCAGCGGACAGATGCGTCCGCGCTGGGTCTTCACTGCCTCGAGCGCGCTGACGGTCGGCGTTTCGCTGTCCAGCTTGAGCCCGGCATGACGGTTGAACAGGCTGATGGCATCGCTCGACTTCGGTGACCAGACGCCATCTACCGAACCCGGGTCGCATCCGACGCGGCGCAATTCGGTCTGCAGGCTGCGCGCGATCACGCGCTGCTCGCCTTTCGGATCAGGCTCGACCTTGATCTCGCGTTTTGTCTGCTCGGGCGGTGGCAGCACGGCAACGACCGACTTCGACTCGGGTGCAGGCTTGATCGCCTCGGCAGGCTGCGGGACGCTGATTTGCGGCGTGACGACCGGAGGCTTGGCAACGGTCGGTGTTTTCGCAGCCGGAACGGGCGGCACCTGCGGTGTCGGGCCATCCGCACGCGTGGCCTTCTCCCGTTGCGAGCGCGCAAGCTCTGCGTAGAAGCCGGACTTGTGCACCGACAGGAACGAATCCCACGCCTCCTTGGTGCCGACGCGCTCGGCGAATTCATAATCCCGCCGCGGATCCGGACCCGCAGGCTGGATGACCGGCGTCGGCAGTGGCGTCGGGGCGGGAGCCGGGGCAACGACCTTCTGCTCCGGGACAAGAGCAACCGTCGCACCGCCCAGCGAACCATAGACAAACGGCTCCTGCTTGTTGCCGGTGATGCGAATCACTTCGTCGCGCACATAACCAAGCGCAATGCGGATATCACGGCCTGGGACAGCGAGATTGTTCACGAGCGCCGTGGTGAATGGCGAATTCGAACCGCGTCCGTCATCGGCCGTGGAACCGGCCTTTGCCGCGAACGCGATCAGGGTATCGCTGGATGTGGGCTCGATCTTGGCGAGACCGGACGTCACCTGACGCGACGCAACGCCGCGTTGCATGTTGCGCACGAACGGATTGTCGCGGCATGCATCGAGAATGATCAGGCGAAGCCGCTTCGCCGGCTCCAAAGCTCGCACAAGCCGATCAAGAGACAATGCCTCGTCCTCGACATCGAAGTCGGTGGCGAGCTTGGCGTCGACAGGCAGCAGATAATTGGTGCCGTTCACCTCGATGCCGTGACCGGCGAAATACATCACCGCGATGTCGGCGTCTCGCGCCACGGCGGTGAATTCGCGCGCCACACGCTTGAATTCCAGATTTCCGAGGTCGGTCCTGGCTTCAACCACCGAGAAGCCTGACTTGCGGAACAGGTCCGCCATCACGTTCGCATCGTTGGTCGGATTGGCGAGCCGCGAGGCGTTCTGGTAATTGGAATTGCCGACGACAAGCGCAACGCGCTTGTCCGCCAAGGCGGGTGCGGCGGACACGGCCAGCGCGGCCAGGAGCCCGCACACCATCGTGGTCAGACGCTTCATCGCCCAAGTCTCCGAAAGCCGTCAAAAGTTGCCGACGCCGAACATTATCAGTGCGGCCGATCCCGGGTAAGTCGCGGCAGGGCGCCGGTGGGTTCAACCGGTCGTGAACGGTCGGGTTGCGCGCAAGCTCCGGTCCGGTATGTGTTGCGTCCTCAAAAGTTCCAATCCCCAGGGGTCCCCGATGCGTTACCGCTGCGCCGTGCTCGACGACTACCAGAACGTCGCCCTCAAGATGGCCGATTGGTCCAGGGTGACCGGTGACGTCGATGTGACTGTTTTCAATGAACGGCTGGGCGATGAGGCCGCGGTGGCCCGCGCGCTCCAGGGATACGGGATCGTCTGCGTCATGCGGGAACGGACCCCCTTTCCGGCAAGCCTGATCGAGAAGCTGCCAGACCTGAAGCTGCTGGTGACCACCGGGCTGAAGAATGCCTCGATCGACGTCGCCGCGGCCAAGGCGCGCGGCGTCACCGTTTGCGGCACCGACGGCGCCAAGCACCCGACCGCGGAACTTGCGATCGGCCTAATGATCGATCTGGCTCGCAACATCAGCGCGGAGAATGCGCGGATGAAGGCCGGCGAACCGTGGCAGACGACTGTCGGCGCCGACCTTCATGGCCATACCCTCGGCGTGATCGGGCTCGGCAATCTCGGTCAGCGCGTCGCCAAAGTGGGGAAGGCCTTCGGCATGAAGGTTATCGCCTGGAGCCAGAACCTGACGCCGGAGCGCTGCAAGGAGCACGGCGTCGAATACGCGACCAAAGCCGACCTGTTCCAGCAATCCGACTTCATCTCGATCCATATGGTGCTGTCCGACCGTAGCCGCGGGCTCGTCGGCAAGACCGATCTCGGGATGATGAAACCCTCCGCCTACATCATCAACACATCGCGCGGACCGATCATCGACGCAGCCGCATTGATCGCGGCGCTGCAAAGCAAGTCGATTGCCGGCGCGGGCCTTGATGTGTTCGATGTCGAGCCGCTGCCACGCGACCATGTCTTCCGCACGCTGCCGAATGTCGTGCTCACCCCGCATCTCGGTTACGTGACGCAGAATGGCTACCGGCTGTTCTACGGCGGCACCGTGGAAGCGATCCGTGCCTTCCTCGATGGCAAGCCGATCCACGTGATCGGATAGACAGCGTCCTTCGACATGCCCGGGCTTGCCCCGCGCATCGATCGAACGGGAAAGCGCTCAGCACAAAATGACGCATGGCCGGGCAGCCCCGGCCATGACAACCAAAAATAAATCCCAGGGAGAAACCACCATGCAGCCGCGCGAACGTGTCGCGTTTTCGCCGATCGAGACCCGCCCGAAGCTCAAACTTCCGGACGGAGTCCGGATGGTGATCTGGCCCGTGCTCGCACTGGAGGACTGGGACATCTCGCGCGCGATGGCACGCATGGTGATCGTACCTCCGCAATTGCAGCCGCTCCTGCCCGATCACCCGAACTGGAGCTGGCATGAATACGGCATGCGCGTCGGCTTTTGGCGCATGAAGAAGATGTTGGAGCGCGTCGGCGCCGCGCCTACGGTCACGTTGAACGCCAAGGTCTGCGAGAATTATCCGCAAGTGGTCGAAGCCTGCCTGAATTCCGGCTGGGAGCTCAATGCGCACGGCTACGAGCAGGTCCCGATGCACAAGCTCGACGATCAGCGCGCAACCATCAACAAGGCGATGGACGTCATCGAGAAATTCGCAGGCTACCGGCCGCGCGGCTGGTTTGGCCCGGGCCTGACCCAGACCTTCGATACGCTGGATTATCTGAGCGAGGCCGGCATCGAATATATCGGCGACTGGGTGCTGGACGACGAACCGGTGACGCTGAAGACCGCGCACAAGCCGGTGGTCGCCCTGCCCTACAATTTCGAGATCCACGACATCGTGTTGTGGACCGCTCAATACCATCCGTCGCCGGTGTTCTATGACCGCGCGATGGACCATTTCAACGTGCTCTATGCGGAGTCAGCCGAACGCCCGAAGATCATGGCGATGGCCTGCCATCCCTATCTCTCCGGCGTGCCGCATCGCATCGCGCATGTCGAACGTGCCTTCGCGGAGATTCTCGGCAAGCCCGGCGTCGTGTCCTGGAACGGCGCGCAGATTCTCGACTGGTATCTGGGCCAGCAGAAAGGCTCGTAAGAATCGCGCATGCGGTCGCTTCAATTGGCGGAGCACGTCGCCATCCGCGCGCTTGTCGCGGGCATCCACGTCCTGCTTTAAGAAGGGCATGGATGACCGGGACGAGCCCGGCCATGACTGGAGTCCAATAGATGTCGATCCGTATCCGCTCGGCCTTCGTGCCGCATGACCTGAAAGCCCCGATTGCCGGCGCAGCGGACGGGCCGCTCGCCGGGCTGTCGGTCGTGATCAAGGATATGTTCGACATCGTCGGCGAGCGCACGGGCGGCGGCAATCCGGACTGGCTCGCGGCGCAAAAGCCCGCGACCGCAAACGCCGCCGTCGTGCAGAAGCTGCTGGATGCCGGCGCGACCATCACCGGCAAGACCATTTGCGACGAGTTCTTCTACTCGGTAGCCGGCGTGAACGCGCATTACGGCACGCCGGTCAATCCGCGCGCCCCGGGCCGCCTCCCCGGCGGGTCGTCGAGCGGGTCGGCCTCGGCGGCCGCGTCCGACGCGTGCGACTTCGCGATCGGGAGTGACACCGGCGGCTCGGTACGCATTCCCTCCTCGTTCTGCGGACTCTACGGCATCCGCACCACCCATGGCCGCGTCGATGTGACCGGCGCGATGGGGATGGCGCATTCATTCGATGCGGTCGGCTGGCTCTCGAACGCGCCGGGCGTGCTGCGGAAAGTCGGACCGGTGCTGCTCGGCGGCACCTCGACCACGGCCGAGGTCGCACGGCTTGTGATTCTCGACGACGCCTTCGCGGAAGCGGATGCCGAGGTCGCCGCGCTGATGAAGGAAGCCCTTGCGGCCATGGCGGCAGATCTCCCTGCGCCGACACATCAGCGCATTGCGCCAGACAGTCTCGACGTCTGGCGCGAAGCTTTCCGCGTGGTCCAGTCGCGCGAGATCTGGTCGGTCTACGGCGACTTCGTCACGCGGGTGAAGCCGAAATTCGGACCGGGGGTCGCCGAGCGCTTCTCCGCCGCTGCGACCGTCACCGAAGAGATGGCCGCGCAGGCGCGCGTGATGCAGGAGCGCGCCCGCGACCGCATCCGCTCCATCGCGCAACCGGGCACGCTTCTCGTCCTGCCTACATCTCCCGCCATCGCCCCGCTCGCGGATGCGCCGAATGCGGTGCACGAATCCTTCCGGCTGCGCGCGATGCGCATGACCTGCATTGCGGGTCTCTCAGGCCTGCCGCAGATATCGATCCCGGTTGGCACGATCGATGGCTGTCCGGTCGGGCTGTCCTTCATCGGCTGGGCCGGCGGCGACGAAGCCCTGCTCGATCTTGCGGTGCGGCTCGCGCGCTATTGCGGCATGACGGATGTCACGGGCCGCTAAGCTGATTCCTCCGGCCAGCGCGTTCGACGCCCGGCGTGCCGCCGCACGCCGCCAATTGCGGGCGTAAGCGCACCGCCACACAAAAAAGACCGACGGGACACAAGCCCCGCCGGCCTTTGTTTCGCTGGAAACCCGCCCGCAATCGGTGGCAGGTTCCTGGATTCGCTGTTTCGCTTGAGACCGGCGCGTCGTTACGCAGGCGCCGCATCAAGCGGTGAATGCGCCGGCTCAGCGGCTATGGTTTTGATACCGGGCTCGCGGGTGGTAGCGCGGCGCGCCGAACGGCACTTGACCGTAAGCACCGCGAGCACCCTGCTCGATATCGTCTCTCGGCCCGTAGGGCGAGTTCCATACCGGCGTGTTGCCGTGATAGCCGGAGTTGAGGTCTTCGCGGCTGTCGGCATGAGCAGCGGCGGCGAAGGTCACCAGCGACGCGGCGACAAGAGCGGTCTTGATCATCGACATTGATAGTCTCCTTCCGTTCGAAGCTGCGAACCTCGCGATCGAAGTGCTCGCAACCTCTGTGCGGCAGGAGCTAGGTACTGGTTACATTCAGAACCAATCAACGCAGCGTGACCGATTGCGTAAGCGGTCATGACATCGATGTGAGACGAAGGAATAAGTCCGATTACGCAGATCGGCCGCGAAATGTTCGCGCGACGAAAGTCGAAAGAACATTTGATAGCGACAATGCCTCGCGCAGCATGCGCAAAAGGTGTTTCCCGCTGCAGACTTCCGGTGAAGCGCTTTTTTCTTCCGACCTCACCCCCGGAGAAAGAAACGTCTCTGCGACAATCTGAATCACGAATTTCGATGAGTGACGAT
>NZ_DATMRV010000077.1:0-14026 GCF_035565795.1 Pseudorhodoplanes sp.
GTGCGCGCGCTACGAGCCGCAGAACTTTTCCGAACATCTTGCCTGGTCATCGCATGGCAAGACCTATCTCAACGACCTGCTGCCGCTGCCCTATACGCAGGAGACGCTCGACCGCGTCGTCGCGCATATCGATGAAGTGCAGGACACCCTGCGCCGCGAAATGCTGCTGGAAAATCCCTCGACCTATCTGCAATTCGCCGAGAGCACGATTCCGGAAACCGAATTTCTCGCCGAGATCGCGCGTCGCACCGGCTGCGGGCTCCTGCTCGACGTCAACAACGTGTTCGTGCAGGCCGTCAATCACAGCACATCGGCCGAAGCGTATCTCGACGCATTCCCGCTGTCGCGTGTGAAGGAAATCCATCTCGGCGGACATGATGCGCAGGAGGACGAGACCGGTGCGCCGCTGCTCATCGACGCGCATGGCGCGCCGGTCGCGGATCCGGTCTGGGCACTGTACGAGCGCGTCATCGCCCGTACCGGCCCGCTGCCAACCCTGATCGAATGGGACAACGACGTGCCGGACTGGCCCGTGCTCGCGGCGCAGGCGCACGCCGCTGGCGCGATCCTAGCGCGGTACGGCAAGCGTGAGGCGGCCTGACATGCTTGGGGCGCTCCAGCACGATTTCTCGCGCGCGCTGCTCGATCCCGCACAGGCTGTGCCCGCGAAGCTGACTTCATGCACCGCGCGCCATCCACTGAAGCGCTTTGCGGTCTACCGCAATAACGTCGTGGTCAGCCTCGTCAACGCATCGCGGGCGAAATTCCCGGCGACCGAACGCGTCGTCGGCGAGGATTTCTTCGCCGCGATGGCGCGGGTTTTCGTGACCGCGCATCCGCCGCACTCGAAGATCCTGCACGAATACGGTGACGATTTCGGCGATTTCGTCGCCGCCTTCGCACCTGCGGCGGAGGTGCCATATCTTCCCGATGTGGCGCGTCTCGAAACGGCGCGTACCCGCGCCTACCACGCTGCCGATGCTGTCCCGCTTACGGCCACGGCATTTGCCGAGGTCGATCCATGCGCGGCCGGCGCGCTGCGTATTGCGCTTCACCCTTCGCTGCGGATCGTCCGCTCGCGCTATCCGGTTGTAACCATCTGGGCGATGAATGCGGGCGAAGCCGAACCTGCCCCGATCGATCTCGACGCATCCGAGGATGCGCTGATCCTGCGGCCGGACCTTGAGGTGACGGTGCGCACGCTGCCGCCGGGCGGTGCCAGCTTCCTTGCAACGCTCGCAATCGGCGCGCCGCTCGCTGAAGCGGCGGAAACGGCCGGCGCCGAAGACCAACATTTCGATCTCATCGCCAATCTCGCGGGGCTGATCGCCGCGGGTGGCATCACCGCATTCAGCTTCAGCCAGGCGCCGCGGGCAACTGAGGCGCCGCCGGCAACTGAAGCGCCGCAGGCGGAAGGAGCCCCAGCATGACCGACACCCCGTTCGCCGTGCATTCGCAATCCCGAACCATCGCCTTGATCCAGCGTGGCCATGCAGCGATGACGGCGATCCCCTACTGCCTTGTCGCACTGATCGCACGCATTTCCATGGCCGCGGTGTTCTGGCGCTCCGGCCAGACCAAGCTGGATGGCTGGCATGTCTCCGACAGCGCGATCCTGCTGTTTCGGGACGAATACAGGCTGCCGCTGATCGACCCGACGCTTGCGGCCTGTCTTGCGACCTTTGCGGAGCACCTGTTCCCGATCCTGCTGGTGCTCGGTCTTGCGACACGCTTTGCCGCGCTCGCGCTTCTGGTCATGACGCTGGTGATCGAGGTTTTCGTCTATCCCGATGCCTGGCCGACGCACGGCACCTGGGCCGCCTGCTTCCTGATCCTGATGGCGCAAGGGCCGGGCAAGGTTTCGCTCGACCACCTCATCGCGCAACGCTGGCGCTAGCCGCGCTCGCAGAAGCAAGCCGGGACGTGACAAGGTCGGGAAAGCCCGAAATCGTCACGCCCCGCTCCAGGAATGAATGCGCCGCAGCAGCCATGATGCGGGCATTCTCCCGGCACAATCGAGGGGGTCCGCTGCTTTCGCGGACTTGACCGATAATCCGGTCCGCCTCCTTCAATGGCGGGTCCGCATCGCCTCCTTTTCTTCGGGCTTGATCGTTGTGCCCGTGACCGGATCGACCCAGACCAGATCGTCGCGCACGGCCTTCACGCCGGGTACATTCTCGACCAGTACCTTGAGCGCTTCGCGCTGACGCTGATCGAGCACGAAGCCGGACAGCGTGACGATGCCCTGCCGCACGATGGCATCCACGGTCGCAACCGGCGCCCAGGTCTCGCTGTTGAGTTCGCGCAGGATCGCTTCGCGGATCGCGGCGTCGCCAATGGCCGGCGCGCTCGCCGGATGCATGTAGCTCACCAGTGCGCGCAGAAGATTGGCCCGCGTCACGATGCCGACAAGCTTCTTGCCGCGCAGCACCGGTACGCGCTTGATATGATTGCGCTCCATCAGCGCAACGACATCCGTGAGCTGGGTCGCCTCGTCGACGGTCTTGACCGTGCGTGTCATGACTTCGGACACCTTGCGGCCGTGCGAGTGGACATATTCCTCGGCGGCGACGCCCGGCCCCATCAGGAATTCGAGCCAGCGCGGCCGGGTCTGCTGGGTGCCGGTCTCGGCCCGGCGCAGGAAGTCGCCTTCGGTCACGACCCCGACAAGGTTGCCGCACGGATCGACCACCGGAAGACCGCTGATCTTCTTCTGCAGCATCAGCCGGATCGCCAGACTGATCGGCGCCTCGGCATCCACGGAGACGACCGGCGTTGTCATTACATCGCGCACCTTCATGCCGCATTTCCTCTCTTTTGGAGAGGATCGCGTGCATGAAAGCCGCGCTCCTTGCGCTGGATCAAACCGCGGGCGCGACGATTTGGAAAAGCTCAAAAGCGCTAGCCGCTTTTCGCGAGTTTCTCCTCCGGCTCATCGGCGCGTTCGAGCCCCTGCGTCATGTTGCGATATATGCGGCGCAGCGTCTCGCGCGTGATCGCGAGATCCGCCTCCGGAATGCCCGCGACAGCTGCGGCCTCCAGTTCGCGCGCACGCGGGATCAGCCGATTCACGAGCGCACGCCCCTTCGCGCTGAGTTCGACGCTGACCTCACGATTGTTGGTGTCGGACCGCGTACGGGTCACGAGGCCAAGGCCGACCAGCCGTGTAATCAGCCGCGAAATGGTCGAGACATCGATCGAGGTGAGTTCCGCCACATCGATCTGCCTGTGCTTTCCGTTGGTGGAAAGCCCAGCCAGCACGCGCCACATCGCGATGCTGAGGCCGTGTTCGTCGATGTCCTTCCCATAACCGGCGACGAACGCCGCCCCGACCCGGTTCACCAGGTACGGAAGGTAATCCGAGAGATCGAGCTGCGGGCGATCGGCCATGGGCGCTCCGGCCAGGGTAATCCCTGCTCTTAGGCAAGCCGAAAGCGGCCTGTCAAAAGGTCAGCAGTCCTGTCCAATATTGCATTTACAACTATTGCACTTGCAAGTATTTTTGCGCCAACGATAAGAACAGAGCCGGAGAGGCCTTCACGGGAGCGCACCATGAGAGACATCCAGAACGATCTCGGCGGCAATTTCCGAAAGGCCATGCGTCGTCTGACCAGCGCGGTCAGCGTCATCTCCACCATGCATGACGGCGTGCGTCACGGCATCACCGTGACATCGGTGACGTCCGTATCGATGACGCCCCCCTCCCTCCTGTTCTGCATCAACCGCGCGTCGAGCGTGCATGATCCGGTGATCCGCGCCGGACGCTTCTGCATCAACATCCTGCACGCCCATCAGATCGACATCGCCGACGCCTTCAGCGGCCGCGTACGCGACAAGAACCGGTTCCTGTGCGGGGAATGGGCGAGCGACGACGACGAGGTTCCGTACCTCATCCCCGCCCAGGCCAACATTTTTTGCGAGATGGATGCCATATCCAGTTACGGCACCCATTCGATCGTGATCGGGAAGGTCCATCACGTTGCAGTGCGCGGGCAGGTTGCACCGCTGCTTTATCAGGACGGCCAATATACCGTCGGGCTCGGAGAGGGCGTCGACTGGGTGGTGCCCGTCGGCTGAACGACACGGCGCGCTGCGCCGCGGCACAGTCAAAACAAAATACAAGATAAGCAAGGAGACCCCAGATGGAGTTCGGCTATTTCACGCTGTCGGACAATCATTACGAAGGCAACACCCGCGACGCGAACCAGTTCGTACAGGATCTCACCGCCGAGGCGCTCTATGCGGACAAGCTTGGCATGCATTCGGCCTGGATCGGCGAACATCATTTCAATTCGCTTGGGGTGAACTCCTCGCCGGAAATGGTGCTGGCCTATATCGCCGCGCAGACAAAGCACATTCGCCTTGCGCCGGCCGTCACCGTGCTGCCGCTGCACAATCCGATCCGCGTTGCCGAGCAATGGGCGACGCTCGATCTTCTGTCTGGCGGACGCGTCGATTTCGCCGCCGGCCGTGGCTACGACCGCCGCGAATACATCCCGTTCGGCGTGTCGTTCGAGGATAATCAGTCGATCTTCGACGAGGGCATGGAAATTCTTCGCAATCTCTGGAATTCCGGCGGCCAGCGCATCGATCACAAGGGCAAGCACTACCAATTCGAGGATGTGCGGATCACGCCGCAGCCGTTGCAGAATCCGATGCCGATGTATGTCGCATCCTTCTCCAAGCCTTCGATCGAACTGGCCGCGCGTCTCAATTGCGGGCTGATCGTCGCGCCGTTCGCCGCCGCCATGAGCTTCGGCGGACTGAAACAGGTTGCCGACCTCTATCACGAGAGCTGCGCGAAATACGGCACCAAGCCGCACCGCCTGATGTGCAGCTACTTCACCCACTTCGCCGATGACGCGGCGAGCGAAAAGGCGCAGCGCGAACGCCAGATCCGCTACTACAAGGAATGCGTGATCCCCTCCTTCCCGGGCGATCCGCGCACAGCGCCCCCGAGCTATCGCTACTTCATCGACATGGTTGAGCGCCTGCACAAGGTGAAGCCGGAAGACCTGACCGAGAATTCGGTGCTGATCGGCAACTCCGCACGCATCACCGAAATCCTCAAGAAGGTGGAAGCCGCGGGCTTCGACGAAGTGATCCTCTATTTCAACGTCGGCATGAAGCCGCACAAGCAGGTCAAGGAAGAGATGGACCGCTTCATGAGCGAGGTGGCGCCGAACTTCCAGGGCAAGCATCAGGAACGGCGGGCGGCGTAGTTTTTTACCTCGGCCTCCCAAGCAACGAGGATAACTTGGGTCGCAACCGCAAACCGGTTGCGGCCCTTTGTTTTTGCATTTTCGAGAACCGGCCGGCGATCAAGGCAAAATCGCCCGAACGCATGTCGATGGCGTGAAGACCGTGCGGCAGCTTCGCAGCCAGTATGGCGAGCCGAAGAAGCAGCTCACCGATCCGTCGAAGTATTTCGACCTCGGCTATTACGACAAGTCCCGCTTGAAATAGCGCGCAGAAACAGCCATGGCGTGTGAGGCCCGACTCACCTATCAGCGTCTGGCCTCAAATTCAGCACGCAACGCCGGGACGTGAAATGACAACCAGCACAATCTCTAAGGTCTGCTTCTTTGCCGGCCTGGTCATGCTCGCAACAACGATCGCTTCGGACACCAGCTGGGCTCAAAGGCGGCAGCAGCCGGCGGATGGCACGCTGCAACAGCGCAAGGATTGCGCCGACGACGCGAGAATGGTCTGCGGCCGGTTTATTCCGGACGTCGATCGCATCACGCAATGCATGACGGCCAACAAGCGGCAGCTCACGCCCCAGTGCCGCCGGCATTTCCGCTAAGCGTCGGCCGGGTCGCCTGCCCCATATCAAGAGTGCAGCCGCAACCTTCGGGTTGCGGCCAGATGCATGACTGGTCTTGAATTCGGCATCCTTCGCGTCCATCGAACGGTACCATGAGCGCGCCGCAGACCATCGACCTTGCCGCCTTCGATGTCAGCCCCTCCCGCGGTTTCGTGCCGGTGCACGACCCGCTGGACGCCCTGCCGGAGGCCTATCGCGCGCTGGACGATCTCGCGCCAATCATTCCCGCCCTGATCATGAACCAGGACGTGCGGCGCTTTCTCGCCGGCCTTCCTGAATGCGATGTGCGCGGCCTCACAGGCGAGGCTGAGGCGGAGCGCGCGCTGCTCATCCTTTCCGCCCTGACAATGGCGCATGTCTGGGGCGGAGCGGAGCCCGACTTCACCCTGCCCCGCAATATCGCGGTGCCGTTCATGGCGTTGTCGCAACGTCTTGGGCGTCCGCCCATCGTGATGCATGCGACGCTCGTCCTGAACAACTGGCGGCGGCTCGACCCGGCGCGGCCGCTCGCGCTCGACAATGTCGATACGCAATTCACCTTCACCGGCTCATTCGACGAGAAGTGGTTCTATCTCGCGACGCTCGGCGTCGAGCTTGCCGGCGCGCCTGCAATCGTCGCGCTGACCGGTGCGGTTACAGCATCGCAACGGGGCGACGACGGGGCGCTCGTGCAGGACCTCGCCGCACTCGAGACCGGTATAAAGCGGATGTCGGCCGCACTGATGCGCATGACCGAACGCTGCGATCCTTATGTTTTCTATCACCGCATCAGGCCCTATCTCGCCGGCTGGCCCGCGCCCGGCCTTCTCTATGAGGGCACCGGTTTGCCGCGGCAAATCTGGGCCGGCGGAAGCGCCGCGCAAAGTTCGCTCCTGCAGTCTATCGACGCCGGGCTTGGCGTTACTCACGAGCACGCGCATACCCGCGACTTCCTCCAAGCGATGCTGCAATACATGCCGCCGAAGCATCGCGCCTTCGTTGCCGCCTTACGCGAACGCAGCACCATTCGCGGACGCGCTGAAAACGGAGCGCCCGCCGTGCGGGACGCCTACAACGCCTGCATCGCCGCCGCCGATGAATTCCGGCGCAAACATATCGGGCTCACGTCGCAATACATCGTCAGGCAGGCCTCGACACATGTCGGTCCTGGCACGACGGGCACCGGCGGTACCGACTTCGTGGAATTCCTGCGCAAGTCGCGCGTCGAAACGGCACGCTCGCATCTGAAGTAGCGCGCACTTCCGTCAAGCATCGCGGCACGCGCAAACGAGAAGGCCGGCGGTCGCTCGCCGGCCTTTCGTCACACACGCAAACCAGATGCGTGAGCGCTAGCGGTCACCGCCCCTGCGCGCACCGTGCATCGGTCCGAAGGCATAGCCGGGCAGCACTTCGCGCGCGATCGCCACCTGCTTCTCGTCGAGCGAGGCCACAATACCGTCGACGGCGGCGCGCACGCTGTCCTCTTCCTTGCGGCGCTGTTCGATCATGCTGTCGCGGAATTTGCGGTACTCATCCGGCGACATCCTGCGAATGGCACTGCGGTCGATGCTCTCGCGCCGCGCCCTGCGCGCGTCGGCCACCTCTTTCAGGGTCGTGGCATATTTCGTCCAGACTTCTTCCTGCGCTGCGGTGACGCCGATCTCGCGCCTGGCGCTGTCGAGTGCTGCGGGACCAAGGCGTCCGCCGAAGCGGCGTCCCTCGCGCGGTCCGTCACCACGGCGGTCATCACGCCGGTCATAGCCGCGGCCTTCGCGCCAGCGGTCGCCGCGATCGTCGCGCCGGTCAAAACCGTGGTGCCTGCCATAGCCGCGATCATGATCGTGCCAGCGTCCGTGGTCGCGGCGGTCCCAGCCGCGTCGTTGCGGGCTGCAGCGATCGTCGTCACCGCGACGGCCTTCACGCGAACCGTAACCACCGCCATCGCGCCAACGAGGACCGCGATCGTCGTCGCGACCGCGCCAGTTGCGCTCATCATCGCCGCGACGCCAGCGTGGACCGCGGTCATCGTCACCGCGGCGGTCGTCGTTCCAGCGCGGACCGCCGCGGCCATAATCGCGCGGTCCGTCGCCGCGGCTATAGCCGCCGCCGTCGCGCCCGCCGCTGTCCTGCGCGGAGGCCGCATATGTCAATCCGCCCAGCCCGGTCAGGCCCGCCACCAGAATGCCGGGGATCACCCACGTGCGTTTCATCTTCTTGTGTCTCCGATATTGCGCAACCGAAGCGTTGCATCGCAGACAGGATGGGAAACCGGTTTGACGGAAGTTTTACAGATCGGGCGGGCTTTGTGACAAAGTGTGTCAACGGCGGGCGCCGTGACATCCGGTTGCAACATTTCCGCGAATTAATCCGCAGCCTTTCCTATATTGGACGCATGTCCGCTGCGCCGCACATCCTGATCGTCGACGACCATCGCGAGATCCGCGAACTCGTCACCCGCGCGCTCGTTAAGGAGGGCTTTCGCGTCAGCAGCGCCGCTGACGGTCGCGCCATGCACAAGATGCTGGCGGATGGACGGATCGACCTGATCCTGCTCGACCTGATGCTTCCGGGCGAAGACGGCCTTTCCATCTGCCGCAACCTGCGCACGACATCGGACATCCCGATCATCATGCTGACCGCGAAGGGCGAGGAGATCGACCGCGTGCTCGGCCTCGAGATGGGCGCCGACGATTATCTGCCGAAGCCGTTCGGCAGCCGCGAACTGATCGCGCGCATCCGCGCGGTGCTGCGGCGCGGACGGCCAAGCGAGCCGGCCGCAAAGAACGCCTCACACTATGGTTTCGACCGCTGGCGGCTCAATACCGCGGCCCGCGAACTGATCCGTGACGACGGCGTCAGCGTGCCGCTGTCCACCGGCGAATACGATCTGTTGCTCGCTTTCGTCCAGCGGCCGCAGCGTGTGCTGAGCCGCGAGCAATTGCTCGATCTCGCCCGCGGTCGCGCCGCCGCGAATTTCGACCGCGCCATCGACACCCAGGTCAGCCGCCTGCGCAAGAAGATCGAGCAAGACCCCGCCGATCCGAAGATTATCAAGACGGTCTGGGGCGGCGGCTACACCTTCACGGCCGCCGTGACCACCGGATGAAACGCCTCCTGCCCCAAAGCCTCGTGCCGAAGAGCCTGTTCGGCCAGACGCTGCTGCTCCTGCTCGCGGGTCTCATCGTCTCGCATGCGATCGGCTCCTTTATCTATTCGCTCGACCGCGAGGCCGCTGTGCGAAGGGTCGGCGGGCTCGCGACCGCGCAGCGCATCGCCAATGTCTCGCGCCTGGTCGAAGAGATGCCCGCCGACTGGCGCGAACGCCTGGTCGCGGGTCTCAGCGACCGCAGCCTGACGGTGGCGCTGACGGACAAGCCGCCGCTGACCACGAGCGATGCCGGTGTCGTCGCCGATGTCATCCGCGATTATCTGATGCATCAGTTGCGGCTTCCGCCGCAGCGCGAGCCGCTGGTCGCGGTCGACGAGGCCGCCCGTCCGCCCTTCGATGGGCGCGGCTTTCGCGGGCCGCCACCCGACGGGGATTTCGGCCGCGGCCGCATGATGCGCGAGCGCGGCGACGAGCGCTTCCGCGAACGCGGCGAATGGCGCGGACGCGACCGGGAGCGAGACCGAGAGCGGCGTCCGCCCCTCATACGCGCGCGCGGCCTTGAGGTCGCGGTGCCGCTCGCCGACGGACAATGGCTGTATTTCGCGACCGCCCTGCCCTCAACCAATGCGGGCTTCTCGTATCAATATCTGATCTCGATGCTGGTGATGGCGCTGATCATCGTCGCGATCTCGATCTGGGCGGTGCGCCGCATGACCGCCCCGCTCGCGACCGTTGCGCAGGCCGCCGACCGGCTCGGCCGCGACGTGAACGCGCCGCCGCTGGTGGAGTCCGGCACCATCGAGATGAAGCAGGCCGCATCCGCCTTCAACGCGATGCAGACGCGACTGCGCGCGCTGATCGAGAACCGCACCCGCATGCTGGCTGCGCTCTCGCACGATCTTCGGACGCCGCTGACGTTGCTTCGCCTGCGCGCCGAGAATGTCGACAACACCGAGGAGCGCGACAAGATGCTCGCAACCATCTCGGAGATGGACGCGATGATCGGCGCGACGCTGCGATACGCGCGCGAACAGGCCGCCGACGAGCCGCGCCGCTCCACGGATGTCACGGCCCTCGTGCAGAGCGTGGTAGATGACATGGCCGATGCCGGGCTCGATGTGACCATGGCGCAGAGCGAGCCGGTCTCGATCGAGTGTCAACCGGCCGCGCTCAAGCGCGCCCTGACCAACCTGATCGAGAACGCGGTCAAATACGGCGAGCGCGCCCGTGTGTCGCTCACCGCGTCGCAGCACAATATCGACATCGCGGTGGAAGATGACGGCCCCGGCATTCCGGAGGACCAACTGACCAAGGTGTTCGAGCCGTTCTACCGCGTCGAGGAATCGCGCAGCCGCGATACCGGCGGTGTCGGCCTCGGGCTTGCGATTGCCCAGGCGGTCGTGATCGCGCAGAATGGCACACTGACTTTGACCAACCGGAAGCCGACAGGCCTTCGCGCGCTGATCGCTCTGCCGCGCAAGCCATCATAATCGACGGCACGGTTTCATCGTCTCTCCACGGGAGGAGATCATGCCTGTCGTACGCCTTGCAGCAACCACTGCGCTCGTGCTCTCGCTTGCCGCGCCTGCGGCCGCGCAACCGGAGGTCTTCCGGTTCGGCGCGATCGGCGACACATCCTATTCCAAACGCGGCGAGCAGGAATTCGACCGCATGCTGGATGCGATGAACAAGGAGAAGCTCGCCTTCATCGTGCATGTCGGCGATTTTCAGGCCGATCCCCGGCCGTACCAGCGCGCGCCGGACCGCATCACGAGGCCCTGTACCGACGAGAATTACGCCCGCGTGCTCGCGACGTTCCAGCGCTCCGCTGCGCCCTTCATCCTGACGCCGGGCGACAACGACTGGACCGACTGCCATCTTCTGAAGGACCCCGCCGTCGATCCGCTCGACCGGCTCACCAAGGTCCGCGCGATGTTCTTCCCGGATGGCAAGAGTCTCGGCGCGCGCACGTTGCCGGTGCAAAGCCAGGCGTCCGACAAGGGCTTCGAAACATTCCGCGAGAACCTCAGCTGGACCTACAATGGTGTGGTGTTCGCGACCTTCCACACCGTCGGCAGCAACGACAATACCGGCCGGACGCCGGAGATGGACGCCGAACAGGCCGCACGCAAGGCGGCCAATCTCGCCTGGATCGCGAAGGCATTCGCCGCGGCGCGCGCGCCCGATATCAAAGGGCTCGTTCTGGTGACGCAGGCCAATGTCGCGTTCGAAGCACATTGGAGCGCAAGCCTGAAGGCACGCTATGTCCGCAGCGCCGGCGGCACCGTGCCTAAAGAGGCATCGGCGTCGCCCTATCATGAGCTGGTATCGCTGGTGGCGTCCGAAATGGAAGGCTTCGGCAAGCCCGCGCTGTTCATCCATGGCGACACCCACCTGTTCCGGCTCAACAACCCGTTGCCAAGCCGCAAGTCCGGTCGGTTCTTCCAGAACCTGACCCGGCTCGAAGTCTTCGGCGATCCGGATACGCACTGGGTGCGCGTAACGGTCGACCCGGCCAATCCCGCCCTGTTCACGATCGAACAGATGGTGGTGCCGGAGAACGATCCGAACCGGTAAGACGTTGCGGGACGCCCTTCCCATTTACCGGCCCGAAACCAACCCTCCGCAAGGGCGATACGCCGGCCCGGCAATCGTGTAAGTTGCGACCGGTCCTTTCCGAAGGTATCGGCACATGCGCATCGGACCGATGCTTGCAATCGTCGCTGCCGCGCCGCTCGCGACCGCCATCCAGCTCGCGACCACGGCAGCGGCCGACGACGTTCGTATCCTCACTCTTCCCAACAGCGTGCGTGGCGTCTGGGCGCCGAATGCGGATGCCTGCGCGGACGGCAAGGGACGCATTGACATCACGGCGAAGACGCACAGTACGCCGGATGTCAACTGCGAGATCGCGTGGATCACGGTGACGCCGTCACGAGAGGGTCCGGTCTATTCTGCGCGCTCGATGTGTACGCAGATCAGGACGGGACAGAAGGATCCGCCGTCCTATCTCGTGATCAGCCCGCGGCCCGACAATCAGCTGCTGGTGCGAATGCCGGGTAGCAATCCCGATGGAGAGCCCAGAATCTATCGGAAGTGCTGAGCTGCAATCGCGCCGTTCAGTTCACCTCGATCTTCGCCGCCAGCACAGCGCGCTTCATGCGCTCGAATTGCTGATGGATCAGCGCCGCGAAATCTTCCGGCGCGCCCGGCTCCGGTTTCGCCTGCTGCCTGGCGAGCGTCTCGCGCACATGTGGATCGGCAAGCGCCTCCTTCAGCGCAGCATTGAGCTTGTCGATCACCCATTTCGGGGTCTTGGCCGGCGCGACCAGCCCGAAAAACGCCATCCAGTCGAGATCGTTCAGACCGAGTTCGGCGAAGGTCGGCACGTCCGGCAACACAGCGAGCCGCTGCGGCGACGATACCGCAAGCGCGCGCAGCTTGCCGTCCTGGATCAGCGGCAGCGAGGTCGACAGATTGTCGAACAGAATCTGGATCTGCCCCCCGACCGCGTCGCTCAGTGCGGGCCCCACCCCGCGATACGGCACATGGGTGATATCGGTGCCGGTCGCCAGCTTGAACTGCTCACCCATCAGATGGCTGACCGAGCCGTTTCCGGCCGAGCCGTAGGCGAGCTTGCCGGGCTGCGCTTTCGCCAGCGCGACGAGTTCGGCCACCGTCTTCGCCGGCACCTTCGGGTTGATCGTCACCACATTCGGCACCTGCGCAATCAGGCCAACAGGCTCAAGATCGTCGACGACATTGTAGGGCAGCGACTTGTAGGCGGCCGGATTGATCGCCAGCGTCGACGCCGTGCCCATGCCGATGACATAACCATCCGGCGCGGCTTTTGCGATGGCGGCGGTCCCGATCGAACCGCCCGCGCCGCCGCGATTGTCGATCACGACGGGCTGCCCGAGCGCCGATCGCATCGCATCCGCAACAACGCGCGCAATCACGTCGGTCGAGCCACCGGCCGCGAACGGCACGATCACAGTCACGGAGCGCGACGGAAAGATAGTCTGTGCGCTGGCGCCGGCCGGCAACAGAAGCGACAGCAGGACACCGAGAAAGGCGCCTGCGGGAAAACGATGTCTCATTGCGACGGCACCGCCCTTTGAAGATCATGCGCGGGGATCGCCCGCGCATCCATGATGTTCGCTTGATGGATTGCCGGGTCAAGAGGCGTCACCGATGCCGTCTTCGACGGCTAGGCCCGGCAATGACCAATCCTCACCCGAAGAAGTCACGCAGCATCTTGTTGACCTGATCCGGCGCCTCGACTTCCGGAAGATGGCCGATCGTTTCCATCCATTCGAGCTTGCCGTTCTTGAGCTGCTTGATCAGCACCTCGGCATTCCTGTCGCCGGGATTGACCTTGTCGGTGCGCCCCTGGATCATCAGAACCGGCATGGTCAGCTTCGCGCCCGCTTCCGGAGCGCTATACCCGTTGACCATGCCGAGCTTCACGCCATGCATGAACCCGCGCGGCATGGTGGCCCGCAGCACGCGCTGCACCTCGGTCTTCAGTTCGGGCGACGCATTGGGCCCAAGCAATGCGTCTACCCGCGCGCCGAAGCTGTAAATGCCCTTGGCGATCTGGCCCTCGCGGGTGGCGATGATCTTCTGCTTCTGCTCCTCCGGCATGTCTTTCGGACCGACGCCCGTCCCGGTCATGGCGAGCCTGGCGATGCGCTCCGGATAATGGATGCCGAAACACTGCGCCACGCGGCTGCCGAATGAATTGCCGACGACGTTGATGGCGCCTTCGATCTTCAGCGCCGTCAGGAAGTCGCGCACCGCGTCGGCGTAGTCCTTGCAGTCGGCGACGTCCTTCACGAAGCCGTCGCTCATCATGTAGCCCGGCGCGTTCCAGGCGATCACGCGGTAGCGGTCGGACAGTCCCGCCAGTTGCGGCCGCCAATGCATCGCGTTCGCGCCCACCCCATGCAACAGCAACACTACCGGTGCGTCCGGCCGGCCAGCCTCCAGGTAACTGAACCGGTCCCCGAGGTAATTTGCCCGCGAGGCTGCCGGAATCTCGGCAATCTGCATGTCGGGCAATGGCGGCGTTGTGGGTTTCATCTGTGCGAAGGCGAAAGTGGTCGTAA
>NZ_DATMRV010000078.1:0-41618 GCF_035565795.1 Pseudorhodoplanes sp.
CTCGCCAACGAAAGCAGCGCTCGCAGTCTGTGCGGAAACTAAGTCCATGCTGGGCCTAAGGTCGAGGTTTTTGGGTTTCGTTTTTAGGCCCGGCAAAAATGAAATCATTGGGGAAGTTGTGGTTGGCAAGCGAACAAAGCAGGGCTGGATCGAGGTGAGGTAGCATCGCTACGCGATATCCTAATAAAAACTCTGCGGATCGATATCGACTTCCAGCTTCAAGCTCCCCCGCGTCTTCGGCGCGTGGCTAAGCCAGCCGCGCACATAATGCGACAGGTCGAAACTGCGCGGCGACTTGATCAGCAGACGATAGCGATAGCGCCCGCGCACCACCGCGAGCGGCGCTTCCGCAGGCCCGAGCACGCGCACATGATCGTCGAGCGGCGACATCGCCGCGAGCTTCTTCGCATAGCTTTCGGTTTCGTGCTTGTCGGCGCCGGACACGATCAGCGCGGCCAGCCGGCCGAATGGCGGATAGCCCGTCGCCTCGCGCTGCGCGATCTCGGTGTCGTAGAACGCATCGCGATTGCCGGAAATCAACGCGCGCATCACCGGATGCTCGGGCTGATGCGTCTGCAGGAAGCCGAGCCCCTGGCCGGCTTCGCGGCCGGCACGTCCCGACACCTGATGCAGCAGCTGGAAACTGCGCTCAGCCGCGCGCGGATCGCCATTCGCAAGGCCGAGATCGGCGTCGACAATGCCGACGAGATTGAGCTTCGGGAAGTGATGGCCTTTCGCCACGAGTTGCGTGCCGATGATGATATCGAACTTGCCTTCGGCGACGCCGTCGAGTTCTTCGCGCAGCCGCTCGACCGATTCCATCAGGTCGCTGGAGAGAACGATGGTGCGCGCATTCGGAAACAGCGCCGCCGCTTCTTCCTGCAAGCGCTCGACACCGGGGCCGACGGGGGCGAACGAATCCGCCGTGCTGCATTGCGGGCACACATGCGGCTGCGGCATCGAGAAGCCGCAGTGATGACAGACCAATCGCCGCTTGAACCTGTGATCGACCAGCCAGGCGTCGCAATTCTGGCAGGCGAGCCGGTAGCCGCAGGAGCGGCAGAGCGTGAGCGGCGCGTAGCCCCGCCGGTTCAGGAACAGCAGTGCCTGCTCTTTCTTCTCCAGCGCGAACCTCACGGCTTCCGCGAGCCTCGGCGCGATGAAGCGTCCGCGCGGGGGGCCTTCACGGCGCAGATCAATGGCTTCGACATGCGGCAGGTGCTGACCGCCGAAACGCTCGGGCAATTTCAGCCGGGCATAACGGTTTCTACGAGCATTGACTTCGGTCTCGACCGACGGAGTGGCCGACGACAGGATCACCGGAATTTTTGCGCCATGCGCGCGCACCACGGCCATGTCGCGCGCGTGATAATGCACGCCGTCTTCCTGCTTGTAGGCGGGATCGTGTTCCTCATCGACGATGATCAGACCTAGATCCGGATACGGCAGAAACAGCGCCGAACGCGCGCCGACCACGACAGAGATTTCGCCGGAGCAGAGCGCCGCATAGGTGCGTGCGCGCTTGCGCGGCGGAAGCTGCGAATGCCACTCCGCCGGTCGCACACCGAACCGCTGCTCGAAACGGTTCAGGAATTGCGTCGTCAGCGCGATTTCCGGCATCAAAATCAACGACTGACGACCCTGGCGAATGGTCTCCGCAACCGCCTCGAAATAGACCTCGGTCTTGCCGGAGCCGGTGACGCCATCGACCAGGAAGGCCGAGAAGACGCGGCTTCGCACCGCCTCACGCAGCGCGACCGCGGCCTTCGCCTGAGCCTCCGTCAGTTCGGGCAAAACGAAAGCGGGATCAGGCGGATAGGCGACCGGCTCGGGCGGCAGGACCAGCGTTTCCAGCGTGCCTTCGTCGATCAGCCCGTCGATCACGCCGACAGAGACGCCGGCTTCCTGCGCGAGATCGCTCTTGGCGCGCGCCATCCCGTCTTCGGCCAGCACCCGGAGAACACGCGATCTTGCCGCCGTCATGCGCTGCGGCGGCGGGCCCGCGAGCCGCACGCCGACCTTTTCGCGGCCCGGCCCCTGCGCGCCCATGCGCAGCGCCATGGACAGGACCGTGCCGCGCGCGCCGAGCGTGTGATCCGCCACCCAGTCGATGAAGCGCCGCAATTCCTCCGGCAGCGGCGGTACGTCGAGCTTGGCGTCTACGTCCTTGAGCTTGTTGTGCAATCCGGGCCGGGGGGCGGCCTCGCCCCACACCACGCCGGCATATTCGTTGGGGCCAAGCGGCACGGCCACGACGTCGCCGGCGGCGAGCGTCATGCCGGCCGGCACGCGATAGGTATAGGCCCGGTCCAGCGCGACCGGCACGATCACATCGACGGTTTTCTGCGTCATGAAGGGGCAGACTCACCCGATTCCGGGCGCTTAAGGAAGGGTGAAGGATGGCGGTGAGATAAGGTCACTATGCCCGAACAGGACGATGATCTGCCATTCGCGGCCGACATTCGCGCAGAATTTCTGCGATGGTCGGCGTTTCTCGGCGACCAGAAGCGGATGTCCCGCAAAACCGTCGAGGCCTATCAGCGCGACGTCACCCAGTTCCTGGTATTTATGTCGGAACACCTCGGCGGCCAGCCCTCGCTGGCCGAGCTTGCCGAACTTTCGCCGCAGGACGTCCGCGCCTTTATGGCGGCGCGCAGAGCCAGGGGCATCGGCCCCCGCACCCTGATGCGGCAGCTCGCGGGAACACGAAGCTTCACGCGCTTCCTGGAGCGCAACGGCAAGGGAAAGGTCGGCGCGCTCAACGCGGTGCGGACGCCGAAAATCCCGAAGACGCTGCCGAAGCCGCTGGCCGTGCCGCAGGCCAAGCGTCTCTCCGATACCGATCTGCGCGCGGGCGAGGAGCGCGAGCCCTGGATCTTCGCGCGCGATGCGGCCGTGCTGGCGCTGCTCTACGGCTCGGGGCTTCGTATCGCAGAGGCGCTGAGCCTGAAGCCGCGCGACATCCCCGCTCGGGGCAGGGGCGACACACTCACCGTCATCGGCAAGGGCAACAAGGCCCGCATGGTCCCGGTGCTGCCGGCCGTGGTCGCCATGGTGCACGACTATATCGCGCTCTGCCCCTACGACCTGCCGGACGACGGCCCGCTCTTCGTTGGCGCCAGGGGCGGGCCGCTGTCGCCGCGCATCATTCAGCTCACCATGGAGCGGCTGCGCGGCGCGCTCGGACTGCCCGACACCGCGACGCCGCACGCGCTGCGCCATTCCTTCGCAACGCATCTGCTCTCACGCGGCGGTGACTTGCGCGCAATCCAGGAATTGCTGGGTCACGCTTCGCTTTCGACCACGCAGATTTACACCGCGGTCGATACGGAACGGCTGCTCGACGCCTACAACGCGGCCCATCCGCGCGCCTGAAACTCCCGTTCGAGTCAAGTGACAAACCGGCGTCATCGCAGCGATTTGACGTTGATATGACACCGCTATCCGTCTTCCGAAGACTTGCGAATTAACGCAGTCAGGTTCATCGTCCGGCTCTTTTTTCAGGGGTCTTCCATGAGCCACGGCGTCCACGCGGTCCAGCACGAGGTCGAACACGAGATCAAGCACCAGGACGAACATCACAAGCACGCCGGGGGCGACGGTGATAATGTCCTGTCACAGAATAAGAAGATCGCGCTTCTGATCGCAGTCATCGCGCTGTGTCTTGCCTTTTCCGAAACGCTCGGAAAAAGCGCCCAGACCTCGGCGCTGAACTATCAGATCGAAGCCTCGAACCTGTGGAATTTCTTCCAGGCCAAGACGATCCGTCGCACGAATACGATCGTCGCATCCGAGGCGATGAAGGCCGACCTCGCCGCGACCTCCGACGACACGCGCAAGGCGGCTCTCTCCAAACAGATCCAGGAATGGGAGAAAACCTCCGCGCGATACCGTTCCGAACCGGAAGCCGGAGGCGGCAAGGGCGAGGGGACGATCGAGCTCGCGCGCCGCGCCGTCGAAGAGCAGAAGAAGCGCGATGACGCGCTGGCGAAATATCACCATTACGAAGTGGCGTCGGCAGCCTTCCAGATTGCGATTGTGCTTGCATCGGCGACGGTGATCACCGGCATGTTACTGCTCACCTATATCTCCGTGGGCCTCGCCCTTGTCGGCATTGGCTTTATGGGCATCGGCTTGTTCGCGCCGCACCTGGTCCACCTGTTCTGAAGATTGCAGCAATCCCTGATTGCGTTGGCCAGTATTCCTGCAAAAGGCTATTTCCGTGCGGACCCTCTTCGTCACCCTCCTGTTTCTGCTCGCCGCAAACGCCGCGCAAGCCAGCGCGGGCTTAAGCTGCGAGGCGAGCGACAAGACGGTGAAGCTCGAGCTGGAAGCCGGCATCAGCCGGGGTGTCGGCGAAGGCTTCTTCAGCTTCAAGGGCGAACTCGAAATCCTTGCCCCCGGCGCTCCGAAGGATTTCCGCAAGGTCACCTTCGAGAAGGAACATCTGACCCAGCAATGGCTCGACGGCCGTAACCTGAAACTGCGCGTCTATCGCGAGCGCGACGGCGCACTCCACGGCTACGTCGACCTCGTCATCGAGGCATGGCCCCGAAAGGACGAAGAGGATGCCTATCGCGGCGGCTACGCGCTGACCATTTTCGACGTTCCCAAAGCCGACGCGGACGGCAAGACCACGGTTCTCAAGGGCCGGGTCTCCTGTTCCGCCGGATAAAAAAATCGTGTGGTGCGTGCGAACGACCTTCCCGGTGATTATCTCTGGGTTGGTTGGGAGTCAGCGTATGAAAAACCATGTTGTTGCATTGGCGGAAGCCGTGAGGCTTGCGCGCCAGGAACTCGAAGATCTCGCAGAGCACAAAGCCGCGTCGAAAGAGCGGGCGCTCAAGCGCCTTACTGCGTTGCTCGATAACGAGGACGTGAAAGAGGCCCTGGCGGCGCTCAGCCCGGTCGACGATGCGCCTTCGATGAAGTCCGATCCGCCGGTCGATTTGCGCGTGCCTTATCCGTGGCGGTCGCACTGACCAAGCAGATTTTTGCGCGCCGCGACAGCGTGTGCGCGCACTACACTCTCACCATACCGCCGTCGACGTAGAGCGTCTGGCCGGTCATGAAGGCGGCATCGTTACTGGCCAGGAACGATACGACGCCGGTGAGATCGCCCGGCATCTGAACCCGTCGAATCGGCTGCAACCTCGCGATCTGCTCAAATTCCTCGTCCATGCTCGCACGTCCGGCCCGCGGTGCACGTCCCTCGGTTCCGGGCGTGCGAGTCAGGCTCGGCGAAATGGCATTCACCGTCACCCCATGGTTGCCCATCTCGGTTGCGAGCGCGCGGGTGAAGCCGACGACTCCCCCCTTGCTCGCGATGTAGTGGGTGTAGCCTGACGCCACGGTATTCAGGGTCGACGACGACACGTTGATGATCCGGCCCCAGCCGCGCCGCTTCATTCCGGGCGCGAAAGCCTTCGTCACGAGGAAAACCGCATCGAGATTGAGCGCCATCACGCGCCGCCAATCTGCGAAGGTCACTTCGTCGAAGGGCTGGATCGGATAGATGCCGGCGTTGTTGACGAGGACGTCGCAGCGACCGAAGCGCGCGTCCACTTCCACGGCGAGATAGCCGACGGATTCTTCCGAGGTGATGTCGCATACGACCGCCATCGCCTCGCGACCGGCCTCCTCCACCATCCGGACAGTCTCGTCGCATGGCCTTATATCGACCAGCACGACATGCGCGCCATCGCGCGCGAGCCGTTGTGCGAAAGCCTGACCGAGCCCTCCGGCCGCGCCGGTGACAAGGGCGATCTTTCCGTTGAGATTTGAAGCCATCTTCACGTCCGTCACATGCGACTTTGATGCCTTCCCACTGATGCGGAAGAACAAAGCGACTAAGCCACGCGTTTTTCGATTGCGGCAAGCGTCTTCTTCAGCCGTGGCGCGGCAAACTCGAGGAAGCGGCGCAGCTTGAGCGGCGGATGTGATGCTTGCGCCGGATAAACGAGATGGACCGGCAGAGGCTCCGGCTCGTCATCGGCTAGCACGATCCGCAAACGGCGTTCCGCCACGGCTGACGCCACCTGGTAGGACAAGACACGCACAATTCCGACGCCGCCGATCGCGGCATCGATCGCGGCTTCGGCCGTGTTGACGACGAGCCGCGACCGAACCGGGATCGCGCGTGCACCTCGCCCCTTGGACGAAAAGGTCCAGGCATTCGCCGCAGTCGAGCCGAAGGTGATGCAGGGCAAAGCCGCAAGATCATCGGGCGTTCTGGGCAGACCTCGCGACTTGAGAAAAGCCGGGCTCGCACAAACCACGGACCGTACGACGCCGACGCGCGCCGCGACGAGGCTCGAATCCGCCAGAGGACCGATCCGTACGGCCATGTCGATCTGTTCCTCGATCAGGTCGGCGTTCCGGTCCGAGAGGACGAACTGGATATCAATGTCCGGAAAGTCGGCGAGAAACGCGGTCGCAATCGGCAGCACATGCAGGCGGCCGAACACGATCGGGGCGGCGATTGCAAGATTGCCGCGCGGCGCCAGATACTCGCCCGCGGCGGCACGTTCGGCCTCGGACACCTGCTCCAGTATTTTTCGTGCGGCCGCGAGATACGCTTCGCCCGCGTCGGTGAGTGTCAGCTTCCGCGTCGTGCGGATCAGCAAGCGTGCATTCAGATGCGTTTCGAGATCCGCAATCTTGCGGCTGACCGTCGGCAGCGGCACGCTCAGCCTGCGGCTTGCCGCGGTGAAGCTTCCGGCTTCAACGGCAGCAGACAGGATCGACATCGCTTCGAGACGGTCCAGATCGACCTCTCATAATTCGAGAGAATTATTCTCATTATAGGCCGATTATTTCACAGGCCAATAGGCGCTATCTGGCTAGGGAAATTGGAGCCAGGCCATGCCCTACGGATTTCTGGACATTGCGGTCACCCCCAGCGTTAAGGCCGCGCAGGCGCAAAACGGCAGCGCCCACCTGTGGGAGAACTTCAAGGGTCACCGCACCTTCGACCGCCTGACCGAGAGCGAAGAGGCCTTCATCGGCCAGCGCGACAGCTTCTACATGGCAACGGTGTCGGAGACCGGGTGGCCCTATGTCCAGCATCGTGGCGGGCCGCGCGGATTCCTGCGCGTGATCGACGACCGGACACTGGCGTTCGCGGACTTCGCCGGCAATCGCCAGTATATCAGCCTCGGCAATCTTGCTGCCGAAGGGCGCGTGTCGCTGATCCTGATGGATTACGCGAACCGGCGACGGCTGAAGATCTTCGCCCATGCCGAGGTGAAGAGCCTCGCCGACAATCCTGACCTTGCGGAAAAGCTTTCAACACCGGGATATCGCGGCAAGGCAGAGCGCGCCTTCGTTCTGCATCTCGACGCGTTCGACTGGAATTGTCCGCAACACATCACGCAGCGCTTCGATGCGCCGGATGTCGCGCAGGCGATCGGAGCGCTGCAGCAGCGGATTGAGGCTCTGGAGGCGGAAAACAAACGGCTGCGGGAGCAAGGCTCCGCGCAGCCGGATTAGTCACACAAAGGTGTGCCGATCACATATGGATGGCGCGCTTGTCGACGGCGAGCGCGGCTTCCTTCACCGCCTCCGGAAGTGTCGGATGCGCGTGACATGTGCGCGCGATGTCTTCCGCCGCAGCGCCGAACTCCATCGCGACCGCCGCCTCCGCGATCATGTTGCCGGCATCGGCGCCGACGATATGCACGCCGAGCACGCGATCGTTTTTCGCGTCCGCCAGAATCTTGACGAAGCCCTCGGTCTGCTGATTGGCCTTTGCGCGGCCATTCGCGGTGAACGGAAACTTGCCGACATTATACGCGACGTTCGCGGCCTTCAGCTCTTCCTCGGTTTTGCCGACCGAAGCCACCTCCGGATAGGTGTAAACGACCGCGGGGATCACATCGTAATTCACGTGGCCGGCCTGCCCGGCGAGGATCTCGGCGACGGCCACGCCCTCGTCCTCCGCCTTGTGCGCGAGCATGGGCCCGGCGATCACATCGCCGATCGCGTAGATGCCCGGCACATTGGTCGCGAAATGCGCGTCGGTCTTGACGCGGCTGCGCTCGTCGAGTGCGACGCCAACCTCCGCAAGGCCGAGGCCGTCAATATACGGCACACGGCCGATGGCGACGAGCACGACATCCGCATCGAGGGTCTCGGCATCGCCGCCCTTCGCCGGCTCGACCTTCACCTTGAGCTTCTTGCCTGACGTATCGACGGCGCTGACCTTCGAGCCGAGCTTGAACGCCATGCCCTGCTTCTCGAACAGCCGCTGCGACTGGCGCGCGACTTCCGAATCCATGCCCGGAAGAATGCGATCGAGGAATTCGACCACGGTGACCTGAGCGCCAAGCCGGCGCCAGACCGAGCCGAGCTCGAGCCCGATCACCCCGGCGCCGATGACCAGAAGCTTCTCGGGGACTTTTTCGAGAGTCAAAGCACCCGTGGAAGAGACAACGCGCTTCTCGTCGATCTCGATGCCCTTCAGCCTCGTGACATCGGAGCCGGTCGCGATAACGATGTTCTTCGTTTCCAGCGTCTGAACCTTGCCGTCCGTTGACGTCACCTCGACTTGGCCGGGCGCGGTGATGCGCCCCGCGCCAAACGCGACATCGATCTTGTTCTTCTTCATCAGGAACTCGACGCCCTTGACGTTTCCGTCGACGGCCTCGTCCTTGAAGGTCAGCATCTGCTTCAGATCGAGCTTGGGCTTCGAAACGCCGATGCCCATCTTCGCGAAGCTGTGGCCGGCTTCCTCGAACAGTTCGGACGCATGCAGCAGAGCCTTCGACGGAATGCAGCCGATATTCAGGCAGGTGCCGCCAAGCGTCGCGCGCTTTTCGACCACAGCCACCTTCATGCCGAGCTGAGCCGCGCGGATGGCGCAGACATAGCCGCCGGGGCCGGTGCCGATAACGATGAGATCGTAGGACATGTGAGACTCCAAACTATCGATCGTCATGCCTGGCCACAGCCGTTCGAAGAACGGCGTTTCTACGAAACGCCTATGTACCGGGCATCCACGCCTTCCGTCTTGAGTTCAAAGACGTGGATGGCCGGTACAAGCCCGGCCATGACGGAGGATAAGGACTAAAGATCCAAAATCAGGCGTGCCGGGTCTTCCAGCACTTCCTTCACGCGCACAAGGAAGGTCACAGCCTCGCGGCCGTCGACAATGCGGTGATCGTAGGAGAGCGCGAGATACATCATCGGCCGGATCTCGACCTTGCCGCCGATCGCAACCGGACGCTCCTGGATCTTGTGCATGCCGAGAATGCCGGATTGCGGTGCGTTCAGGATCGGCGTCGACATCAGCGAGCCGTAGACGCCGCCATTCGAAATGGTGAACGTGCCGCCCTGCATCTCTTCGATCTTGAGCTGGCCGTCGCGCGCGCGCTTGCCGGCGTCGGCGATGTCCTTCTCGATCTGCGCCAGCGACTTGTGATCGCAATCGCGGATCACCGGCACGACGAGGCCCTTCTCGGTGCCGACCGCGACGCCGATGTGATAATAGTTCTTGTAGATGATGTCGCCGCCGTCGATCTCGGCATTGACCGCCGGGATGTCCTTCAGCGCCTGCACGCAGGCGCGCACGAAGAAGCCCATGAAGCCGAGCTTCACACCGGTCTTTTTCTCGAAGGCGTCCTTGTAGTGGCTGCGCAGATCCATCACCGCCTTCATGTCGACCTCGTTGAAGGTCGTGAGCATGGCGGCCGTGTTCTGCGCGTCCTTCAGGCGGCGCGCGATGGTGGCGCGCAGCCGCGTCATCTTCACGCGCTCCTCGCGCGCTGCATCGTCGGCGGGCGACGGAGCCCGTACCTGAACGGCGGCGGCGGGTGACGGGACCGGAGTCGGGGCGGAAGCGGCGCGCTCGATCGCGGCCATCATGTCGCCCTTGGTGACGCGACCGTCCTTGCCCGAGCCTGCGACAGTGGCGGGATCAACGCCCGACTCTGCGCTCATCTTGCGGACCGACGGCGCGACCGGCATGTCGCCGGACGGGGCCGCAGCGGGTGCGGGCGCAACCGGGGCGGACTTGACCGGCGCAGCAGCCGGGGCGGCAGCGGGCTTGGCCGCAGGGGCTCCCGCGCCTTCCTTGATCTCCCCGAGCAGCGCGCCAACCGCGACAGTTTCGCCGTCCTTGGCGGCGATATCCGACAGCACGCCCGCAGCCGGCGCAGGCACCTCGATGGTGACCTTGTCGGTCTCGAGCTCGACCAACGGCTCGTCGACCGCAACCGCATCGCCGGGCTTCTTGAACCACTTGCCGATGGTCGCTTCGGTGACGGATTCGCCAAGAGTGGGAACGCGGATTTCAGTCATTGTTTCAGTCTCTCAGATTTTTCCTTCGTCATGGCCGGGCTTATCCCGGCCATCCACGTCCTCGTCTCGACACAAGCATCAAGACGTGGATGCCCGGCACATCGGCGTTTCGGCTATGGCCGGGCATGACGCATGCAAACGGATTAACCCAGCGCCTCGTCGAGGAGCTGCTTCAGCTGCGCATTGTGTTTCGACATCAGACCGGTCGCGGTGGCGGCTGACGCGGGACGGCCCGCATAACGCGCACGCTTATGCTTGGCCTGAATCTGGTTCAGCACCCATTCGATGAAGGTATCGACGAAGAACCAGGCGCCCATGTTGCGCGGCTCTTCCTGACACCACACGATCTCCGCCTGCTTGAAGCGTGACAGGTCGTGGATGAGTGCCTTGGTCGGGAACGGATAGAGCTGTTCGACGCGCAGCAGATAGATGTCGTCGATGCCGCGTTTCTCGCGCTCCTCGTACAGGTCATAATAGACCTTGCCGGAGCACAGGATCACGCGACGCATCTTGTCGTCGGCGACCAGCTTGATCTTCTGATCCTTCAGCACCTGTGCGTCGTCCCACAGCACGCGATGGAACGTCGTGTCAGGGCCGAGTTCCTCGAGGGTCGAGACCGCACGCTTGTGACGCAGCAGGGATTTCGGCGTCATCAGGATGAGAGGCTTGCGGATCTCGCGCCGCAGCTGCCGGCGCAGGATGTGGAAGTAGTTCGCGGGCGTCGTGCAGTTCGCGACCTGCATGTTGTCTTCGGCGCACATCTGCAGATAGCGCTCAAGACGCGCGGACGAATGCTCCGGCCCCTGCCCTTCGTAGCCGTGCGGCAGCAGGCAGACGAGGCCGGACATGCGCAGCCACTTGCGCTCCGCCGACGAGATGAACTGATCGAATACCACCTGCGCGCCGTTCGCGAAGTCGCCGAACTGGGCTTCCCACAACACGAGAGCGTTCGGCTCCGCGGTCGAATAGCCGTATTCGTAACCGAGCACGGCCTCTTCGGAGAGCATCGAGTTCAGCACTTCGTAGCGCGCGGTCTGATTGTCGCTCAGATGATTGAACGGCGTGTAGCGCGCCTCGGTCCGCTGATCGAACAGCACCGAATGGCGCTGCGAGAAGGTGCCGCGCTCGGAGTCCTGGCCGGACAGCCGCACCGGGTGGCCCTCAAGCATGAGCGAGCAGAAAGCCAGCGCTTCGCCGGTCGCCCAGTCGATGCCCTGGCCGGTCTCGATCGCTTTCTTCCGGTTTTCAAGGAAGCGCGCGATCGTGCGGTGGACCTGGAAGTCCTCAGGAACCTTGGTGATCTTTTCGCCGATCTCTCTCAGCTTCGCCAGATCGAGCCCGGTGACGCCGCGGCGCGGATCGTCGATCTCGGTGCCAGCCTTGATGATAGACCAGCGGCCGTCCAGCCAGTCCGCCTTGTTCGGCTTGTAGCCTTGCCCGGCCTCGAACTCGGCTTCGAGCCGCGAGCGCCAGTCGGCCTTCATCTTCTCGACTTCGCCTTCGTTGACGACGCCTTCGCCGATCAGCTTCTTGGCATAGATGTCGAGCGTCGACGGATGCTGACGGATCTTCTGATACATCAGCGGCTGGGTGAACGCCGGCTCGTCGCCTTCGTTGTGACCGAACCGCCGATAGCAGAACATGTCGATCACGACCGGCTTTGCGAAGCGCTGGCGATATTCGATCGCGACCTTGGCCGCGAACACCACCGCCTCCGGATCGTCGCCATTCACATGGAAGATCAGCGCCTCGATCATCTTCGCCACATCCGACGGATAGGGCGACGAGCGCGAGTAGCGCGGATAGGTCGTGAAGCCGATCTGGTTGTTGACGATGAAATGCAGCGAGCCGCCGGTGCGATAGCCCTTCAGCTCCGACAGGCCGAAGCATTCCGCAACCACGCCCTGTCCGGCAAAGGCCGCATCGCCATGGATCAGCAGCGGCAGCGCCATGGTGCGATTGTCAGGAGTCGCACCCAGCTGATCCTGCTTTGCGCGGACCTTTCCAAGCACGACCGGATCGACGATTTCCAGATGCGAGGGGTTCGGCGTCAGCGACAGATGCACCTTGTTGCCGTCGAACTCGCGATCGCTCGATGCGCCTAGGTGATACTTCACGTCGCCCGAGCCTTCGACTTCGTCCGGCGTGGCCGAGCCGCCCTTGAATTCGTGGAACAGCACGCGATGCGGCTTACCCATCACCTGGGTCAGCGTGTTCAGGCGGCCGCGATGCGCCATGCCGAACACGATCTCCTTCACGCCGAGCTGGCCGCCGCGCTTGATGATCTGCTCAAGCGCGGGGATCAACGACTCGCCGCCATCGAGGCCGAAGCGCTTGGTACCGGTGAACTTGACGTCGAGGAATTTCTCGAAGCCTTCGGCTTCGACGAGCTTGTTCAGGATCGCGCGCTTGCCTTCGCGCGTGAAGGTGATTTCCTTGTCCTTGCCTTCGATGCGCTCCTGGATCCACGCCTTCTGCTGCGGATCGGAGATGTGCATGAATTCGACGCCGAGCGTCTGGCAATAGGTGCGGCGCAGGATCGCGATGATCTCGCGCATCGTGCCGAATTCGAGGCCCAGCACCTTGTCGAGATAGATCTTGCGGTCCATGTCGGCTTCGGTGAAGCCGTAGGTGCGCGGATCGAGTTCCTCCTCGTTCTTCTCCGGCTCGAGGTCGAGCGGATCGAGCTTCGCATGGAAGTGGCCGCGGATACGGTACGCACGGATCAGCATCAGCGCGTGCAGCGAATCGCGCGTCGCCTGCAGCACATCCGAGGAAGAGAGTTCGACGCCGGCCTTCTGCGCCCTGCCCTTGATCTTGTCGGAGATGACCTTCTCGGTCTCGGCCCAGTTGCCGTCGAGCGCGGCGACCAGATCGCCGTTGGACAGCTGCGGCCAGCCGGGCTTCTTCCACGACGCGCCTTTCGCGCTTTTCGTGACGCTCGCCGGATCGTCCTTCAGACTCTGGAAGAACGATTGCCACTGCGCATCCACCGACGCCGGGTCGGCTTCGTAGCGTGCATAGAGGTCTTCGATATACGCGGCGTTGGCGCCGTAGAGGAAAGAGGTGAGGGCGAAAGCTGCGTTCGCGTCCTGACGAGACATAACGGGCCGTCCTGGCGTGGATCCGTCGCTTGGATCGATAGCTTGTGAGTGTCTGACCGCCGGCAGCGGCCATTTCGGGTCGATTCGGCTGGAAAATGCGTCCCGGCGGCGACCCTTTTACAGACATAGGGATCGTTCGGCCACGATAAGATGACATTGAAATGAGTTTTGATTCACTTCTTTGCCAGCTTACAGATCTCATTTAAGTGTTTGATTTCAAATAAAAAGGCCCGCGCTGGAGAGCGCGGGCCGCAGTTGACGTTCAAACGCCCGATCAGCTTTTCGCGAGCGGGATTAACCTTTCAATACCTCGACCAAAGTCTTGCCGACGCGGGCGGGTGACGGCGACACCTTGATACCGGCCGATTCCATCGCGGCGATCTTGGATTCCGCATCGCCCTTGCCGCCGGAAATGATCGCGCCGGCATGGCCCATGCGGCGGCCGGGAGGCGCGGTGCGGCCGGCGATGAAGCCGACCATCGGCTTCTTGCGGCCCTTGCGCGCCTCGTCCTTCAGGAACTGCGCGGCGTCCTCTTCGGCCGAACCGCCGATCTCGCCGATCATGATGATCGACTCGGTCTTCGGGTCGCCGAGGAACATCTCCAGCACTTCAATGAATTCCGTGCCCTTGACCGGATCGCCGCCGATACCGACGGCCGTGGTCTGACCGAGACCTTCGCGCGAGGTCTGGAACACCGCTTCGTAAGTCAGCGTGCCGGAGCGCGACACGATGCCGACCGTGCCGGGCTTGAAGATGTTGCCCGGCATGATGCCGATCTTGCATTCGCCGGCCGTCATCACGCCAGGGCAGTTCGGTCCGATCAGGCGCGACTTCGATCCGGAGAGCGAGCGCTTCACCTTGACCATGTCCATCACCGGGATGCCTTCAGTGATGCAGACGATCAGCGGGATCTCCGCATCGATCGCCTCGCAGATCGCGTCGGCCGCACCGGGCGGCGGGACATAGATCACGCTCGCGTCGGCGCCGGTCTTGTCGCGCGCTTCGCGCACCGTGTCGAACACCGGAAGATTGAGATGCGTGGTACCGCCTTTGCCGGGCGACGTCCCGCCGACCATCTTGGTGCCGTAGGCAATCGCCTGTTCCGAATGGAAGGTGCCGTTCTTGCCGGTAAAGCCCTGGCAGATGACCTTGGTGTTCTTGTCGATCAGGATGGACATCAGTACCGGCCTTTCAATGACGCGGAATAAAGATCGTAATGGTGGGTATGCCTGCCGATGTCACGTCGGCACAGACGATGGGAGACGATACATGAACACGGCAGCCACCATAGCGAGGACGCCAAGAGTCCCAAGCGTAACAGCAATCACCGGACGCTCCCCTGACTGCCACTGACATCGGACCTTTTCGCTTTTCGCCACTCAGCCTTTACGGACCTGTTATGCGGCAGCCTTCTTCACAGCGGCGACAATCTTCTGCGCGGCGTCGTCGAGATCGTCAGCCGGCAGCACGTTCAGTCCGGATTCGCGGATGATCTTCTTGCCGAGATCGACGTTCGTGCCTTCGAGACGCACGACCAGCGGAACCTTCAGGCCGACGTCCTTCACGGCTGCGACCACACCTTCGGCGATGATGTCGCACTTCATGATGCCGCCGAAGATGTTGACGAGGATGCCCTTCACCGTCGGATCCGAGGTGATGATCTTGAACGCGGCCGTTACCTTTTCCTTGGTGGCGGAGCCGCCGACATCGAGGAAGTTCGCGGGCTCGGAGCCATAGAGCTTGATGATGTCCATGGTCGCCATCGCAAGGCCCGCGCCGTTGACCATGCAGCCGATCGAGCCGTCGAGCGCGATATAATTGAGATCGTATTTCGAGGCTTCGATTTCCTTCGCGTCCTCTTCTGTCTCATCGCGCAACTCGGCGATGTCGGGATGCCGATAGAGCGCATTGCCGTCGAAGCCGATCTTGGCGTCGAGGCAGAGCAGCTTGTTGTCCTTGGTGACAACCAGCGGATTGATCTCGAGCATGCTCATGTCTTTGTCGACGAAGGCCTTATACAGCTTGGGCAGCAGAGCGCCCATCTGCTTGGCGAGGTCGGCATCGAGGCCCAGGGCCTTCGACACGTTGCGCACGTGATGTGGCATGATGCCGGTGGCGGGATCGATCGTGATGGTGAGGATTTTCTCCGGCGTGTCGTGCGCGACCGCCTCGATGTCCATGCCGCCTTCGGTCGAGGTGACGATCGCGACGCGCGACGTCACGCGATCGACCAGCATCGAGAGGTAGAATTCCTTCGCGATCGCAGAGCCGTCCTCGATATAGAGCCGGTTGACCTGCTTGCCCTTCGGCCCGGTCTGATGCGTAACGAGCGTCGAGCCGAGAATGCGGGTCGATTCCGCCTTCACGTCGTCGAGCGACTTCACGACTTTCACGCCACCCGCCTTGCCGCGGCCGCCGGCATGGATCTGAGCCTTCACCACCCAGACCGGTCCGGGCAGTTCGGCGGCGGCCTTCATCGCCTCGTCGACGGTGAAGGCGGGAATGCCCTTGGGCACCGGAACGCCGAAGTCACGCAGAACGGCCTTGGCCTGATATTCGTGGATGTTCATTCGACGCTCAGCTCCCAACCTCTTCGCCCCCGGGCATCGCGACTGCATCACGATGCGTTGCGGAGCCGGAACACATTCCCCTTCGCGACGCGCTCCGGATCGGCGGTGCGGCGCTTTCCACCGCGCCGCCGCCGGAACACGAGACTTACTTCTTCAAGTCAGGCGCGATGTTCTTGCACGCGTCGACGAGCTGCTGGACCGACAGCGCCGACTTGTCGAACATTTCACGCTCGGACGAGGACAGATCGATTTCGACCACGCGCTCGACGCCCTTGGCGCCAATCACGACCGGCACGCCGACATACATGTCCTTCACGCCGTATTCGCCATTCAGCCAGGCGGCACACGGCAACACGCGTTTCTTGTCCTTCAGATAGCTCTCGGCCATCGCGATGGCGGAGGATGCCGGCGCATAGAAGGCCGAGCCGGTCTTGAGCAGATTGACGATCTCCGCGCCGCCATTGCGGGTGCGGATCACGATCTCGTCCAGCCGCTTCTCGGTCGTCCAGCCCATCTTGATCAGATCGGGCAGCGGAATGCCGGCGACGGTGGAGTAGCGAACCAGCGGCACCATCGTGTCGCCATGACCGCCTAGCACGAACGCGGTCACGTCCTCGACCGAGACGTTGAATTCATCGGCAAGGAAATAGCGGAAGCGTGCGGAATCGAGCACGCCCGCCATGCCGACCACCATGTTCTTCGGCAGGCCCGAATATTTCTGCAGGGCCCACACCATCGCATCGAGCGGATTGGTGATGCAGATGACAAACGCGTTCGGGGCGTATTTCTTGATGCCCGTGCCGACCTGCTCCATCACCTTGAGGTTGATGCCGAGCAGATCGTCGCGGCTCATGCCGGGCTTGCGCGGCACGCCGGCGGTCACGATGCAGACCGAGGCGCCCTCAAGGGCGTCGTAAGAATTGGTGCCCGACATCCGCGCATCGAAGCCGTCGACCGGCGACGACTGCGCAATATCGAGGGATTTGCCCTGCGGAATGCCTTCCGCGATGTCGAACATCACAACGTCGCCGAGCTCACGCAATCCGATGAGGTGGGCGAGCGTTCCGCCGATCTGACCGGAGCCGATCAATGCAATCTTGGGACGCGCCATGAGAAGATGAACCTTTATGCCTGGAGAGGCCGCGGAAGCGCGGCCGCGCGGTGGTTATCGTGTCCCGCCGTTGGCGACAAGGTTGCGAAGGGCGAACAACGCATGGTTCATTCTCGCTGCTGATATACATTATTCCAGCGAACTCGGGCTTGCCAAGGGCCAGGACCGCAAAAGCATACAAAATTCGGCGTTGCGGCGCACCTTAGATGCTGCGCCTGCGAATGATTCAACCAAGGCTGGAAGCGGAACGCGGAGAGCGTCCGCCAGGTCCTGCCCCGCGGACGGCCAGACCGCCCCATAGACCGCCCCATGGACCGCCCCATGGCCATCCCAAAGTATCGGCGGCCTACACCAAGGCACGCGCGACCGGGCCGCGCCCATCTGATGTTAGATCCAGCACGAGGCGCAAATGCATGTGCTGAGGATGCTCCGAAGGCTGGGTCATCGCATCGGATCTTCGATCTGGTTCATCCCGTTCGTCACCATCCCGCTCGAACTGATCGCGGTCCGCGTCGTCCATGAACTCGACGACCGCCTGAGCTGGACGCTGCTCGGCCTCGATGCGTCCGGCGCAAAGGCAATGTACGACGCCATCATCGCGGCGAACCTGTCCTTCCTGGTGTTCACTTTCGGCTCGCTGCTGGTCGCGGTTCAGGTGGCCAGTGCGCAACTCACGCCGCGGATCATTGCGACCACCCTGCTCAGCGACCGCACGATCAAGTACTGCGTCGGCCTGTTCATCTTCACGTTGCTGTTTTCAGTCAGTACCCAGAATCGGGTCGGCGCCTCTGTGCAGCAATTGCCGGCTTTCGTTGCGGCCGCGCTCGGCATTGTGTGTTTTGCCGCGTTCTTCTTCCTGATCGACCATGCATCGCGACTGCTGCGTCCGGTCAGCGTCCTGTCGCATGTCGGCAACAGGGGGCTCGAGGTCCTCGCCGCGGTTTATCCCGAGCGCGGCCATGACGCGGTCACGCCGAAAAGCGCACGGGAAGCACTCGGCGAGCCCAACGCGGTCATCGCTCACCGCGAGAAGTCCGGCATCGTACTGTCGGTGGATACGCCCGTGCTGATGGCCGAAGCCGAGCGCCTCGATGCCGTGATCGAATTCGCTCCGCAGGTCGGAGACTTTGTCGCGGTCGATGAAGATCTGTTCCTGATCTACGGCCGCGGCGCCATCGATGAAACCAGGCTGCGCGATGCGGTCGAGTTCGGATCGGAGCGCACCATGGAACAGGACCCGACCTTCGCGTTCCGCATCGTGGTCGATATCGCGTTGCGGGCGCTTTCGCCGGCGATCAACGATCCCACCACCGCGGTCATCGCGATTGACCAGCTTCATCGCCTGCTCCGGTCGGCAGGCATGAAACATCTTCACACCGACGAACTGCGCGACAGGAACAGCGGGCTGCGCGTCATCGTCCGGACGCCGAACTGGGAAGATCTGGTTCACCTGTCCTTCCGCGAGATTCGGCGTTGCGGCTCCGACAATTTGCAGGTGGTGCGGCGGCTGCGCGCGATGTTCGACAACCTGCTGCGAACTCTTCCGGCACACCGGCTGCCCGCCATCGCATTGGAACTGACGCTGCTCGACCGCGAGATCGAACAGAAATTTCCATATCCGGAAGACCTCGCGCTTGCACGGATCGGCGATCCGCAAGGGCTCGGCGGCCGCTCCGGCGTGGCTACGTGATGCCCGCCCCCACGACCAACGATGCAGCAAAAGCCCCGCCGTCTACTGGCGCTCAGCTGAACACGCCCAAGGCTGCGGCAATCGCCGGAATAGTGTTTGCGATATTGCTCATCGCGATCTTCGTGCTGTTGCGTAGCGCGGTGCCGGGCAGCCCGACCGAAGGCGGCGATTGGCTCGCGGAGGATTGGCGGCGCGCCGCCTTCGCCCTGAACCTCATTCCGTTCGCGGGCATCGCGTTTCTTTGGTTCATCGGTGTGCTGCGGGACCGGCTTGGCGCGAAGGAGGACCGCTTCTTCGCCACCGTCTTTTTCGGAAGCTCGCTGCTGTTTCTCGGAATGTTGTTTACCGCAGCATCGCTTGTCGGCGCTTTGATCCTGGCCGGCGCCGCGATGGGACCACACAACCTCGCCGGAACGCCGACCTTTTATTTCGCCCGCGCGACCGCGTTCATTCTGGTCAATGTCTATGCCGCCAAGGTCGCGACGGTCTTCATGGTGTCGACGTCAACGGTCGTGATCTACACCCGGATCGCGCCGCGATGGATTGCGATCCTCGGCTATGGGCTGGCGGCCGTCCTTCTCGTCGGCAGTTATGTGTCCACATGGACGATCATCGTGCTGCCGCTGTGGGTCCTGACAATCAGCGTCGCGATCCTGATCGACAATTATCGCGGGCCGCCGCGGGCTTGATTGTCGCCCTCACGTATCGATGATCTGCCCGCTCTTGACCGTATCGACGTCGCGGCGCGGGCCGTGCGGAAGCGCGAGGTAGCTCTGCGAGCCCATCTCGATGAGGCGAGAGACCGTGCGCTGGAATTCGAACAGCTCCAGCCCCTCGTCCGCAACATAGAGTTCGTGCGGTGGCGCGTCCGCGGACGCAATCAGCTTCACCGCATTGTCGTAAAGCGAATCGATCAGAAGGATGAAGCGCTTGGCCTCGTTGCGCTGGGCGAAATGCATCACCGGAATGCGGTCGATGACCAGCGTATGATATTCGTGCGCCAGCCGGAGAAAATCTGCCGAGCCGAGCGGCAGAACGCAGAGATCGGGGAACGAGAAGCGCGCCGCGCCGACCGCAGCCAGCGGCACCCGCAGCTTGTGTCCCTTCACCGTCAGCTCCTGCGGCGCGCCTTGCTGTCCGAGCGTGAGGCGCGACCAGGCTTCATCGAGATCGCGATCGGCCTGAGCGTCGGCGGGCACATACCAGACGCGGCCCTTGACCAGCTTTTCCAACCGAAAATCGGTGCGCGCATCGAGACGCACGACATCGACCTTCTCGAGCAGCAGCTTGATAAACGGCAGAAACTGCGCGCGATTGAGCCCACCCTGGTAGAGATCGTCCGGCGCGACGTTCGACGTCGCCACGACGACCGTTCCGCGGTTGAAGAATTGCGTGAACAGGCGACCGAGGATCATCGCGTCGGCAATATCCGTGACGTGAAACTCGTCGAAGCAAAGCAATTCGGCATCGTCCGCGATCGCATTCGCAGTCAGGACGATCGCGTCCTCGTCGGGGATTTCGCCGGCTTTCGCCCTCTTCCGATAGTCGTGGATGCGCTCATGCACCTCCGACATGAATTCGTGGAAGTGCACGCGCCGCTTCTTCGCCGTGCGGCTCGAATCGAAAAACAGATCCATCAGCATGGTCTTGCCGCGCCCAACCTTGCCGTGGATGTACAGACCCTTGAGCGGCGCCCGCTTCTCGCGGTTGCCGAACAGCCAGCCGAGCGAGGAGGATTTTGCCGCGCGCTTGTGGTCGGCAAGCCGGTCCTCCAGGGCAGCAAGCTTTTCGACGGCAGCGGCTTGCGCTGCATCGGTCGAAATGGCGCCGTCCGCGATCAAGGCGGCGTAGCGGTCGCTGATGGATGAAGTCATGCGGTATCAGGCGGGCAAAAGCGGAAGCGAGGCATAACCGCCACGGGGCGCAGCCTGCAAGGCGAGGTGCGTGCGGCTGACGAAGGTTTTAGTGGCCGCGCCGACCCGATCGGCCCCAACTGCCTGAAATTGGGGCTTGGTCCGGTCTTAAAAATGCTGCATCGCAGCATTAAATAGCGTGGCTGCGGGGGCTGGAAAGAGCACCCCGGCGACGTCTTGGGAGGGACGAGAGGAGGGTCTTCGGCACAACTGTCAGGAGACCAGATGACTGCACTCGATCCGCTTCCCGGCGGAGGCCTGATCCGCAAGATGTGGATCGGCGAAGCGTACAAGTACCGGGATCATTTGCTGCGGCTCGATCCGGAAAGCCGCCATCGCCGGTTCGGCGGCGGCGTGTCGGACGCCTACATCCGCAACTATGTCGACACCTCCATGTGGCTCGATGCCATCGTGCACGGCTTCTTCGTCGACGGGAAACTGCGCGGCGCGGCCGAATTGCGCCCCATCGGCGGACGCTTCACCAAAAAGGCGGAGGCCGCCTTCAGCGTCGAGAACGAGTGGCAAGGCCACGGGGTCGGTTCGGCGCTGCTGGAACGCACGCTGCTGACGGCGCGCAATCGCGGAATCGCGCATCTGCACATGGCGTGCCTCGCCAACAACCGCCGGATGCAGCAGCTCGCACAGAAATTCGACGCCGACCTGAGCTTCGACTTCGGCAACGTCGTCGCCGAGGTGGAAGCCCCTCACCCGACGCCATTGTCGGTGGTTCGGGAACTCGTCTCGGACGGACAGGGTTTCGCAACAGCTATCCTGGACGCGCAATCCCGCCTGTTCAAGGCAACCTGACGTTAACCAGCCAGTATCGTTTGCGGGCGCAATCTCAGTCCTCTCTGCCAGCAGCTTCGGGGGATTGGCGATGAACCGGAATGAATACGACATCAGGGTTCTGTCGACCTGCAGCATGGAAGACCATCACGCGCACCTTCTGCGCCTCGACTATCTCGACCGCTGCCTGTTCTTCTCGGACGGCAATGACGATCGTGCCGTCGATGCGCATTGCCTGCGGCTGATGTCGTCACAGGCAATCGTGATCGGCGCGTATGAAGAGGGCCGGATGCGCGCGAGCGTGGAGATCGTTCCCGATCGCGCAGGCCAGCGTGCCGCGGCGACGTTGATCGCGGAGCGCGACTATCAGACCGACGATCTCGCGGACGTCATGATGGCCCGTGCTTGCGACGAGGCCGCGAAGCACCGGCTCGGGCGGCTCGAATTCGTCGGCATGACCGGGACACCGCAGACGATCCGCCAGCAGATGGCGCGCTTCGCCTGAGCGTTCAGATCGCTTGGCGCGCGGGAACAGCCGTCAGCGGATAGGCCTCTTCGACCAGATAAGGCCCGCCGCCAACAGACGCGCGCGACGAATACAGCACGAAGCGTTCGGCGCGGAACGACACCGACCGGAACGAGCCGCGCTCGCTGAGATATTCTGCGACCTGCCCGCTTGAAGACGCACGCAAGCGCGCGAGCGTGACATGCGGCGTATATTTGCGGCCTTCCGGCGCGAGCCCGACGCGTTGCATCAGCCGCTCATGCTCCGCCTGCAGATCCATGAGCGCCTGCGACGGCGCGACATTCGCAAAGACAGCGCGCGGCTTGCGCCCGCCAAACGAGCCTACACCTTCGAGCCGCAGTTCGAACGGAGCACGGTTCACCGTGTCGAGCATCGACGCTACGTCATGCGCGACATGCGCATCGACGTCGCCGATGAAGCGCAGGGTGATGTGATAATTTCCCGGATCGATCCAGCGCGCGCCCGGCAATCCGCCGCGCAGAAATGTCAGCATCTGCGCGACGTGCGCGGGAATCTCGATCGCGGTGAAAATACGCGGCATCGAGAACCTCCCATTTCCATCACGTCTCAGACGTGACAATCGCGTGACAACGCAGGCGGCACATCGCCTACAAGACCGGATTCGCCGATGGTGCGCAAGCGCCTCAGCCTGGCGCGCGCTTCTTCACGCGCGCGACGAGTTCCTCAGCCTTCGGCAGAATGCCTTTGACGATCGTGTCCACGCCGTCCGCGTTCGGATGCATGCCGTCGCGCAAAGCGAGCTTCGATTGCGCCGCGACGCCATCGAGAAAGAACGGGTAGAACACCACGTCGTGCTTTTGCGCGAGGTCAGGAAAGATTGCCTCGAAATCGCGCACATAATCCGATCCCAGATTTGGCGCCCCGCGCATCCCGGCGAGAAGCACCGGAATGTTGCGCGCCTTGAGTTTCGCGAGAATGTCATCCAGCGCCTGCCGCGTGACCTTCGGCTCAACGCCGCGCAGCATGTCGTTCGCGCCGAGTTCGACGATCACCGCGTCGGTGCCGTCCTGGATCGACCAGTCGAGCCGCGACAATCCGCCCGAGGCGGTGTCGCCGGACACGCCGGCATTCTCGATCGCCACATTGTGGCCTTTTGCCTTGAGGGCGCGTTCCAGCCGCGCCGGAAATGCATCCTGCGCCGGCAGGCCGTAACCGGCCGTCAGGGAATCGCCGAATGCCACAATCCTGATCGGGGCGGGATTTTGAGCGGTCGCGGGGCTTGCAAGCACCACCGCAAATCCGGCCAGCGCCAGTACGGTGAGGGTCAGGCTATGGACTAAACTCTTCATCGCACCATATGTCCGTGACTCTGCCATATCGTCCTGCGAATCCAGGATTTCAATGCAGCAAAAGACCCCGCCTGCCGGACCTGCGGTCACGTTGTCCGGCGTCAATCTGTCGCTCGGGAGCGGCGCCGCCCGCGTTCATATCCTCAAGGACATCGATCTCACGATCAACCGCGGCGAGGCGATCGGCCTTGTCGGCCCATCGGGGTCGGGCAAATCGACGCTGCTGATGGTGCTTGCCGGGCTGGAACGCGCCGACACCGGCTCGATCATGGTCGCCGGTGAGGATCTCCGCCGCCTCGATGAGGACGCGCTGGCGCGCTTCCGCGGCCGCAATGTCGGCATTGTCTTTCAGTCCTTTCATCTCATTCCGACCATGACGGCGCTGGAGAATGTCGCCGTGCCGCTGGAGCTTGCGGGTGTCTCCGACGCGCACGAGCGCGCAGCTGCCGAACTTGCGGGCGTCGGCCTGAAGGAGCGGCTGTCGCATTACCCCGCGCAACTCTCGGGCGGCGAACAGCAGCGCGTTGCGCTGGCGCGCGCGCTCGCGCCGAACCCTGCGATCCTCGTCGCCGACGAGCCCACCGGCAATCTCGACGAGCGGACCGGATCGCAGGTGGTAGAGCTTCTGTTCAAGGGCCATGTCGATCGCGGGATGACGCTGATCCTGGTCACGCACGATCCTTCGCTCGCGCGCCGCTGCAGACGTGTCGTGCGCTTGCGCTCCGGCCGCATCGAGTCGGATGAAGCGCCGGAAGCCGTGCGGGAAGTCGCAAGCGCATGAGCAGGGCTCCATGAGTCTCGTCGCGACACCGGCACGTACAAGTAACTGGTCGATCCCGCTGCGCTTCGCCATCCGCCAACTACGTGGCGGCCTGCGCGGCTTTTACGTCCTGATCTTCTGCATCGGCCTTGGCGTGATGGCGATTGCCGGCGTCGGCTCGTTCGCCGAGAGCCTTGCCGGCGGACTTGCGCGCGAAGGCCGGACCATTCTCGGCGGCGACGTATCCTTCGCGCTGTTCCATCGCGAAGCCAGCGCGGACGAACGCGCGCAGCTGGCGCGCTATGGCCGCGTGTCCGATGCCGCGACGCTTCGCGCGATGGCGCGCACGGCAGACAATCGCCAGGCCCTCGTCGAGGTGAAGGCGGTCGACGGCCTTTATCCGCTCTACGGCACCGCTTCGCTCGAACCGGCGATGCCGCTCCCCGATGCGCTGGCCGAGCGCAACGGCGCATTCGGCGCTGCGGTCGATGTTGCACTCCTGACACGGCTCGACCTGAAGGTCGGCGACCGCGTTACTGTGGGGAACGCCCCGATCGAGATCCGCGCGGTACTGCGCAGCGAACCCGACAAGCTGGCCGGTGGCATCGGCTTCGGGCCGCGCCTCCTCGTCAGCACCGACGCGCTCCGCGCCACCGGCCTGCTCCAGCCCGGCAGCCTCGTGCGCTGGCTTTACCGCGTCGCGCTCAACGGTAATGACGCGACCGACAATGCGGTGAAAGCGATGATCGCGGATACCGAAAAGCGGTTTCCGGACGCCGGCTGGGAAATCCGCTCGCGCGACAACGCTTCGCCGCAACTCGAACGCAACATCGAGCGCTTCACACAATTTCTGACGCTGGTCGGACTGACGGCGCTTCTGGTTGGCGGCGTCGGCGTCGCCAATGCGGTGCGCAGCCATCTCGAGCGGCGGCGCGACACGATCGCGACGATGAAGTCGCTCGGCGCGACCGGCGCACGGATCTTTGCGATCTATCTCGTTCAGGTGATGACGATTGCCGCGATCGGCACCGCGGGCGGACTCGTGATCGGGGCAGCCTTGCCGTTCGTTGTCACGTGGTCCTTCGGCACGATCTTGCCGCTGCCGGTCGAACCCGCGCTGCAATGGGCGCAGCTCGCACTCGCGGCGATGTTCGGATTGCTGACGGCGCTGGCTTTCGCGCTGTGGCCGCTCGGGCGCGCACACGACATCCCGGTTTCGGCGCTGTTTCGTGAAGCGGTCAGCGGCCAGTGGAGCCTTCCGCGCAAACCCTACCTTTTCGCCGCAGCCGGTGTGACACTCGCCCTTGCCGCGCTGTCGATCCTGCTGTCCTACGACAAGCGGATCGCGACGGTGTTCGTGGGCGCTTCGGCAGTGACGTTCCTGCTGCTGTATCTGGTCGCCGTGCTGATCATGAAGGTCGCAGCGAAACTGCCGCGGTCGAAGATCACCGCGCTCCGCCTCGCGGTCGCGAATATCCATCGTCCGGGCGCGCTGACGCCCTCAGTCGTGCTCTCGCTCGGGCTTGGTCTCGCCGTCCTCGTCATCGTGGTGCTGATCGATGGCAATCTGCGCCGGCAATTCCAGGAAGCCCTGCCGGAGCGCTCGCCGGCCTTCTTCTTCGTCGACATCCAGAACAATGACGCGCCTCGCTTCGACGAATTCATCCGAAAGGCCGCACCAAGCGCTGCGCTTGAGCGTCAGCCGATGCTGCGCGGACGCATCATTGCTGCGAATGGCGTCAAGGCGGAAGAGCTGAAGCCGACGCCGCAGGCCGCCTGGGCGCTGCAGAGCGATCGCGGCATCACCTATTCGACCGAAATTCCGCCGGGATCGCGGCTGGTCGAAGGCCAATGGTGGCCGGCCGACTATCAGGGGCCGCCGCTGCTCTCGATGGAGAAGCGCATCGCGGAAGGACTCGGCCTGAAGGTCGGGGATACGCTGACCGTCAATGTCCTCGGTCGCAACATCACCGCCCGCATCGCCAATCTGCGCGTGGTCGACTGGCAAAGTCTCGGCATCAATTTCGTTCTCGTCTATTCGCCGAATGCGTTTCGCGGCGCGCCTCACACCCACATCGCCACATTGACGTTTTCCGGTGAGACGACGGCGCAACAGGACGCGGCGATCCTGCGCGACATGGCGACCGCATTCCCGGCGGTAACCACCGTGCGGGTCAAGGACGCCATCCAGGCCGTCGGCTCCGTCGTCGGAAATCTCGTCCTCGGAATTCGCGGCGCGAGTCTCATTACCCTGATTGCAGCGGCGCTGGTGCTGGCGGGCGCGCTGGCGGCAAGCCATCACAACCGCGTGTACGACGCGATCATCCTCAAGACACTCGGCGCCACCCGCGGCCGGCTGATTTCAGCCTACGCGCTCGAATACACGCTGCTTGGCCTTGCTACGGGCGTGTTCGGTGTGCTGGCGGGCTCCGTTGCGGCCTGGTTCGTCGTTACGAAGATCATGAACCTGTCGTTCGTCTGGCTGCCGCTGCCGGCGCTCGCCGCTGCCGCCGCCGCGCTCGCCGTAACAGTCATTTTCGGCCTCGCCGGGACCTTCACCGCGTTGGGGCAAAAGCCCGCCTCGGTCTTGCGGAACCTCTAGAATTTGCGACATTCAGCCGCGTCCGACTGCGCAAAGTGCGACGTTCGGGACAGAGTATTTTTACCGGAATCCCCTGTATCATTGTGGAAGCTTCGCCATATGAGCGTCGAGTCGCGCAGTAAGGCGATGAGTTTTGGGCGACATACTCAGGGAGTTCGATGATGTCGGACTTTAATCGGAACACGGCCACCTACGACAGGGCCACAGGGCGCGCGACACCCGAAGTCATTGACCAGGGTCTGCGGTCCTACATGCTTCACGTCTACAACTATATGATGCTCGGGCTGGCCATCACCGGCTTTGCCGCGCTCGGCATCTACATGCTTTCGGTGACAGGTGACGTCGCGGCGGCCGCGAAGATGATGCGCAACGGCGCTGAAGTGCCGGCTGCGATCCGCGGCGGCATGTTCCTCACCCCGATCGGCTACGCCATCTTCGTCAGTCCGCTGAAGTGGGTGATCATGCTGTCGCCGCTGGCGCTGGTATTCGCACTCAGCTTCGGCCTCGAGCGCATGCGTCCCGCGACGGCGCAAATGCTGTTCTGGGTGTTTGCCGCGCTGATGGGCATCTCGCTCGGTTCGATCTTCATGGTCTACACCCAGACCTCGATCACCCGGGTATTCTTCATCACCGCGGCGACCTTCGGCGCGCTCAGCCTGTGGGGCTACACCACGCAGCGGGATATCTCCGGCTGGGGCTCGTTCCTGTTCATGGGCCTGATCGGCATCATCCTGGGCTCGCTGGTCAACCTGATCTGGCCAAGCGGCATGCTGCAATTCGTGGTGTCGATTGTCGGCGTCCTCGTATTCGCCGGCCTGACCGCCTACGACACGCAGCGGCTGAAGAACGAGTATGTCTACGGGCAGCTCGAAGGCGAGATGCGTGAGCGCTCCGCGATCATGGGCGCGCTCTCGCTCTACCTGAACTTCATCAACCTGTTCACGCTGCTGCTGCAGTTGCTCGGCCAGCGCGAAGAATAGTCGGACGGCGAAATCGACGCTTACCGAACGTTAAGGGGCCCCGGTTTTTCCGGGGCCCCTTTTTTCGTGCCGGCCGCAAGCCGCTGGAAAACCGTTTCTCCGATCTCTACATTACCGCCGTCGGCCGCCCCGTCGGGGTGCGGCCAGCCGGCCCGGCGGTATCCGGGCTTTTGAGAGGGTTTTTCCATGTCCGATTTCGATCGGAATGCAGCAGCCGCCCGCGGCGGCTACGCGGACCGCGCGGTCGCCTATGATGCGGGCCTGCGCGCACACATGATCCGCGTCTACAACTACATGGCCTCGGCTGTCGCGCTGACCGGCGTCGTGGCCTTCCTGACCTTCCAGATGGTGGGCGGCAACGCCATCACTGTCAGCGGCGGCAAGATCGCCGGCCTGACCCCCCTCGGCCAGTTCCTGTTCGGCGGGCCGTTCATGTGGGTGCTGATGCTCGCCCCGCTGGCGATGGTGTTCGTCCTCAGCTTCGGGATCAACCGGCTCTCGGCCGGGACCGCACAGCTGCTCTTCTATCTCTATGCGGGCCTCCTCGGCGTCTCGCTGGCGACCATCTTCATCACCTACACCGCGAACTCGATCGCCAACGTGTTCTTCATCTCGGCGGCCGCGTTCGGCGCGCTGAGCCTCTACGGCTACACCACGCAGCGCGATCTCTCGCCGATCGGCTCGTTCCTGATCATGGGCCTGTTCGGCCTGATCGTCGCTTCGCTGGTGAATATCTGGCTGAAGTCCGACGGGATGTCGTTCGTCATCTCGATCGTCGGCGTCCTTGTCTTCGCCGGCCTGACCGCATGGGACACGCAGAAGATCAAGGAGATGTACAGCGAGGCCGACGACCAGCAGTCGGCTGGCCGCAAGGCCGTGATGGGCGCGCTTGCGCTCTACCTCGACTTCATCAACCTGTTCCTGATGCTGCTGCGCCTGTTCGGCGGCCGCCGCTAGGACGAACAAGCGGTTCTCAAGAACGCGAACGCCCCGGTCTCCGCCGGGGCGTTTTCTTTTGCTAGGCTCGCACGACGACCGTCTGACCCCGCCAGTCTTTCTGCCATGTCCCTATCCATCACAATCCGCCCTGTCACGCCGGAGGACATGCGGGAGATCACCGCGATCTACGCGCATGCCGTCACATACGGGACGGCCTCTTTCGAGCTCGAGCCGCCGAATGAAACAGAAATGGACGCTCGCCGAAGGGCCCTCGAGAATGGCGGCTTTCCCTATCTCGTCGCCGAACTGGCGGGCCGTGTTGCGGGCTACGCCTATGCCGGGCCGTACCGCACTCGCCCGGCCTATCGCTACACCGTTGAGGACAGCGTCTACATCCACCCGGATGCGCATCGGCAAGGGGTAGGCCGCCGCCTGCTCGCCGGACTGATCGCAAAAGCTGAGGCTGGCGGATTTCGTCAGATGATCGCCGTCATCGGCGATTCCGGACAGACGTCCTCGATCGCGCTGCACCGGGCACTGGGCTTCGCGCCGGCCGGGACTTTCACGAATATCGGCTACAAGCACGGCCGCTGGCTGGACACTGTTCTGATGCAGCGCGCACTCGGCGACGGCGCCGGAACGCCGCCATAGCAACGATCAGCCCCCGACGAGACTCAGCTTCTTGTCGAAGACGCGAAGCACGCGATCGAGCTCGTGCCCGCGGCGCATGATCAGTCCAGTGGCGGAGATGACGCTGTAAGCGCCCTGACGGCGCGACAGCTTCGGATTCTTTTCGATGCGATAGATCGGAACTTCGGAGGACCTGCGAAACACGGAAAAGACGGCGCGGTCCTTGAGAAAGTCGATGGCGTAGTCGCGCCACTCGCCGTCGGCCACCATGCGCCCATAAACGCCGAGGATCCGGTCGAGTTCACGGCGTTCGAACCTGACTTCGGCGGGGGCAGATGCCGTGGCGCCGGGCATGCCCCCGTGTCGCTCGCTCGGTTCGGTGTCGCCCGTCAAGCTCATGGGCGCCTCCTTTTCTGTGTCACACCAGGATGATTGCCGTTGCCGCGCCCGGCCGCAAGACCCGCGCACGACCTGCATGTGTGTTGCACCGAAGAAAAGCGCATCGCCGATGAGCGCGTGACCGCGTGTCGCAAGTCACGGCTTCGTGCTGCGGACCACAATAAGGCCCAAATTCGGTCCAGCGCGCGCCCCTATGAATTGAAATATACGAGGCTCAAGACCCGGTCCGGAAGAGCTTCGGATTCCTCAGCCCCCCAGCCCCCCGGGGTTCCAACGGATCGGGTCCATTGTACCGCGTACGGTTCAATCCCCAATGCTTCAGGCCGGCTCGTCGCCGGCCTTTTTTTGTGACGATGGCTGGCAGGGAGTTGTTAAGCGCGAGCTGTGCGGATGATCGCAAGCGTTGCGCGCCGGAAAAAAGCACTCGCTAGTCGAGCGATGCCGTAGCGGCGCCGAGCATGTTGCCTGGCGCGTCCAGTTTGCCGGTCTGCACGAGGATCGCGACGGCGTCGAAGTCGCCCTTTGCGCGAATTTCAGACACGGGCTTCGACAGCACAAGCTGCTCGCCCTTCCACTCGCCGAGCTTGATCCATCCGCGAACCACGTTCGTATAGACGACGCTCTGCCCGCGATTCTCGCCGCGGCCGATTTCGACAGGAACGGACTTCGACAAGGGGCAAAGCCAGACTTCGGCCGGCTGTCCGGGATGCTTGGCTGCCGCGATCTCGACGTTGATCTTGCCGTCGGCGACGGCGACCTGCACCGGGAGACGCGCATGATTGCGCGCGTGCTTCACCGCACGATCGATGGCCGTCCTGTCGCTACCGAGAACATGCGTCGCGCCGTTAACGACGACTTGTGGCGTGTAAACTGCGCGGTCGCCGCGCGCGGCTGCGTAGGCGCGTTGCCGCTTCACATGGCCCGGCAGCGCAAGCGTGTCTTTCCAGCCGAGATAATCCCAGTAATCGACCGACAGGCTGATCGGCAGCACCGAGGGATCGTCCTTCGCCAGCTCTGCCAGCAGCCTGTCCGCGGGCGGGCAGGAGGAGCATCCCTGGCTGGTAAACAATTCGATGACGACTTGTTGCTCCCCGGCCGAAGCCGGACCCTCCACCAACCCAACCCATGCCGTGAGAACGGCTGCAAAAACGGCAATGGCGTTGCGTTGCTGACTCATGCTGACTTTCTGATGTCTTGTCCGGCTGACATCTTCGCCGGTGCGCGCCCCACCTAGCAAGTTGTTGGTGCCCACTTAGCCAGCTATGCGGCGGCGGGCCACTCAATTCGAAGTGACAGGTGCCGCAAGGGCCGGCGCCAGCGGCGCCGGCCCTTAATCTCAGGCCGCGAGTTGCCGCAGAACGTATTGCAGGATGCCACCGTTCTTGAAGTATTCGAGCTCATCGAGCGTGTCGATCCGGCAAATCAGCGGGACATTTATCGTACTACCGTCCGCCATCGTAATTTCTGCGTTCACTTTCTGACGCGGCCGCAAATCTTGCAGACCGCGAATTGTCACGGTCTCACTGCCCTTCAGGCCAAGCGTCTGCCACGACGTTCCTTCCTCGAACACGAGAGGAAGCACGCCCATCCCGACCAGGTTGGAGCGATGAATGCGCTCGAAAGATTGCGTGATTACGGCATGCACGCCCAGCAGAATGGTACCCTTGGCCGCCCAGTCGCGGGATGAGCCGGTGCCGTATTCCTTTCCGGCGAGCACCACGAGCGGCACCTTCTCCTGCTTATAGCGCATAGCCGCATCGTATATCGGCATCTGCTCGCCATCCGGATAGTGAATCGTCACGCCGCCTTCGACGCCGGGCACCATCTGGTTCTTGATGCGGATGTTGGCGAAGGTGCCGCGCATCATCACCTCGTGATTGCCGCGCCGCGTGCCGTACTGGTTGAAGTCGATCGGCTTGACGTTGTGATCGATCAGGTACTTGCCGGCGGGCGAGGCCTGCTTGATCGAACCGGCCGGCGAGATGTGGTCGGTCGTGATCGAATCCAGGAAAAGCCCGAGGATGTGCGCGCCGACAATGTCGGACGGGGGCGTCGGACGCGGCTGCATGCCGACGAAGTATGGCGGGTTCTGCACATAGGTGGAGTTGTTGTCCCAGCTGTATGTGAGACCGCCTGTCACCGCGATCTTGCGCCAGTTGGCGTCACCCTTGAACACATTCGCGTATTTCTTCGCATAGACCTTTTTGGTGACGTTCTTGCGGATGAAGGCGTCGATCTCCTTGGTGGTCGGCCAGATGTCTTTCAGCATCACCTTCTTGCCGGCCTTGTCGAAGCCGATCGGCTCCTTGGCGAGGTCCTTCTGCATCGAACCTGCGATCGCATAGGCAACGACCAGCGGCGGCGAAGCGAGATAGTTGGCGCGCACGTCGGCATTCACGCGGCCTTCGAAATTGCGGTTACCCGAGAGCACCGCCGCAGCCACGAGATCGCTCTCGTTGATGGTCTTCGAAATCTCCTCCGGCAGCGGACCCGAATTGCCGATGCAGGTGGTGCAGCCATAGCCGACGAGATTGAAGCCGAGCTTGTCGAGGTCCTTCTGCAATCCCGACGCGGCGAGATATTCGCCGACGACCTGCGAGCCGGGCGCGAGCGAGGTCTTCACCCACGGTTTCGAGGTCAGACCTTTTGCGGCCGCCTTGCGGGCGAGAATGCCCGCACCGATCATCACGCTCGGATTGGAAGTGTTGGTGCAGGACGTGATCGCAGCGATCACAACGTCGCCGTTGCCGAGATCGTGGTTGCGGCCTTCGACCGGCACGCGCTTGTCGAGTTCGGCGGCCTTCTTGAACTCCTTGTCCATCGCCGCCGCGAATTCCGACTTCACCGCCTTGAGCGGCACGCGATCCTGCGGGCGCTTCGGGCCGGCCAGCGACGGCTCGACCTTGGCGAGATCGAGTTTCAGCACATCGGTGAAGACCGGATCCTTGGTCGCGCGGGTCAGATACATGCCCTGCGCCTTTGCATAGGCCGCGACCAGCTTCACGCGGTCATCCTTGCGGTTGGTGTCGCGCAGATACCTCACGGTCTGCTCGTCGATCGGGAAGAAGCCGCAGGTCGCACCATATTCCGGCGCCATGTTGCCGATGGTGGCGCGGTCCGCGATCGACAGGTCGAGCACGCCGGGACCGAAGAATTCCACGAACTTGCCGACCACGCCGCGCTTGCGCAGCATCTCGACCGCCGTCAGCACGAGGTCGGTCGCCGTGACGCCCTCCTTCAGCTTGCCGGTCAGCTTGAAGCCGATCACATCCGGCAGCAGCATCGATTGAGGCTGGCCGAGCATCGCGGCCTCCGCCTCGATGCCGCCGACGCCCCAGCCGAGCACGGCCATGCCGTTGACCATGGTGGTGTGCGAGTCGGTGCCGACCAGCGTGTCGGGATAGGCGATCTCGGCGGTCACCGGCTTGCCGTTGACCTTCACCTTCGTCTTCTTGCCGGTCCAGACCACCTGCGAGAGATACTCGAGGTTGACCTGGTGGCAGATGCCGGTGCCGGGCGGGACCACGCGGAAATTGTCGAACGCCTTCTGCGCCCATTTCAGGAATTTGTAGCGTTCCTGGTTCTGCTTGTATTCCTCTTGGACGTTGAGCTTGAACGCGGAATTGTTGCCGAAGAAATTGACGATCACCGAATGGTCGATGACGAGGTCGACCGGCACCAGCGGGTTGATCTTCTTCGGGTCGCCGCCGAGCAGCTTCATCGCATCGCGCATCGCGGCGAGATCGACCACCGCCGGAACGCCGGTGAAGTCCTGCATCAGCACGCGCGCCGGCCGGAACGCGATCTCGCGGTCGGACGACTTCTTCTTCAACCAGGCCGCGACCGCCAGGATGTCTTCCTTGGTAACCGTGCGCCCGTCTTCGTTACGCAGCAGGTTCTCCAGCAGCACCTTCATCGAGAAGGGCAGGCGTGAGATCCCCTTCAGACCGTTTTTCTCAGCCACCGGCAGGCTGTAATAGGCGTAAGTCTTGGTGCCGACCTTGAGAGTGCGGCAGCAGTTGAAACTGTCGAGCGAGGTCATGGATGGTCTTCCGTTTGCCTTCCGGCTCTTGCCAAACCCGGCTAACGTGTTGGGAACACGGAGCTTTCCGGGGGCGCCGGCGCGGCCTCAGGGGTTTGCGAGAAGCGGTCTAATCTGCGGGCTTATAAATTCTTTTTCGGCGATCTGCCATATGGACCAAAGGCTTCAACAGCCTGTCGGCGCAAAGATTGCGTCGTCACAGCAGCCGGGACCGCACATAAGTGGCTGAAACGATGATTCTTTCGGCGCAAGCCCTGACCTGCCAGCGGGGCGGACGTTCGATTTTCGAAGGGCTCGGATTTTCTGTCGCAGGCGGCGAAGCCTTGCTGATCACCGGGCGCAACGGCGCCGGCAAGTCATCGCTGCTGCGGATGATCGCAGGACTGCTGCGAATCGCCGGTGGCACCCTGACACTCCAGGGCGGCGATCCCGAACGCAGCATCGGCGAGCAGGCGCATTATCTCGGCCACAGCGACGCCCTGAAGCCCGCCCTCTCGGTCGAAGAGAATCTCGCATTCTGGACGGCATGGCTTGGTGGCACCGGCGAACCTCGCCACGCGCTTGCGGCGGTCGGGCTCGATTCGCTGACGGCGCTGCCCGCGGCCTACCTCTCAGCCGGACAGAAGCGGCGGCTTTCGATCGCGCGGCTGGTCGCGGCGAAGCGTCCGCTCTGGCTCCTGGACGAGCCGACCTCGGCACTCGATACCGCCTCACAGGGCATGCTGCTCGACCTGATGCGCGGACACCTTGCCGGCGGCGGCATTATCGTCGCCGCCACGCATCTCCCGCTCGGGATCGACGGCGCGCGCGAACTGAAGCTGGAGCGCGCCGCATGAGCGCTCTGTCATCCCTGTTCCTGCGCGACATCCGCATTGCAATCCGCGTCGGCGGCGGGGCGATGATCGGCGTCCTGTTCTTCATGTCGGTCGTGACGCTGATCCCGTTTGCGATCGGGCCGGATCTCGCGCTGCTGCAGCGGATCGGACCTGCGATCCTGTGGCTCGGCGCGCTGCTCGCAAGCCTCCTGGCGCTTGATCGCCTGCTCGCCGCCGATCAGGAGGACGGTTCGCTCGATCTTCTGGTGATGGGGTCCGCCCCGCTCGAGCTCGCGGTCGCCGTGAAGGCGCTGGCGCACTGGCTCACGACCGCGCTGCCTCTGGTGATCGTCTCGCCGCTGCTGGCGCTGTTCCTGAACCTCGATCTGAACGCGACCGCCGCCGTCGCGGCCACCCTGCTCGCCGGAACTCCGGCACTGACCTTCATCGGCCTCATCGGCGCGGGCCTGACCGTGACGCTCCGCCGCGGCGGCCTCCTGCTGCCGGTCCTGATCCTGCCGCTTGCGGTTCCGGTGCTGATCTTCGGCGTTTCCGCCTCGAATGCCGCTGTCGTGGGCCCGGTCTCGTTCGGAGCGCCCTTTACGATCCTGTGCGCCCTCACCCTGATGTCGCTCGTGATCGGGCCGTTTGCCGCAGCCGCGGCGCTCAGGGCCGGTCAGGAATAGGTCACGAATCCGTGTTCGATGGCCGCGGATCGCCGTGTCACCGCGACATAAGCGAAAGACAGCTTCCGTCATTCCGGGCGGATTGGATCGTGTATAAATAGCGGACATCATGGCCCTGATCGACCTCGCCAATCCGACCCGCTTCCTGTCGCTGTCCGGGCGCGTCCTGCCCTGGCTCGCGGCAGCGACGGCATTGTGCTTTGCATGGGGCTTCTGGCTGACCGCGGGCGCGCCGGACGACTACCAGCAGGGCGCAACCGTCAAGATCATGTTCTTTCACGTGCCGTCGGCCTGGCTCGCCATGATGGGCTGGACGGTGATGACGATTGCCGCACTCGGCACGCTGGTGTGGCGTCATCCGCTCGCCGACATGGCCGGCAAGGCCGCTGCCCCGATCGGCGCCGCCTTCACACTCATCTGCCTGATCACCGGATCGCTCTGGGGCCGTCCGATGTGGGGCACCTACTGGGTCTGGGATGCGCGGCTGACCTCGGTGTTCGTGCTGTTCCTGATGTATCTCGGCGTGATCGCACTCTGGCGCACCATCGACGATCCGACCCGCGCCGGTCGCGCCGCGGCGATCCTGACCCTTGTCGGCGCCATCAACATCCCGATCATCAAGTTCTCGGTCGATTGGTGGAACACGCTGCATCAGCCCGCCTCGGTGGTGAAGATGAGCGGACCCGCGATCCACCCGAGCATCCTCGTTCCGCTACTGGTGATGGCGATCGCATTCACGCTGCTGTTCTTCACCCTGCATCTCGCAGCCATGCGCAACGAGATCCTCAAGCGCAGAGTCCGCTCCATGCAGATGATGCAGGCGGAAGCCGCGCCCGGACGCTAATTCGAGCAAACGATCATGGACCTCGGACCGCACGCCACTTTCATCATCGCGTCCTACGCCGTGACAGCGTTCATCATCGCGCTGCTGATCGGCTGGATCTTTGCCGAGAATCGCGCCCTCAAGCGCACGCTCAGCGATTTCGAGTCCCGCGGCATCACGCGGCGCTCCGACGATCGCAAGCGCGAGCCGCGCAAATCCGAAGTGCATTCCGTCGCATGAGCATGACGTCCGAAACGGCCGGCGGCGGCATGCGCCGAAAGTTGCTGGTTGCGCTGCCGCTGATCCTGTTCCTCGCGCTGGCGGCATTGTTCCTGTACCGGCTCGGCGCCGGCGATCCTTCGCGCCTTCCATCCGCGCTGATCGGACGCGAAGCGCCGCAGGCCAGCCTGCCGCCGGTTGCCGGTCTCGTTCAGGACGGCAAGCCGACCCCCGGCATCAATGCCGCCGACTTCAAGGGCAATGTCACGCTGGTCAATGTCTGGGCCTCGTGGTGCGTGCCCTGCCATGACGAGGTACCGCAGCTCGAGGAGCTTTCGAAAGACAAGCGCATCCGGCTGGTCGGCATCAACTACAAGGATCAGCCCGACAACGCCCGGCGCTTCATCGGCCGCTACGGCAATCCGTTCGCTGCCGTTGGCGCCGATCCGAACGGGCGCGCCGCGATCGAATGGGGCGTTTACGGCGTGCCGGAAACCTTCGTCATCGGACGCGACGGCCGCATCGCCTACAAGCTCGTCGGTCCGATTACCGAGCAGAATCTGAAAGCGGTGCTGATGCCCGCGATCGAAAAGGCGCTGGCGGCGAAATAACCCGCCGCCGCGACACGATCATCCGCGCCTTGCGTTCAACGCCTGCGCGGCCTGCTCGACGAGCGTTTCCCGCCTTTCACGCCGCGGGCGTCCCATCTCCTTCGCTGCGGCGACGATATGCGGCGGCGACGTGAACGGCGTCCCGCCGGCAAACGGCGGCGCCGGATCGTATTCGAGCAGGAGCTGTATCTGCTGCGCGACATCTTCGCCCTTCACATCGGCGACCACACGGAATGCGGCGTCGATCCCGGACGTCACGCCACCCGACGTGTAGTATTTGCCGTCTATGGTCATGCGCTCGTCCGACGGTATCGCACCGAACTGCGCGAGCAGATCGCGCGCCTGCCAATGACCGCCGGCGCGGCGGCCCGTCAGCAATCCGGCGGCCGCAAGCATGAAAGAGCCGGTGCAAATGCCGAAAACATACTTTGCGCGCTCGGCTTCGCGACGGACATAGGCAAGCCACGCCTCATCCAGCATCGCAGTATCGACCCCGGGGCCGCCCGGAATGACGAGAAGATCGCTCGGCGCCGCGGTTTCGCGCGTCCGCGTCGGAGGATGGTGAGCCCGCGGTCGGTGCGGACCGGCTCCATCGATGCCGCCACAAGATCGAGCGTCCATCCCGGCACCAGCGACAGGACCTGATGCGGGCCCGTAATGTCGAGCTGCACCATATCCGGCACGGCGATGATGTTGACCTGCATAATAGGAAAGACCTTCCCGTACGTTGACGACTAGCCCTGCGACTCGTCCGGCTTCGCTGCGTATTTCTGCAAGACCGGGAATTGCGCGAGCGCAAATACAAAGGTCAGCGGCACGAAACCGAAGGTCTTGAACGCGACCCAGAAATCCGTCGTCTGAGTGCGCCACACGATCTCGTTCACGATCGCCATCACAACGAAGAAGATGATCCAGCGGATGGTCAGGATGCGCCAGCCTTCTTCCGTGAGGTGAAACACGGAATCGAATGCGACCTCGAGGAACGGTTTCTTCAGGATCACGCCTGCGCCCAGCACCGTCGCGAACAGAAGATAGATGATCGTGGTCTTCATCTTCACGAAGATATCGTTCTGCAGAACGATGGTGAGCGTGCCGAACACGATAACGATGAACGCCGTCACCAGTGTCATCACCGGAAAGCGCCTGATCAGCGCATAGGACACCAGGATCGCGACAATGACCGCGGCCATGAATACGCCGGTAGCCCAGAAGATCCCGGCGCGACCGTTCACGATGAAGAACAGGATCAACGGCCCGAAATCGAGCGCGAGCTTCACGAACGGATTGAGCTGGGCTTTCTCGGTCATGGCCGTCATGTACCCTATCCCGTGCGATCAGTCATCGCCGGCATGACGGACGACTACTCTTCCAATCCCGCCATCGCCCGTGCGAAATCGCGCGCCGTGAATGGCTGCAGATCGTCGATCCCCTCGCCGACGCCGATGAAATGCACCGGCAGCTTAAATTTCTCCGCGATCGCAACGAGAATGCCGCCCCGCGCCGTGCCGTCGAGCTTGGTCATGACGAGGCCGGTCACGCCCGCGATCTTGCCGAACACCTCGACCTGCGAGATCGCGTTCTGTCCAACGGTGGCATCGAGCACCAGCAGCACGGCATGCGGCGCCGAGGCATCGACCTTCTTCATCACGCGAACGATCTTCTCGAGTTCGGTCATCAGCTCGGTGCGATTCTGCAGCCGGCCCGCCGTATCGATCAGCAGCACGTCGACACCGTCGGCCTTTGCCTCGCTCACGGCATCGAACGCGATGCCGGCAGCGTCCGAGCCCTGCTCGCGCGCGATGACTTTCGCGCCAACGCGGCCGCCCCAGATCTTGAGCTGCTCGATCGCCGCGGCGCGGAACGTGTCGCCCGCCGCCAGCATCACCTTGCGACCCTCTTGCGTGAATTTCGACGCCAGCTTGCCGATGGTCGTGGTCTTTCCGGACCCGTTGACGCCGGCAACCAGGATGACGAACGGCTTCGCGCCTTCGATCTTGAGCGGGTGCGCAACCGGCATCAGCACTTTCTCGACCTCGCCGGCGATAATGGCCTTGAGGGCATTCTCGTCCGGATTCTGGGCATAGCGGCCCTGCCCGATCACGTCGCTGATCCGCGCCGCCGTGGCGACACCCAGATCGGCGCGGATCATCGCCGCCTCGATCTCGTCCAGCGCCTCATTGTCGAGCCTGCGCTTGCTGACGAGGTCGGTGATCGCGGTGCCGATCGAACTGGAACTGCGCTTCAGGCCGGAACTGAGCCGCTTCCACCAGCTGCCGCGCTTTTCTTCGGGGGTATCGTGGGTGCTGTCATTCATTGGTGGCCGTGATAGCGGTTTACGCATGACACCGGAAGAGATGGTAGCGCGGCTTCTCTACCGCGACGGAATGTTGCTGGTCATCGACAAGCCGGCCGGATTGCCCGTGCATCGCGGGCCAAGGGGCGCCGCGACCAAGGCGGCGGGCATTGAAGGCGCATTGCAGGACCATTTCGACGCGCTCCGCTTCGGCCTGCCGCGTCCACCGGAACTTGCGCATCGCCTGGACCGGGAGACCGCGGGTTGTCTCGTGCTGGGCCGGCACCGCAAGGCGCTGGCTACGCTGGGCGACATGTTCAAGGATGGCCGGGTCGGCAAGATCTATTGGGCCGTGGTCGAGGGTGGGCCCGAGGAGAATGAGGGCACGATCGACCTGCCGCTCGGAAAACAGAACCAAAGTCGCGGCTGGTGGATGAAGGTCGATCCGGCCGGTATGCCGAGCGTGACAACGTGGAAGGTGCTGGGGCGCGCTCAGGGTCCGGACGGGCGGCCCCTCACCTGGCTCGCGCTCGAACCTGTCACCGGACGCACGCATCAGCTGCGCGTTCACTGCAAGGCGATGGGCTGGCCAATCATCGGCGACACGATCTACGGCAACGCACCACGTTTCGGCGGACCCGGACTTCACCTGCTGTCGCGCGAGATCGTGGTGCCGATGTACAAGAACAAGGACCCGATCCGGGCGACGGCTCCGGTGCCGCCGCATATGCGCGACATGCTGATGGCTTGCGGATGGACGGGCAAAGAGGACGCCGCCGCTACAGCTTCTCCGCCACCATGATGCGGCCGGTGGCGGCAACCGCCAGCTCGCCATTCTGGTTGGTCACCCGGCCCTTCAGGTCGACGACATCCCGGCCGGCCGCGGTCGGTTTCACGTCGACGACCTCCCAGCTCAGCGTGATCGTCTCGTCGGCGTAGATCGGCTTGTGAAAGCGGAGCGAGAAATCGAGGCCGACCGCCTCGCCACGCGCGGTGAAATGCGTCGCGGTGAGCGCCATCAGATGCGCGGCCATCTGCGTGCCGCTCACGATCAGCTTTTTGTAGCGGCTACTCGCGGCCGCCTTTTCATCAAGGTGCAGAGGATTGAAGTCCCGCGCAGCGCGAGAGAAGGCCTTGGCCTCCTCGGGCGTCATGGTCAGCGTCTCGGAAAAGGTCTCGCCGACGCGAACGCGCATCGGGTCACGCCGCGATCAGATGGCGGCCGTCATGGCCCGCAATGCTGACGTCCAGGATGTGTCCGGACGGGGCACGGCCAGCCACGCGTACCGGCGTGAACTGCGCGGTCCGTCCGATCTCCTCGTTCTCGACCAGCACAGCACGGACATGGCCGATTTCGCTCTCGAGATGCCGGCGCAGCGCCGCCTCACCTTTTTCCCGCAGACGCCGTGCACGATCCTTGACGACATCGCGCGCAAGCTGAGGCATGCGCGCGGCCGGCGTGCCCGGGCGCGGCGAGAACGGAAACACATGCAAATGTGTGAGGCTGCATTCATCCACGATGTCGAGTGAACGCGCGAACATCGCCTCGGTTTCCGTCGGGAAGCCGGCGATGATGTCGGCGCCGAACACGATGTCCGGCCGCAACCGGCGCACCCGATCGCAGAAACGGATGGCGTCGTCGCGCAGATGGCGCCGCTTCATCCGTTTCAGGATCATGTCGTCGCCGGCCTGAAGCGAGAGATGCAGATGCGGCATCAGCCGCGACTCAGAGGCCAGCGCATCGAGCAGGTCAGCGTCGGCTTCGACCGAATCGATGGATGACAGGCGCAGCCGCTCGAGTTCGGGCACGTGCTTGAGGATCTGCTTCACAAGTGCGCCCAGCTTCGGCGCGCCGGGGAGATTCTGGCCGTAGCTCGTGATGTCGACGCCGGTCAGCACGACCTCGCGGTAGCCGTTCTCGACGAGCTTGCGCACCTGGGTGACGATCTCGCCCATCGGCACCGAACGCGAATTGCCGCGCCCGTACGGAATGATGCAGAAGGTGCAGCGATGATCGCAACCGTTCTGGATCTGCACGGTCGCGCGGGCGCGACCTTCGATGCCTTCAATCAGATGCAGCGCGGTCTCACGCACCGCCATGATGTCGTTGACGACGACCTTCTCTTCCGCATCAATGCCAAACGCGTCGCGGTCGAACGCTGCACGCGTCTCGTTCCAGGCCGCAACATCGAACTTCTCGGTATTGCCGACGACGCGGTCGACTTCGGGCATCGCGGCGAATGTCGCGGGCTCGGTCTGCGCCGCGCAGCCGGTCACTACGATACGCGTGTCGGGCTTTTCCCGCCGCAGCTTGCGAATGGTCTGGCGCGCCTGCCGCACCGCTTCCGCCGTGACCGCGCAGGTATTGACCACGACCGCATCGGTCAGCCCGGCCTCGTGCGCCTTGTTGCGCATGATTTCGGATTCATGCGTGTTGAGCCGGCACCCGAACGTGACGATCTCCACGCTCATGCTGACGCCTTCTGAGCAAACAGCGCAGGATCGAAGC
>NZ_DATMRV010000079.1:0-2112 GCF_035565795.1 Pseudorhodoplanes sp.
TCGCCGTCTATTTCCTCGCCCGCGACATTGCCGGACCCGTGCAGGCGCTGATCGCCACGCTCTCGCTGGTCGGCATCCACTATTACAACTACTCGGCGGTGAAATTCTCGCACGACCAGATGCAATTGCCATTCTGGGCGCTCACCGCACTGTTCTTCTACCGGGGATTGGTACGCGGCCGCGCGCTCGACTGGATTTTGGCCGGCGCCATGCTCGCGCTTGCCTTCTGGTCGAAATATGCCGCCTTCGCGTTCGCCGTCAGCCTCGGCCTGTTTCTTCTCATCGATCCGGTCGCGCGCCGCACGCTGTGGACGCCCGGCCCGTGGCTGATGGCCGTAGCCTTCGCGGTCGTGATCGCGCCGAATGCGTGGTGGCTCGTCGATTCCGGCTTCCTGCCGATGCAGTATGTCAGCGATCGCGCTCGCCTTCCGGAGATCTGGTACGACTACATCACCCATCCGGCCAAATGGGTCTTCGGGCAAATCTTCTTCATCTTTCCCACGCTGGTTTTGCTCTGGTTGACTCTGCTTCCGCGCACGACGCCGGCCATGCCTGTCAGAGGACAAGCCGCGTTTGCGCGGCGCTACGCCACCACTCTCGCCTTCGGTCCCTTTGCCGTGGTGTCCGCGGTTTCGCTCGCGACCGGCCGCTTCCCGGTGCAGATGTGGGGCTATCCGCTCTGGTCGTTCCTGCCGCTCGCCGCCTTGCTCTGGCTCGGGCCGGTCACGGATATCCGCCGCATCACCATCTTCGCGGTCGGGGTGATCTTCCTTTTCCTGCTCGCTCCCGCGATCTGGATCGGGACGTGGATTGCGGACCCCTATCTGCGTGAACGTCCCAAGGCCAGCAACTTCCCGGGCCACGCCATCGCCGCGCAGATGAGCCGCTTGTGGCACGAGAAAACCGGAACGGCGCTTCCGTATGTCGCCGGGACCGAATTCGCCGCGAACAATGTCGCGGTCTATTCACCCGACAGGCCGCGCGTGGTCGTCCATGGTCGGCCGCAGATCAGTCCCTGGATCGACATGGAAGATCTCAGGAAGCGCGGCGTCATCGTCATCTGGGAATCCGGGTTGCCGATGGCGCATGTGGAAGAATGGCGCAAGACATTCGGTGCCGAAGGCGAGCCGACCGTGGTCGAGTTTCCACGGCAAACCAGAGGTCGTGCGCGCAGCGCGGACCCGGTCCGGATCGCGTACTGGATCGTTCCGCCCAGGAACTGACAGCGCAGCAAACCTCCGCGAATTTTGGCTTCGGATTGCTTGCGCTTCGCAGGCCGCTCGTGGACATTAGCGTCTGGGTGGACGAATCGGCGCGGCGGCCGGAACGTCGCCCTTTGAGGCATCCATGCAGCGGCTGACGGCCATCTTCATCGCGGTCTGCGTCATTCTGATTGCAGCGTCGATCGGCGCGGTCGGCTACCTCCTGTTCGGATTGAGCGGCGCCGAGGCGTCCGTGATCGCGCTCGCCGTGATGACCGCGTTGGCGCTCTACAGCACGGTGTCCGCGCGATTGCGCGATCGCAACGACGTTGGCGGCCAGATCGCCGATCTGTCGCGGGGCACCGCCGATCTTGCACGCCAGGTCGGGGAGCTTGGCCGGCGCGTGATTGCGTTCGAGGCTCAGGACAACGCGCGGCGCTCTCGCACACCGAACGACGCGCTTGCCGCGGAGATCGGCGAACTCGGCGTGCTTGTGAAGGAACTCGCCGAAACCGTTGCCGCTCATGACGCGCGGCTGAAGGATCTCAGCCTGTCCGCGCCGGCGCTGATCGCGCAGGCCATCGACGTTCCCGCCAGCGTCGCGCCCGCGACGCGACCGGTTGCGGTGCCGGCTCCCGCGCCGGTCGCCGAAGCTCAGCCGATCGCGCCCGTCGAGCCGGTCAAGGTCGTTGCGGAAGCGCCCGCGCCGCCCGTTCCCGAGCTCGTCGAAAGCGGCCCGCTCAAGGGCATGACCACCGAGCAGGTCGCCGAGACGATCGCCGCCGCAATCGACGGCAGCCGGATCGATCTTTACCTGCAGCCGGTGGTGACGCTGCCGCAGCGCAAGGTCCGCTATTACGAAGCGATGACGCGGCTTCGCATGGACGACGGCACACTGATCCTGCCGAGC
>NZ_DATMRV010000080.1:0-11615 GCF_035565795.1 Pseudorhodoplanes sp.
GCGGCAAAGGACAGCGTCGTCGCCGCAGCAGCTGCGAGTCCGGTCGGCGCCGCACCGCCCATCAGCCCGATCACGATCGAACGCGTTTTGTCGCGCTCGAACGGGATGCCGTAGAGATCGCTGAGCGTCTTCACCATACGCAGGATCACCGCCGTAACGCCTGCTACGTTTACGGCGGCCATGGGCAACAGCCCGCCGAGCCCGGCATACATCTTGTGACGGTCGACGATCTTGAAGGCGTGCTGAAGACGCAGCTCGGCGTCGGACTGGGTTATCACCTGCATGGCAGAGGGTGCATCTTTCGCGTCATTCGCGTTCGCAGGGGGTGGCGAGGGCGGCCATATCTCGGCCTCGACCTGCACCGGCTCCCGGGGAGTCGTCGGCTTTGCCGTCACGGATTGCGGCATCGGCGCTTCGGTACCGGCCTCACCCGGAATGAATCGCAGGCCGGACCCGGCGGGCTTGATCGCCTTTGGAAGCTGTTTGCGTGTCATGCTGCGGCCTGCTGCTGTCCGAGCACCATATCGAGTTCGTCCGCGATCGCAGCGATCTCGCGCGCCGCGGGGCCTTTCCAGCTGATCAGGCTCGGCGTCGCTCCCCACAGCGACGCTTCGGGATAGGCAACCCGGTTCTGCATTTCGTTCTGAAGCACGGGTATTCCGGCTTCGGTCAGCTCATTGCGGATGTGGCGCGCAATGATCGAGTCACGGGTGGTTTGCGTCAGGATGCATCGATAGAGCGGCCGCCGCCCATCTGTCCGCTCCGTGAGGAAGGCAATCGTGTCGAGCGTCCGGTCGACGTCGAAGGGTGACGGCTTGACCGGCACGAGGAGGAAGTCCGACGCCGCAAGACAATCCAACGTCGTCTTGGAACGAAAGCCGGGTGTGTCGATGATGACGAGCCCGCCTGCGCTTGAAAGACGCCGGGCAGTCTTGGTGGCGTCCTCGGTCGCGTCCTCGATGACCGCAACCCCGCCAAGGCTGCGCTCACGGGCCGCCAGCCCCATGATCGAGCGCTGCGGATCCGCGTCGATGAGAGTTGGGCGCCGGCCACGCAGGTGCCAGTAAACCGCCAGACAGCTCGCGACCGTACTCTTGCCGCTGCCGCCCTTCATCGTGGCTATGGTGATGATCATCTCACCGCCTCCTCGCCAAAGACCCGCGCAGTGATTCGTGCATATGGTAGCTAATTTCGAGGAGGCACGCCTACAGATTGCGGTTCGTGCGGCTCAGATTTGTGTGCGTGAACGAATCCCGGCGAACGTTCGCGAGCCCGCAGAATCAAATTTAGGACAGTGACGGGATGCCGAAGCGCGAACGACTCTGTCGCGAGCGGCGCGCGGGCGACCGAATAAACGAATCAAAAAGACAGATGCAAAAAGCGATGTCTGAAAAACAAAACGCTGTCTCCGAATGACTTCGGAAACAGCGTCAATAGCTTCAAAGGCGAAACTATCCGGAGATTACCAGGCCGGGCAAACCGACAGGCCGGTGCACGAACCGAGCGTGTAGTTTGCGGAGGTCTCGGTTCCTGCGGCACTTTCCAGCACTTCGTCGGAAACGTCGAAGCTCAGGATCTCTTCTTCTTTTTGATTGAGGTTGGTGAGGGTCATGGCGTAATTCCTTTCATCCGCCAGATGCATAGAAAATAACGAGGAAACTTGCTGAAATTTCCCCCTGCTGGCGAAGCAAGAATTGGCCAAATGCGGCAAAAAGTCAATCAGTGGTCAGTTTGTCATCACACGGACCCGTGGACTGGGCCCCTACAAATCCCATTTGTCATTAACAGTTTGCCGCCGTTCGCTGAGGTGACGGTTCGGATGGAGTGTCGGACCGGCGGAACGGGCTGACGTCCCCGTTACCGCGCTGGAGGACGACCGGACCAGACCGCATTGCGGCTTCGGCATCTTCGCAGACCTCGATTTCTTGCGCGAAATGCATCCGCCGGGCCGCTAAGAAGAGCCAATGGACGAGTTTTCCGAGCGCCTGTTTGCCCGCGCGGCGACGATCGACGAACTCCTTTCGGAATCATCCGAAACAGGGCTCGGTCAGGCCGTCGACGCGACTCTCGCCGAGCAGCGCCTGGCCGCCTGGTGCCAGTCAGCGGCTAACGGCGATCAGGATCTTTTCCGCCGCAGGCTTTCGCGTGACGGTTTCACCTACGAAGTTGTGAAGCAGAAATTTGCGGCCGTTCGCCGCGGCGTCCCGGACCACGCCGCGGCATGGGTCGAAGACGCCATCTGGATCGAGGCGGCGCTGCAAGGTCCGTCCGCCGAACAGGCGCAGCCGATCCCCGGCATCGAGGCACGCGCCTTCGACCGCCTCCTGCTTCCCGTCGTCGAGCAGGCCGAAACGCGCCTGTGGGCATCCGCAGCCGCCCATCGCCGCGTCCGCTTCACTGAAGCTGGCCGCCTCAGCCTGCGTCTGATGCTTCTGGACCAGTTGTCCGATCTGTGTGCGCCGGTGCTTTACGAACGCTTTACTACCCGCCGGCTTTACGACCCGTTCGTGACCGAGATGCAGTCGGGTGGCTTCCGCCACCTGTTTGAGGACAAGCCGGTCCTCCTGCGGCTGATCGCTAGGCTGGTCCGGCAATGGATCGACTCCATCGCCGAATTCGCGGTTCGCATCGACGCCGATATGGATGCGATCCGCAGCGAGCTTGTGGGTCGCAGTGAGCCGGCGGGTATCGCCAGGATCGAGGGCGGATTATCCGACCGCCATAACGGGGGACGCTCGGTTTTGATCGTCACCTTCGAGGACGGTACACGGGCGGTCTACAAGCCGAAAGATCTCCGCCTCGACACCGCCTGGCACGATCTGATTTCACGGCTGAACCGATCGACCCCGCCCCTCGAGCTGCGCGCCGTCCGCGCAATTGCACGGGACCATTACGGCTGGACCGAATTCATCGAACACACCGGATGCCCCGATGAGACAGGCTTCGACCTGTTCTTCCGTCGCGCCGGCGCGTGGCTTGCGCTGTTTCATTGCTTCGCGGCAACGGACATCCACCAGGAAAACGTGATCGCAGCCGGCGACCATCCGATACCGATCGACCTCGAAACCATTCTCCAGCCGCCGCCAGCGGCGCCAAACGCGCAGGAGACGGAGCCGTCGGCATCGGACGCGGCCGCCGACCTGATCGCAAGCTCGGTGATGGCCGTCGGGATATTGCCGGCCTATGGCAGAGCGCCCGACACGTCCGTCTTTGCCATGGGCGCATTGACCGCTGACTGGAATTCCAAGGTCAGGATCACCTGGATCGACGTCAACACTGACGCGATGCGTCCCACGCGGACGACACTGGTGGACCGGTCGAACCCGAATCTGCCGCATGTCGCGGGCCGCTACGCCAGCTTCAGCGATCACGTCGATGCATTGGTGTGCGGGTTCGAAGACTATGCGCGCTTTCTCTCGCGTCTGACGCGTGAGCCTGATCTTGGCCGTCTCTTCGAAGGTTTTGCAGGCGCACCGATCCGCAAGGTCGTGCGCCCGACGCGTTTCTATTCGATGCTACTGCAGCGGCTCAAGGCGGCGCGCGCCATGAACGACGGTGCGATCTGGTCGGCGCAGGCCGATTTCATCGCGCGAATGTCGGATTGGAACGAGGCATCGGATGCCAATTGGCCGTTCCTTCGCGCCGAACGGTCGGCGCTTCTCGACCTGAACGTCCCGCATTTCGTGTTGCCGAGCGATGGTCACGCGATCAACGACTTCAAGGGCCCCGTCGCCACACTCAAGGGCAGGTCCGGGCTCGAACACGCCCGCGAGCGCGTGAGGGGCTTCGATGACCACGAGATCAGCTGGCAGATTGAGGTCATCCGGGCAAATACCACATCGACGAAGCCCAATTCCACGGATGCAGCCCGGTTAATCCTGAAGTCGGACGCGGTGGATGCGAACGTCAACACGATTTTTGCATCCGAGGCCGACCGCATCGCAGCCGACATTTCGGACTACGCGATACGCCGCGGCAATTCCGCTGCATGGATCGGACTCGACTGGATGGGCGATGCGGAGTCGTTCCAGCTCACGCCGCTCGGTCCCGATCTCTACAATGGCGTGTCCGGGGTCGCGGTCTTTCTCGCGGCGCATGCTGCCGTCACCAGACACTCGCCGTCGGGCGACCTTGCACTCGCTGCGCTGACGAACCTGCGCAGAAAGCTCAAGGACCGGAATGCGGGCCGGTTCGCGCGCTCGCTTGGCATCGGCGGGGCGACCGGTCTGGGCTCGCTGGTCTATGCGCTGAGCGTAATCTCGAAAAGTCTCGGTGACGAGACGGTGCTGGCGGACGCCCATGCCGCATCGGCGCTGATGACCGACGAACTGATCGCTGCGGACAAACGGCTGGACGCGCTTGGCGGCAGTGCCGGCGCAATCCTCGGGCTGCTGCGGCTCTACCGGGATACTCAGGCCGGTGACGTCCTCGCGCGCGCCGTCAAATGCGGCGAGCACCTGCTGCGCCAGGACCGGGTCGGCCCGGAGGGATTGCGCAGCTGGGTTGGACATGGCCTCGGTCAGAATGCGCTGAACGGGATGTCTCATGGCGCGGCGGGCTTTGCCTATGCGCTTGCGTCGCTCGCCTCCGTCACCGGGCGGGACGACTTCCACGCGGCGGCTGCGGAAAGTCTCGCGTTTGAAAATTCGACCTACGACGCCGAGCGCCACAACTGGCCGGATCGCCGCCATGCCGACAAACCGGGCTGGGCCTGCCGGTGGTGCCATGGCGCACCTGGGATCGGGCTTGCGCGTGCCGGTCTGCTCGAGCGAGGTGCGATGGACGCTGCGACCCTACGCGCGGACATTCAGGGCGCGCTGACAGGTGTCGAACAGGCCTGGCCGACCGAGATCGACACGCTCTGCTGCGGCACACTGGGTAGCGTCGAGTTCATCCACGAGGCCGGCGAAGCGCTCGGCCGCCCCGACGTCCGATGGGTCGCGGCGCAGAGGCTGAGTGCGGTCGTCCAAGCCGCGCGGGCCGCGGGTGACTATCGTTGGAACGCCGGCAAGCGGCGGTTCAACCTCGGCCTGTTTCGCGGCCTGGCCGGCGTCGGATACACGCTGCTGCGGCAGCGCGACGACACGCTCCCGAACATCCTCATCTGGGAATGAGAGCGGTCTCCGGCGGGCTACTTCGCGTCCGACGCGCAGGTGGCGTGCAAGACGACCTTGAACATGTCGAAGGACTGAACGGTGACCTGGCAGCTTCGTCCGTCGCCAAGATCGACGGGAATCAAGTTGCCGGCGCGGGCGAACATCGTCTTGCCGTTGACGTTGATGTTCACGCCTTCATTGCTCGGTGAACCGACCAGGCCGACGATGACGCGACCGCCCGCGACAACCAGCGACTGGTTCGGCCGCATGACGTAGATGTTTTCGGACGGGACGATTTCGTCCAGCACGCCTTGCACGTGATTGAGCCGCGTCTGCAGCGTCAGGATACGATCGGCACGGCGGTTGAGTTCGGCGCTGACCTGCTGCCGTTCTTCCCGAAGCTGCTGGATGGTCTGTTCGCGCTGCGCCAACTGGCGTCGCGCCAGTTCACGCCCCGTGATGTGACCGATCAGCGCGACGCCGAGAATGAGCAATGTCTCGATCAGGAGGATGTAGACGCGCCGCCTGCGCGTGAGCAATCGCCAGGCAGCCCGCGAACTCAGATCGGATTCGACCGGACGTCCGGCCCGCTTGATGTCGGCCACGTTAGCGGTTCTCCTACGCCACCAGCGCATCTGACGCACCGTCACGATTTCGGGTTCGACTGGCATCAGCCATGACGCAACCTATCCATCTACGATCCGTTAGCGTGTCCCAGCCGGGTTCGCCGAAGCCCCGGCTGGCTTCATTTTAGCTTCGGCCGGCGGGCCTTCAGAACCGTTCGACGAACCGGTTGTGCGCGATCCACCGGTGATCCGCGACAGGACCGACTCATAGCTGGACAGATCGAACGGATTGAAGGTCGCCGGCTTCTCAGCCGCCTTGTCAGGTTTCGCGGGAGCAGCAGGCTCCGCTGCAGACTTCTTATCCGGCGCGGCCGGAGCCGGCGGCTGCGGCGGTGTGCCCGGCGGATTGACGTGAACGGCGCCGCCCGGCTGCACGAAGACCGTGGTTGGCGACGACACTGTCGGCACCGCCTGCGGCGCCGCATATGCACCGGGCACCGTGTCGGTTGGCGCCGGCACCGCGGCGTCCTTCCTGGGCGGCGTCGGCGGACCGGCGGGCTGATCGACATTGCCAAGGATGATCGGCAGGCCATCCCGGCCGCCGATCACGACGATCTTCGAGTTCGGCGACTGCGACAGCGCCAGCGTCGCCTCGATTCCGCGCCACCGCAAATAGGAGTCGGAGATGCCCTGACTGACCGTCTGCTGGAACGCGGCGATACCGTTCGCTTCGATTTGCTTGCGTCTCGATTCCTGCGCCTCGCGCTCGACGCGATAGCGATATTCCTGAATGAGATAGAACTGCTCGGTCTGACGGTTAATCGCTGCCACGATGGCCGGCGGCAACTCGATGCTCAGCACCAGCGTGTCGATGATCTGGATCGAGTATTGCAAGGCATCGTTGTAATTTTTGGGATCGGGCTGTTCCATCGCCTCGGGCTGAACCAGCTTGTTGAGGTTGGCCCCAAGCCCCTTGCGCGCGTTGTCGCGAACCTTCTCCTGAATAGCTTCCCGCGAGGTGTAGACCTCCTGCGCAGTGTATTGCGCGATCACCTGCCGCGTTTGGCTGCCGATTTCCGGGCTGACGACGGAGTTGAAATATTCCGGTCCGATAAACTTGTGGAGCACCGCCACCGCATTGTGCAGCAGCTGGTAGCGGATGTTCATCTGGATCGTGACGTTCACGCCGTCACGCGAGATAGCGTTGTAGGTCTGAGCCGTCGACTGCAGGCGAAGGTTGTAGATGAACAGGCGATCCCACGGCCAGACGAGGTGCAAGCCTTCGCCGCGCAGCTGCTGAGGGTTGAGCATCGTGCCGCGGCCGGCGAAGCACCAGCAATAGTAATCGAAGGTGTTGAACCGCTTCCACAGAACGCCGACATGGCCGCTCGGAACGGTGATCACGATGTAGCGCCACAGCACCGTCACGGCGAGGAACAGGACGAGCAGCATGAATGCGAAGCTCGGCAGACGGCGCGTCAGGAAATTCCACGCACCGCGCTTTCTCACCACGGGTGGGTTTCCATCGAGAGACTCGGGATACGTTGCCATCAGTCGTTCCTCACCGAACGCCCTCAGCCGCCCACTGTACGTTCTTCAACAATACGGCCCTCTTCCATGTGAATGCGCCGCGCGGGCAACCGGAACTCGTCAAGGTACCGGTCATCATGGGTGATGACCACCACGGTTTTGCCCGCGCGCATCATCTCCGGAAGCAGTTCGTCGTAGAACTTCCGCCGGTACTCGGGGTCCTGTTCGGCCGTCCATTCATCCAGCAGCATGATGGGGCGGTCTTCCATCAGGCTGACGATCAGCGCAAGGCGCCTGCGCTGGCCTCCGGACAGGTCCAGCGTCCGGAACTCGTCGTTGGTCAGGCCGGTCTTATCCTCCAGCCGGAACTGCGCAAGGAGATCGGCGAGTTTGCGCGTGTCGACATCCTGGATGCCGTAGAGCCGGCGGAACAGATGATAGTCGTAGAAAATCGCCGAAAACAGCTCGCGATATTCATCGCGGGTCGCCTTGGTGACGCGCTTGCCGTTGAGCAGAATTTCACCGGATTCCGGATGGTAGAGCCCGGCCAGCACTCGCAGGAACGTCGATTTGCCGGACCCGTTGCCGCCAGTGATGAAAAGCAGCTCGCCGGAGCGGAGGGTGAAATCGATCGGGCCGATGTGGAATGCCACGTCCGAATGCCGGTCGACGTAGCTGAACACCATCTGGCGCATTTCGATCGATTCAAAGGTCTTCGACGTTATGACCTCGTCCGTCTCGGACGAAACCGCTTCGCGAAGCTTGTCCTCGAGACGCTGAATGCGATCCGCGGCAGCGTTCGCGTTCATCAGAATGGGGATTGACTGAACCAGCGCGAAACACGCGCCGATGACATAGAGCAGAGCTGCGGTGATCTTGGCGATCGAGGCGCCGCCGAGACTGTCGCTGAACTGCGGGGCGACGAAAACCACCGTCCCGAGCAGGATGTACATGTACCCCTGCGAGTAGGCGATCTGCTTGAAGGTTTCAGACTGGGCCCGGATCTTGATATTGGCAGCGGTCCGGGAAACGTTCACGGCGTCGTCGAACAAGGAGTCGCTGCGCGCCCGGTTGAGGCGCACTTCCTTGAAGCCGTCGAGGAAGTCGGTGATGCGGTCGAACAGGCGGCGTTCGTGCTCGGCCGCCCTCGCCCGCTCTTCCACGAGCTTGCGGCTCCTGAAATGGAAGATCAGGCCTGCCATGCTGACGATCAGCACGCTGAGCAGGAACGCCGTGAGCGACAGATACGCCACGTAGATCGCCACGAACCCGATCAGGACCGGGCCCTGGATCGAGAAGCTGAGCATATTGCTCGCTTGCGTCAGGATCGCGGCGTCACTCGAGATCGCCGCGATGATGCGCGCGCGGCCGACCTCTTCGATCGACAGAAGCTCCGAGCGCCGGACGTAATCCATCATCCGCACGCGCAGCTTATGGATGATGGCTTCGATCTCCGACGTGATCGTCGTCGAGACGTAGACCTGCGTCTTGAAGAACAGGAACAGCGAGACGACAAACAGGGTCGCCGCCCAGAGGCTTCCGCGCGCCTCCGTATCGGCCGCGGCCGCGCCAGTATTGATCGCGGTCAGGATGGCGGCGTTACTGACGCCGCCCAGGACAGACATGAACACCAGCTTCCGCACCGAGGCGTGCATCTCGCGGTGTACAAGCTGGAGGAAAGACATTTTGAACGCTACCGTCCGGCTACAATTGCAAGGGACTTCGCCAGTCCCAGATGAAAGACATGCGCCGGTTTCGATACAAACGTTAGGACCGGCGGCGCCACTCGACGTTTCGAGACGGGCCGGTGATGAGTAGAAGCGGCAGAACTACCAGCGGAGTCGTAACAAGCGCGAGACCGAACGTGCCCAGAAACCCGAGCCGTCGGCCGATGCCGCACAAGCCGGTCAGCGCACAAAAGACGATATAAAGCCCAGCTTCGATCATCGGTGTCGCTCGAGCAGCCACCGATCGCGAGATCGTGGCTGCCCTCCGGTTTGATGCAGACCTTGCAGGTCAAGAGTTCGTAGCCGTCCCCGGCGTAGAGCTTGGGGACGCCTCCGGCGCGGCAACCTTGGCGCGCGAACGATTGTCCCACTTTTCCTTCTGCGCCTTGATGAATTCGCGATAATCCGGCGGGTTGAAGTCGAGCAGCGTGCCGCCCGACTCGAAATGCTGGACGAACGCCTTGCCGATCGCGTAAGTCGCGCCGGCGGCGAGCGCGGGCATCACAAATCCCGACGCGATTGTTCCAAGAACCGGCACGGACTTCAGCATGCTGGCCGCACCGATGCCGCTGGTAGCCGGGATCATTGTGCCGGCCAGAGCCGCGATCACCGCCTTGCCGCTGTTTTCGGAGAACGGCACTTTATAGATCTGCGACAGCCGACGCAGCATCTGCAGCTGAATGCCGGCTACGGCCGCGACGTCGATCACCGGAACCGGCACAAGACCGGCGACACCACCCCACATGGCAAAGCGATCGACCAGCTTGGATGCCATTTCAAGTCGCGCAGCAGGCGTGAGCTCCGGCTCGGATGCCTCGGACTTTGCCTCCGCCTCGGTAGTCGCTTTTTGTACCATCCTGGGACCCTTCTCGGCATTCGTGGATCGATCGCCACCTGATCGAGCGACGCCAGATGCCTGTTCGCTTCAATCAAATCTGGTTCCAAAAAGCTATCATGGCGGGTTGCGACTGCCAAGCGCCGCACATCGCCGTTATATGCTTGCGTTATAAAGGGTTATCAAACCAGCCGGGTCAGCTTGCGTTGCCCAAACGGATGCCCATAATGAATCATTCGTAGTCATCCGGAGACGGACATGCGGTCGGGCGCGGCGAAGGGAAATCCGGTTCAGGCGCGCCGCGCCTGGGAAGCTCCCGCCATGACGGAGGTGCCGATCGCGGCCGCGACAAAGGCCGCCGGAGCAGGCGCCGGCACGAATTCAAACCCGCCCGCGCCCACAGCTCCAACGAGCAAGCTCGGTTTCTCCTTCGAGATGTCATTCCCCCTCGCGGTCCGCACCGAATAAGGCGGGCATCCGGCAATCCTGCCCCGGCTTCCAGGCAATGTTGCGTTCTCATCCGCTCGTGGCGGATGACAGCGCCATCAGTTAGGGTTGGACCGTCAATCCATTTGGAGCGTGTTAAGCTTGGGCGTTACAGCTGACAGCGTATTGGTTCGCGACCAGAGCCTCGCGGCCGCCGATCTGGACGGTGGCGTGGTCGTCCTGAATGTCCATACCGACACCTATGTGAGCCTCAATGGCGTCGCGAGCGAAATCTGGCACATGCTGTCGGAGCCGCGTCGCGTCGGCGAGATTTTTGACGTTCTGTCGCAGCACCATGATGTCGACGCTGTGACCCTGACGCGTGACGTACTGCCGTTTCTGCAACAAATGATCGAACGGCGGCTGGCGCGGCAGGTCGATCGAGCCAACGCGCGATGACGCCACAAACCAAGCGGCGCGTCTACTTGCGGGAGGCGACCATCGCGCTCCTGCTCGCGCGCCTTGCTGTCCGATTTCTGCCGTCGGCCCGATTGCTCGAATGGTCCGCGCGTCCGGTCCGTAATGTGCACCGCTTCGGGACCGAAGACGCGGAATGGGTCGCATGGGCGATCGATCACGCAGCGACGAAACGTGGAATGAACGCGCTCTGCCTGCCGCGAGCCCTGGCCGCGCAAGCAATGTTGCGGCATCGCGGAATTGCGAGCCGGCTTTGCCTGGGGATCGCGCGCAACGAAAACCAGGTTTCCGCGCATGCCTGGATCGAGATTGGCGAGCGGAAACTCACTGGAGGCGACGAAGCCGGTCGCTTCACCCCCCTCGCCGCATTTGGCGGCGCAAAGACCTGATCGGCGGCACCGCATGAGCGGCATCGCCGGCATACTTCGCTTCGATGGCCATCCGGTCAGCCGGCACGAACTCGAACGGGTTGCCAACGCACTGCGCGCGCACGGCCCTGACCGATCCGACATCGCCGTCAGCGGACATGTCGGCCTCGTGCATGTGCTGATGCGCATGACGCCAGAGGACCGCAGCGATCATCAACCTTATCGCGGTGCGAGCGGTGCGATCATCACGTCCGATCTGCGGCTCGACAATCGCGACGACATGCTTCGCCGTCTCGGACTTTCGCCGCACGAAGCCTTGAACTCGCCGGACTCACGGATCGTACTCGAAGCCTTCGAAAAATTCGGCGACGATGTGTGGCCGATGCTGCGCGGTCCGTTCGCAGCCGCGATCTGGAACCCGAGAACCCGTCGCCTGACGCTCGCACGGGATCATCTTGGGCTCAATGTCGTCATGTGGCATCGCAATCGGCGCTTCTTTGCGTTCTCGACCATGCCGAACGGCCTGTTCGCGCTGAAGGACGTGCTGCGAGAGTTGAGCGAGGAAAAGTTCGCCGATTTCCTGGTGCTCA
>NZ_DATMRV010000081.1:0-6080 GCF_035565795.1 Pseudorhodoplanes sp.
GGACCTGCAAGCGCCTTGAGCATGTCGAGATCGATCGCGGGGACACCCGGAACCGGGAAACCTTGTGGAATCTCCCCGACGAGCGCGACACCCTGACCGCCAAGGTCAAACGCGGTTGCCGCAAAGATCGTGGCGGCCACGGCCGCAACCGGGCCAGCCTTGGTGATGACGTCAGCCATCCGAGGGCCAAGCCCCAGCTTCCTCAGTAAGGACTTGAGCTTCAGCCGTACGAAATAGAGGAAGGCGAGCACGCTGGCACCAATTACAAGCGTCGCGACATTGATGTTGTTGAGGTTGCCGAAGACACCGATAGCGATTTCATGCAGCGTGTTCCCGCTCACCTGAATGCCGAGAAGATGCTTGAGCTGTCCTGCCGCGATCAGCAAGCCAGACGCAGTAATGAACCCCGAAATGACCGGATGGCTGAGGAAATTTGCCACGAAGCCGAGTTTGAACAGGCCCATTGCGATCAGCATCACGCCCGACATCAGCGCGAGCAGGGTCGCAGCAAAGAGATATGCGTCCGTGCCCTGCGCGGCGATTTCACCGACGGCGGTTGCCGTCATCAGCGACACGACGGCGACGGGTCCAACCGCCAGCGTGCGGCTGCTGCCGAAGATCGCATAGGCAAAGAGGGGTAGAACCGAGGCATAGAGGCCCACTTCTGCCGGCAGGCCTGCCAGCATCGCATAAGCCAGCGACTGCGGAATCAGCATGATCGTGACGATTACCGCGGCGACCATGTCATTGGTGAATGTCGAGCGCTGGTAGTGCCGACCCCAGTCTAGGATCGGCAAGGCGCGTGCCAGCCGTGTCATGGTGGATATCTCTCTGCGTTACGCGAAGGAGTTATGCGCGTTTTTCGGCAAGTAGGCGCGCTGCCCACATGCCGGCGATCATGGCCGGGACGAAAGCCAGCGTGCCAGTTGCACCAAGGCCGATTGCGGCGAGCGCAGGACCAGGGCAGAAGCCGCAAAGTCCCCAGCCGATGCCGAAGATGGCCGGACCAGCGACAACGCGCGCGTCAATGTCTTGGCGCGTCGGTAGGTGGAACGTCTTGCCAATTATCGGTGCATCGCGGCGCAACACGAGGCGATAGCCGATGAAGGCGACGACCACAGCGCCGCCCATCACGAAGGCAAGCGACGGGTCCCACGTGCCGAAGATGTCGAGGAAGTTCAGAACCTTTGCTGGATCGGCCATGCCCGAGACGACGAGGCCTGTGCCGAACAGAAGCCCGAGGGCGAGATTGACGAGGAACGACATCTGGTTAGCCTCCAATGACGTGACGGACGACGAAGACGGTGATGAAAGCCGTCGCCATGAAGGTTGCGGTTGCCACCATCGAACGCGCCGACAGGCGCGAAAGCCCGCACACGCCATGGCCTGACGTGCAGCCGTTGCCCCAGACGGAACCGAAGCCGACGAGAAGGCCTGCAACGACCATCAGCGGAACATTGGACGAAATCGTCTGCGAAACCGGCGTTCCGCTGGCCAGCGAGATGAGAAGCGGTGCTGCGACTATGCCGCCGATGAAGCCGAGACGCGACAGGAATGCGCCGTCGCGGTAGGGCGGGAGCAACCGTCCCGCGATGCCGGAAATGCCGGCGATACGGCCCTCCCAAAGCATCAGGAGCACGGCCGACAGGCCGATCATGGTACCGCCGATCAGCGATGCCCAGGGGGTGAATTCAGTCATTGTTGTCTCCATCGCCGGATGGCTGCGGCGCGCAGAACATCCGGTGCATCTGTTCGATGAATTCCTTCACCCGCCCATCGGCGAGGCGATAGAATATGTTCTTCGATTCCTTGCGCCCGACGATCAGGCCCGCATCGCGCAGTTCGGCGATCTGTTGCGACAGGCCCGGCTGGCGAATGCCAAGCGTGTCTTCGAGATCGCGCACCGAGCGTTCGCCATCAACGAGCGCGCAGACGATCATCAGCCGAGAGGGGTGGGCGAATTTCTTGATGAAGCCCGCTGCCTCTCCAGCATTGGCGACAAGATCAGCCGTACTTGGCGAAAGGTCCCTGGTCATCGGTCGTCCCATGTCACGCCTTCAAGCGCATCAAGCGGGAACTTCAGGTACCGCTTGCCATTGGCCTCTGGCTCTGGCAGCCGACCGCCATTCATGTTCACCTGCAGCGCGTGCAAGATAAGCTTCGGCATGGCCAGTGTCTTGTCGCGCGCGGTGCGCACGGCGACGAACTCAGCCTCGGTGGCACATTTCGACATGTGCGTGTTCTTCGCCTTCTGCTCGGCCACGGTCGATTCCCACAGCGGCTCGCGCCCGCCCGGCTGATAGTCGTGGCCGGTGAAGATGCGCGTCTCATCCGGCAGGGACAGGATCTCCATGATCGAATTGTAGAGCCGCGTCGCGCTGCCGCCCGGAAAGTCGGCCCGTGCGGTGCCGGAATCCGGCATGAACAGCGTGTCGTGAACAAAGGCCGCATCGCCGATCACATAGGTGATGGAGGCGAGCGTGTGGCCCGGAGAGAAGAGCACGCGCGCTGGAATGTTGCCGACCTTGAACGTGTCGCCTTCAGCAAACAGACGATCCCACTGCGACCCGTCCGCACGAAATTCCGGCCAGTTGTAGATGCTCTTCCACAGCTTCTGGACCTCGGTCACCTTCTCGCCAATTGCGGTCGGAGCGCCCGTCACCTTGTTGAGGTAGCTCGCTGCCGAAAAATGGTCGGCATGCGGATGCGTGTCGAGGATCCACTCGATCTCGTAGCCTTCCGCCTTCACGTAAGCGAGGATTTCGTCGGCGCTCGACGTGGTCGTTGCGCCCGACTTTTCGTCGAAGTCGAGGACCGGATCGATGATCGCGCACTTCTTCGTTTCGGGATCGGCCACGACGTACTGAATGGAAAAGGTACGCGGCTCGAAGAAGCCCTTCACGATTGGCTTGGACGTGCTCATGAACAAGTTACTCCAAAAATAGATCAATCAATTGGAAGCGTTGGCGTCGAGCCAACGGACGGCGCCGGAAAGATCGAGACCGATGGACTGGCCCAATGCCGTCACATCTTCCTTCGTCATCCGACCATCGAGGACTTCGCCGATGGCATAGAGGCTGGCCGAGCGCGTGCCCGTCTTGCAGTGCGCCAGCACCGGGCCCTCGGCAGCGGCAATTGCGGCCTGAAGCGCGCGAACCTGCTCAAGCGAATACTGGCCCGGGGCGACTGGAATATGGGTGTAGCCAAGCTCAAGCTCGGCTGCGATTGCGGCATTGGATGCAGCGCTCGGCTGGCCTGGCTCTTCGCCGTCCGGCCGGTTGTTGACGATCGCGGCAATCCCTGCGGCCTGTGCCTGCATCAATTCCGCCCGCGTTACCTGTGGCGACACGAAAAGCTTGTCGGAAACCTGTTTCATCGCTGGCTTTCTCATTCGCTGCGTGTTGGATGACGATCAGGTAAATATGATTGCAAAAAATTGCAATAGTATAATTGCAACTAATGCGCTATGCATTTGAATGCGCAGGGAGCAGGGCATGCGGACGAGATTCACATTCGACTTACCCACCATTCTCACCGGGATAGCGGTCGTGGGCATGGTGCTCGCCGTCGCGGCCCTCTGGCCGCTCGAGGGTGATATCGCTGCGTTCATGTCTGCCGTCGGGCTTGCCGTTGTCTATCTCGCTGGCGGTCTTCCGACCGCCTGGCGCGCGCTTGAGACCTTATGGCGCGAGCGGGTGCTCGACATCGACCTTCTGATGGTCGTCGCTGCCGTTGCCGCAGCAGCCGTCGGCGCGCCGTTTGAAGGCGCGGTGCTCCTGACCCTTTTCAGCGTCTCCACGACGCTCGAAGCGCAGGCTCTTGGCCGCGCTCGGCGCGCAGTCGAGTCGCTCATGGCGCTGCGCCCCGAGACCGCGCTGCTCAAGCGCCCGGATGGCGAAGTGGAAGAGGTTCCGGCGGGCAACCTGCGCGTCAACGACGTGGTCGTGCTGCGGCCGGGCGCGCGCGTTCCAGCTGATGGCATCATCGTCGGCGGCAGGGGATCGCTCGATGACGCCAGCATCACGGGCGAGTCCATTCCTGTCAGCAAGGACCCCGGCGCGCAGGTGTTCGAGGCGACCGTGAACCTCGATGGCGTGCTCGAAGTTGCAATCACCAAGCCGGTCGAAGAAAGCACCGTCGCCCGCATGATCCAGTTGGTGACGGAAGCACAGGCCGCAAAGGCTCCGTCCGAGCGTTTCAGCGCGTGGTTCGGCCAGCGTTACACGGTGGGCGTCTTGATCGCCGCTGCACTCGCCTTTGCGGTCTTCTACTGGCTCGGACGCGACTGGGAGAGCGCACTCTACAAATCCGCGACCCTGCTGGTTGCCGCCAGCCCTTGCGCCGTCGTGATCTCCGTTCCTGCAGCAATCCTGTCGGCGCTGTCGGCCGCTGCCCGGCGCGGCGTGTTGTTCAAGGGTGGCGCCGCGCTCGAAACACTCGCAACCGTCGACACATTCGCCTTCGACAAGACCGGCACGCTCACGACCGGCAAGGCCGCAGTCAATCAGGTGGTGGCGCTTGATGGAAACGAAGAAGCTTTTCTCGCGCTGCTTGCGGGTCTTGAGGCGCATTCGGAGCACCACAGCGCGGCTGCGATCCGGCGCGAGGCAGCTGACCGCTCGATTCGGCCTGTCACGGTCGCCAACGTCGTCACCCGCCCAAGCGCCGGCATCGTCGGCGATTATGATGGCGGACAGGTCTGGGCCGGCAATCCGCGTCTTGCCGCACAGATGTCAGCCGCGATCGACCATCCTGCGCTCGCAGCGCTTGCTGCGGATACGCAAACAGTCATCTACCTTGGCAAGGGCACAAGCGTCCTCGGAGCGATTACCGTTGCCGATCAGGCTCGTGCCACATCACCGGACGCGCTCGCGTCCTTGCGCGCCGGTGGCGTGAGCCGGATTGTCATGATGACCGGCGATCGCCGTCCCGTCGCGCTGCGGATCGGCGAGGAACTCGGCCTGCGCACCGAGGAAATCCACGCCGACATGCTGCCGGAAGACAAGGTGCGCATGGTCGGCGAACTTGCCGCCACCGGCAAGGTAGCCTTCGTAGGCGATGGCGTGAACGATGCGGCTGCCCTTGCGCGGGCCGATGTCGGCATTGCCATGGGTGCGGCAGGTTCCGACGTGGCTTTGCAAGCAGCAGACGTTGCGCTCCTGTCCGAAGACATGACCAAGCTCGCCGAAGCGCAGCGCCTTGCAAAGCGCACCGCCCGTATCATCAAGCAGAACCTTGCCTTCGCGCTCATCGCCATGGCCGTTCTGGTGACGGGCGGCCTGTTCTTTGACTTGCCATTGCCCCTCGCTGTTATTGGCCACGAGGGTGGTACGGTTCTGGTTGTTCTCAACGGCCTGCGCTTGCTTGCTGGGTCCAACGACAAGCCCGCGACGGGTGCCAGCAAACTGCCTCACCAGCCACGTCGACAGACGCCGTCGGTCCGAAGGGAGACCTATCGCAGGAAAGTCTCCAGGAGTTCATCCCAGGGATAGACAGACGTCGAGTGAGGCAAAAGGGTGCGCAGGCATGCTGATAAGATCCCGCTTGCCGCTCCGCTTGCGCAAAATGAGATGGTAGACTGCGGCGCCGATCACGCATTCCTAGTGTAACTGACCTGCCACTGAACTGTCATCCAGCGGCGATTAGAGCCTCGGCCGTTTCTGTTACGCCGTAGGGCGCGGGTTGAGCAACCGGTGGAGACGCGAAGCCCTTATCGAGCGAAGCGTCGGAGCCGGTTGCGGTGAGAGTTTCGGCAAAGGCTGCCGGGGTTTGGTATCCGAGCGAGGAATGCGGTCGCGCGGTGTTGAAGTCCTGCCTCCATTCAGCGATGGCGCTGCGCGCATGGTCGATGCCGAAGAACAGGCTCTCGTTCAGCAGCTCGTCCCGCATCCGACCGTTGAAGCTCTCCACATAGCCATTCTGCATGGGTTTGCCTGGCGCGATGTAATGCCACTCGACTCGATGATCTTTCGACCAGGCAAGGATGGCGTTCGACGTGAACTCGGTGCCGTGATCCGAAACGATCATGTCCGGCTTGCCGCGACGGCTGATCAGATCGGTAAGCTCGCGGGCGACACGAC
>NZ_DATMRV010000082.1:0-7753 GCF_035565795.1 Pseudorhodoplanes sp.
GGGGGTTTTGTTTATTGGGTCTGCAATCTGCGAAAGCGCGCGGTCAGCCCTGCGAAGCGCGGTCGTCACAGCGCTGCATGAACTCCGCGATCTGCTCCATGATCACGGGCTCGGCGAGCAGGGGCGCGTGTCCTTGATCACTCACCTCGACAACCTGCAGATCTGCCCTTCGTCCCTGCATCGCGCGCAGCGTGTCCGCCGACAGGATGTCCGACAGCATGCCGCGCACCACCATCAGCGGAACCTGCGGCAGTGCCTCGAACTGCGGCCAGAGGTCCGGCATCGGTTGATCTGGCCTCAGATCCTTCAGCGTTTCCGCCAGTGCCTGGTCGTAACGTGGGAGGAGACCGTCGCGGTCCTCGCGCCAGTTCCGAGTAGCCCAGGCCAGCCAATCCGATTCGGTCAGATTGGGAAATTGCGTGCCGAACAGGTCCCGCAGCATTGCCGCACCGTGCTGGAGATCGTTAGGGCGCTGCATCCGGCCGGCATAGCCCTTGATGCGCATCAGGCCGGCGGGTTCGATCACCGGACCGATGTCGTTGAGAACCGCCCCCGCGATCATCGAGGGCTTAACGGCAGCCATCAGCATGGTGAGAATGCCGCCGCGCGACGTCCCGACAAAGATGGCGCGTCCCAGATCAAGCGCGGCGGCCACGGCCACGACGTCTGCGAGTTCGATCGCGGGATTGTAGTTGCGCCAGTCCGGATCGTAGGCCGAACGCCCACGGCCCCTGGAATCGAGCGCGTACACACGGCGGGGACGGTCGCTATCGGCCGAGAGATACCGCGCCAGCGGCTCGAAATCGGCTTCGTTGCGGGTCAGGCCGGGCAGGCAGAGCACCGGGAGGCGCAACGCACCTTCCGGCTCATAGCAGCGCACATGGAGCGAGAGACCGTCCGGAGCCGCGAAGAAGCGGCTTTGGACATCGACTGAACCGCGGCCTGGCATGCGGGCAGTGTACGATCCGTCCCGCGCGCGGCAAGCCGGTCTCAGTTCGCCGCCATCCCCCTCCGGAGGTCGGCCTCGATCATCAGCTTCGGTGACGCGCCGAATCGCACCCGGTAGACCTGCATGTTCTCCATCACGCGTTGCACGTAATTCCGCGTCTCCGAGAACGGAATGCGCTCGACCCAGTCGATCGGATCGATCTTGGGATCGCGTGGGTCGCCGAAGCGTTCGATCCATTCGCGGACACGGCCGGGACCTGCGTTATAGGCAACGAAGGTCAGGATGTAGGACCCGCGATAGTTCTCGATCGCATGTCCCAGCTCCGCAGCGCCGATCTGCACGTTGTAGACCGGGTCGTACAGCTTCTTCGGATCGAACGCGATGCCGTTGCGCTTGGCGACCAGCTTCGCAGTCCCCGGAAGCACCTGCATCAGTCCCTGCGCATTGGCGCCGGAGCGTGCACGCGGGTTGAAGCCGCTTTCCTGCCGCGCGATGGCGTACGCCACATGCGGCTCGACCGGCGGACCGATCGGGCTGAATTTCGGCAGTCCGGCGGTCGGATAGGCGTAATATTCGAACGGCAGGCCACGGTTCACCGCCGTGCGGCCGAGAAGCACGAGTGTGCGCGCATCAGCCTTCCGTTCTGCAAGCGCGCCGAGCGCAGCGAGGCCGGCCGGATCGACGGCGCGGTCAGCCATGTCGGCCGCCGCCGAAGCGACAAGGTCACGCTCGTCGATCGCGTAGAGCATTTCCATCGCCCGTACGATCTCGAGCCGATGCCCCTGCGGATGTCCCGCCGGCGGCGGCGGGAGGCGCAACTCAGAGCCGCCAAGCCGTGCATGCGCGATCTGTCCGTAATACGTGCTGGAGAAGCGCGCGGCGCGCTCGTAATGGGTGCGGGCCTCACTGGTCTGACCGAGCGCTTCGCAGGCGCGCGCATACCAATAGTGACCGCGAGACTGCGAGGCCGGATGTTCGGCGACCCTGATGGCCCCGGCAAACAACGGCTTTGCGGTCGCCGGATCGTGCAGGAAGCGGAGCGCAATCCAGCCCGCTGTAAACAAGTGTTCGACCCGCCCGCCTTCCTTTTCCGGCGTTGCCGCGTCACGTGCGATTCGGAATGCCGTGCGGGCCTCGCCGGCATCGAGCAGTTTGCGTGCAAGCAAACGACGTTCTTCCCACCATTCGTCGGGATCGTGGACCGCATGCGAAGCGCTGGACGCCGCCAGCATCACTTTCGCCGCTTCATCGATCTGGTCGGTTCGTCTCAAGTGGCGCGCGCGTGCGAGCAGATAGGCCGGGTCGCCACGCACATCCGGGGGCACAGCATCAAGAAGGGCCTTGGCCTTCGAGGACTTGTCATCGACCGCCGCATACGCCTTGACGATCGCGACCTGTGAGGGCCCCAGTCGCTGCGCTGCCCGCAGCGCCGCATCGGAATCCTCCGCATACAACCGGCGATCCATCCGTGCCTTGTGGTCGCCGCCGCTCAGAAGCGAGCCGAAGGCATCGAGCGTCTGTCGCTCGAGGTCGGCGCCCAACGCATCGGTTCGCCACGTCTCGCGGACGAGCTGCTGCGCCTGCGCGCGATCGCCCTGCGCCAGCAATGCGCGGGCATAGGCGAGCCGTCCCTTCGCCGTGAGCGGCTTGGTGGTCGCGAAATAGCGCCGGATCACTGCGTCATTCACGCCGTTCTGGAAGAGCGCGGCCTCGGCTTTGCGGCGGAACTGATTGATGTTCGGCCAGCCGGGATTTTCGGTGGCGAAGCCGGCATAGCGCTGGAAGTCGAAATCGTCGTTCTCGGCCCGCAGCACGAGCCAATCGATCAGTTTCGCAGCGACCGGATCCGTTACGGTGCCTGCAACGGCTGTGGCTTCGCTGTTTCGGCCACGCCGCGTCAGCTCAACCGCCTTCTTCACCGCGGCGAGGGTGTCGGCCGAAATGGGCGCAGACGGCACCAGCGTTGCCGGCACGTGAACCGACGGCGGGGTCAATGCCGCCTGCCGTTGCGGAACGATGGTCGAGGCCGTCGAGGAGTCCGGTGAGTTGAGGGTCGCTGGCAGGATCGGCGCGGTACCGATCGGGGTCGGGAAGGCGCCCGCGGCGGTCGCACTTTCGGCGGGGCGGCGCTTCGGCAGCGGAACCGGCGCCTTGGAAGCGGTCTTCCTGGCGTCCGTCCCTTTCTTGGCGTCAGCCTTCTTTGCAGCCGCCTTCTTCTCGGTGTCCTTTTTCGCGCTGGCTTTCTTGTCGCTGCCGGACTGACCTTTTGATGTCGCCGCCGTGTTGTCGGCCTTCGGCTTCGGCGCCGCCTGAACCACGGCGGCAGCAGCCAACAATGCTGCAAACCCGGCCATGGCGGCCGTGAACGAGCCTTTGCGTGTCAAATCGAAGCCCTCGATGTCCGAATCGGGTGGTTCTTCATTGCTATTGCATTGAAAATACTGAGGAACCGTTTACCTTCGGTCTTGCGTCACTGCCATCGGAAAGCGGCGAGACCGCGGCACGGCATCACGCCCGCCAATGGCGTTCTTCAAGAACATTCGCTTTCAAGCCGGCAGGTGACCCGCTATTGATCGGCCTGTCGCCGCTATCGGGCTTCCGCGGCGAGAGAATTCCATTATTTGCGCCCGAAGGTTAGTGGTCCGGGATCGAGACATGACAGCAAACGGAAAATTCCGGGGCTCCTTCACCGCGCTGGTGACGCCCTTCCGCGACGGGCAGCTCGACGAAAAGGCCTTTCGCGACCTTGTGGAGTGGCAGATCGCCGAGGGCACCGACGGGCTTGTCCCTTGCGGGACGACCGGAGAGAGCCCGACGCTGTCGCATCCGGAGCATCACAAGGTCGTGGAGTGGTGCATCGATCAGGCCAGGGGGCGCGTCCCGGTGATCGCGGGGGCCGGATCCAACGCGACCTCGGAAGCGGTCGCACTCGCCAAACACGCCGAGAAGGCCGGAGCCGACGCGGTGCTGGTGGTCACGCCCTATTACAACAAGCCGACCCAGGAAGGCATGGTTCACCACTTCAAGGCCGTGAACGATGCCATCGGGATTCCGATCATCATCTACAACATCCCGCCGCGTTCTGTGGTGGACATGTCGGTCGATACGATGAAGCGCCTGTTCGAGCTGAAGAACATCGCGGGCGTGAAGGATGCCACGGGCAATCTCGCGCGCGTGTCGTTGCAGCGCCAGGCGATGGGAGACGAATTCATCCAGCTGTCGGGCGAGGACATGACGGCGCTCGCGTTCAATGCCGCCGGCGGGCACGGCTGTATCTCGGTGGTGTCCAACGTTGCGCCGGCGCTTTGTAAGCAGCTGCAGGACACGACGCTCGGAGGCGACTACGAGGCGGGTCTGAAAGTGCAGGACCGTCTTGTGCCGTTGCATCACGCGATCTTCATGGAGCCCGGCCTTGCCGGCGCGAAGTGCGGTTTGTCGTTGCTTGGCCGCGGCAATGAAGAGGTGCGTCTGCCGCTGTTGCCCGTTACCGCGGGCACGAAAGCCGCGATCCGCAGCGCGATGGTCCATGCCGGATTGTTGAACTAGCCGGCGCAAGCATCCGAATGGCCGTGGCGAAAGAGCGCCCGCTCAAGGTGGTCGCTGACAACCGTAAGGCGCGTTTCAATTACGAGGTCGGCGAAACGTTCGAGGCCGGGGTTGCACTGACCGGCAGCGAGGTCAAATCGTTGCGCGCAGGCAAGGCGACGATTGCGGAATCGTATGCGGATTCGCGCGACGGCGAGATCTGGCTGATCAACGCCACCATTCCTGAATATCTGCAGGCCGGCCGGGACAATCACTCGCCCAAGCGGCCGCGAAAGCTGCTGCTGCACAAGCGCCAGATCAACAAGCTGATCGGCGCGGTGGAGCGTCAGGGCTTCACGGTGGTCCCGCTGAAGATCTATTTCAATGCGCAGGGACGCGCCAAAGTCGAGATCGCGCTCGCGCGCGGCAAGAAGCTGCACGACAAGCGCGACACCCTGAAAAAGCGAAGCTGGGACCGCGAGCGCGGCCGTCTGATGCGCGCCAAAGGCTGACCCGCGGCGCGCTTAACGCTGTCGCGGGTCGAGGACGACGCGTGTTACCGCTAACGGTCAGCGGCCGAACGATCAGGCCATTGCCTTCTTGTAGTTCTCCGAAGCCTTGTCCCAGTTCACGGTGTTCCACCAGGCCTTGAGATAGTCGCCGCGGCGGTTCTGGTACTTCAGATAATAGGCGTGCTCCCACACATCGACGCCGACGACGGGCTTCGCGGCCAGTTCCATGTGCGGCGTGTCCTGATAGGGCGTGTTGACCACGTCCAGCTTCTTGTCCTTGGTGACGACCAGCCACGCCCAGCCCGACCCGAAACGGCCGAGGCCGGCGGCATTCAGCTTGTCCATCATCTCGTTGCCGGACTTGAAGTCGCGCTCGATCGCGGCCTTGAGATCGCCTGCCGGCTCTTTCGCCCCGCCGGGAGTCATCAGCTCCCAGAAGAACGTGTGATTCCAGTGGCCGCCAAGATTGTTCCGGACCGGCGTGCGGACGTCGAGCGGCACCTTCGCCAGATCGCTCAGCAGCGTCTCCGGGGCCGAAACGACGCTCGCGTTGGCAAGTTCCGGATACTTACCGACGAGACCGTTGAGGGCGTTCACATAGGCGCCGTGATGACGCTGGTGGTGGATGGTCATGGTCTGCGCGTCGATATTCGGTTCAAGCGCCTCGTAGGCATAGCCAAGCGGCGGTAGCTTGTAGGGGCCGGACGGCTGGGCGGGCGCGGTCTGGGCCAGCGCCGGGCGGCCGATCAGCCCGCCGGTCGCGACGGCTCCCGCAGCGCCGGCAAGGAGCTTGAGGCTTTCTCGTCGATTCATCGTGCTCTCCCTTGGGCATGGCGCCGTTCCGTGCCGGACTGACATGCGATGCTGGACGGTGCGTTGGCGCGTCCGATCCATGATGACGGCCGCGAGCTTATAAGGTTTCGTCGGCGTTTCGGCGGAGGTCACAGGGAAGTGACGTCGAACGCGGCAGGAGCTACGCCGCAAAATAAGACTGCGCGGACTATCAGGGCGCTCGGACTATCAGGGACGCCCGCGAGGACTTCTTACCGGGCCGGAGAGCATGATGCGGGCGGCGGCTCATTTGCGGCAGTGGCCCTTTTCCCGCACGCTTGCCCAGCACCCGTTCGTCGCGATGCAGGCCCCAAAAAGCAGAACCCCCGGCCTTTCGGCCGGGGGTCCCTTTCAGATCAGGCAATGATCGTCAGATCACGGCCAGAAGCTGCGCTGCACGCGGACGGTAGCGGTCCAGAAGCTCTGGTCCTCGATGTTATAGGTGCCGGTGGCAACGTTTTGGACCGGGAATTGGAGAATTGCCGCACCGGCATAGGCTGTGTTGACCTTGGTGTAAGCCACTTCGAGGCCGACATCGAGGTTCGCCACCGGGTTCCACATGGTCCGGGACGCCAGGCGATACGACGACCAGTCCGGGTTACAGTTGGTGACATTTGTCAGCGTAGCTGCGCCGAACAATGCACCGCCGCAGGCACCAAAGGCAGCAGGTACCTGCTGGTGAGCAGCGGCCATGATTGCCTTGGCGGTGTCGCTGTACTCCACGCTCATGTAGCCGGCGACCCACGCGGTACGCAGGCTCGGCGTCCAGTAATGCTCGAACGCAATCGTGCCGCCCCAAGTCTTGGTTAGCTCAACACTCCCATCGTAGCCGGGGATGTGACCCGGCCTTGCGAACACGCCGTCCGTGAACTGACCGATCGCTATGCCCTGCTTGTGAATGAAGTTGTTGTTCTGCAGGGAGGCGACATAAGCACCGGCACCTTCAGAATACGCGATGACGCCCGACAGGGTGTCCTTGGCATCCCAAGGCATCTTCAGGGTCAGGCCGCCACCGACTGCCCAACCCCACTCATTGTCCGGATGGGGACAGCCTGTAAAGTTGGAGGGAGTGCAGCCACCTGGGATGCCTCGATTATAGCGGCCGCCTACCTCGTGCAAGGCACCCATGATCTGGGCCGAACCCCAAGCCTGGTCGACGCGCAGGTTAGCGACGATGTTCGGTACAAACGAACCAATCCTGTCGTCACCCGTTTGTGTCCCAAAACCTAAAGCCGCAGGAAGACCACCCCCGGGGGCTCCCAAAGGCGGAATCGCCGAGACCGACGTATTGAGGTCGATGACCGGCGCGCCCATCTGGATCCCATCTTCCAGCGAGATGCTGGCTGACAGGCCGTTGCCGAACTGCCAGGTGTAGGCGAATACGTTCAGACCGCCGGGGCCGGTCGAGCCGTCGAACCGGAGCGGCACGAGGCCGTAGGCGGCGCCGTTATAGAAAGCGAAGAACGTATCCGAGCGGCCGATCGTGAAGCCAGCGAACTGGATGAACGCACGCTCCATCGCCAGGGCAGGCGCCGTCGCATCAGCGCCGGTATTGCCGTTCAGCGTGTTGACGCCGAAGGCGAAGTACGAGCGCAGGGTGCCGTATTCGGTCTGGGTGCGCACGTCCGTGGTCAGACGGAAGCGGGCCTGCATCGCGAACGTGTTGGTGCCGCGATCGAACGAACCGGCTGTGGTGTGGTTGGGATAATTGCCGGTCGGGGCGTTGTGATACCCTTCCCAACGGACATAGCCGCCGATCTTGATGCAGGTATCGGTGCCTGGGATATAATAGTAGCCGACGCCGTACAGGCTACAGATCTTCACGTATTCAACCGCTTTGGCCTTTACGGGCAGATCAGCCGCCTGTGCTCCTGCTACCGCGATCAAACCGGCTGCGGAGCCGAGGAGAAGGCTTTTCACCATCTTCATGTTGAAC
>NZ_DATMRV010000083.1:0-6004 GCF_035565795.1 Pseudorhodoplanes sp.
CGGCAGCGCCACCAGCAGCGCGGCCTCGGTGCGCGACAGCCGCTTCGGCTCCTTGCCGAAATAGGCGAGCGAGGCCGCGCGCGTACCTTCTAGATTGCCGCCATAGGGTGCCAGCGAAAGATAGAGCGCGAGGATGTCATCCTTGCTCATCGCGCCTTCGAGCTGGATAGCGCGCACCATCTGGCGCAGCTTTGCACTCAATGTGCGTTCGGTCCGCGGCTCAAGCAAACGCGCGACCTGCATGGTGATGGTCGACGCGCCCGACACGATCTCGCGATGGATCAGCCATTGCCAGGCCGCGCGCATCATGGCGGCGGGATCGACGCCATGATGCGTCCGAAACCGCTTGTCCTCGTACGCGATCAGCATGGCGAGGTAACGCGGATCGACATCCTCGACCTCGGCTTTCAGACGCCATCGGCCTTCGTCGGTGGCATAGGGCCGCAGCAGCCGCCCATCGCGGTCGACCACTTCGACCGAATAGGGCAGCGCGTCGGCGCGCGGCAGCGGAGGCAGTGACCGCACCCACAAGCCGAAGGCAAGCACGCCTCCGGCAAGGAGCGCGCCCGCCAAACCCAACGCTATCGCCGGGTGCCGTCTCATTTGGCGGCCGTCACCTCGACCTTGCCCGTCGCCGTACGGCCGAACCGGTCGGGACGATACATGTCTTCCACGAAGGCCTGCGGATGCGTGTATGTGCCCGGCGCAACGGCGCGCACCACATACGCCACCGTGAAGATCGCGGCGTCCTGGCTGGTCCGGTTGAACGCAGCCGAGAAGCGATCGTCACGGAATTCGGCATGCTCCGGCGTCTTGGCGAGTTCGATCCAGCCGAGCGTGCCGGTGTCGCCCGACGACACCAGGCGCGGATTGTCGATCTCGAAGCCGGCCGGCAGATAATCGGCGACGATGATCCGTCCGAATTGCGGCTGGCCTTCGGTGATCTTAAGAACCACCGCATAGCGCTCGTTCTGCTTCGCCTTCGCGATATCGACCGGCTGCCCGTCGAGCGTGAAATAGTTGCGCTCGATCTTGAACCCGCTTTCGGCGGCCGGCTCCGGTACGATCGGCGCGCCGGTGACCGACACCACCGCCTGCAGCGTCTCTTCTCCGTTGTTGCCGATACGAAGCGGCGTCGTCTGCAGCGCAGCAGCGTTGACGCTGCGATAGAGAGCGCCCTGCCGGGCGGCCCCGTTGACAGTCATCGCAAGTCCGGCCGCATCCTTCGCAATCGCGCGCGCGGCGAGCACGAGCCACGCATTCTCCTGCGTCGAGGTATAGGCCGAGAGCTGCCGCGCCGCCTCGACCCGAGAGACGGCGGCCGCAATCGTCGGACGCGGAGCGCTGCTTTCGGAGGCAAGAGTCACCAGCGCAGCGGAGTCACGCAGCGCCGAGCCGTAATCCTGCCGCCCGAATTCGAGCTTAGGCTGCGGCGACAATTGATCGAGCGCAGCCTGATACACGCGATCCGCCCGCGCCTTGTCGCCCAGCAGCCCGAGCGCGGCGGCGATCTGCGCCTTCGCGATCGGAGTCGCGATCGCATTCAGCTTGGTATCGGCGATGTAGCGGAGGTCGCCGACCGGCGCCATGCCGTTGCGCGCCAGCACGTAGAGCGCATAGCTAAGTTCGCGGCCTCCGTCTTTCGACGGCTCGGGTGCGGTCGCGATATTGTTGCGAAGCCGATCGAGCGCCAGACGGAAGCCGGCATCCGGCACGACGAAGCCGCGCTCGCGTGCCCGTGTCAGGAAATCCGTGACATAGGCGTCGAGCCAAGGATCGTCACCGCCGACTGACCAGAGGCCGAACGAACCGTTCGATCCCTGCCGCGCCAGCAACCGGTCGATCGAGTCCCGGATGCGCTGTTCGGCATCGCTGTCGAGCGCAAGCTGCGCCGCCGCTGCCAGATCGTTGACATAGAGAAGCGGCAGCGCACGGCTCGTGATCTGTTCCGAGCAACCGAACGGATAACGGTCGAGCGCTTTCAGGATCGCCGCGGCATCGAGCGAGGTCGAAGGACCGACCGACAATGCGACGCTTCCGCTCCCCGGCACGAGATCGGCGAACAGATCGTTCGAGAGCGTAATGCTTTCGCCCTTCGCGATCTGGCGCACGGTGCGGCGGGTCATCAGCTGGTTCGCCGGACGCACATTCAGCGGATATTCGCGTTCGAGCCTGAATCCGCCGGGCCCCTCGACATTGAGCGTGATCGTGGCCGTCCCGGCCGAAGCGACTTCGAGCGGGAACGACACCGGCTGGCGCTGCTTGGCGCGCAACGTGACCTTGTTCGCGGCCCTGGCCGTGGCGCCGGTCGGCGCCTTCGCGGTCAGTGTCACTGCATAGTCGCCCGCCTGCCCTTCGACATTGTCGATATCGACATGAAGGGTGGACTTGTCGCCGGTGTTGAGGAAGCGCGGCAACGTCGCCGTCACGACCACAGGATCACGGATGATGACGTCGCCCGTGGCCTTGCCGACGCGATCGCGGCTCCAGGCAACGCCCATCACGCGGGCGGTGCCGGCAAAGGCCGGAATGTCGAACGAGACCTCGGCGGTGCCGTCCGGCTTCACCTGCGCGATGCCGGAATAGAGCGCCAGCGGCTTCTGAGCCGGCGGAGAACCTTCCATCGCGCCGCCGCCATCGTCACCGCCGGTGCGGATCGCACCGCGCGTGCCCTGCATGCCGTCGATGAGCTGGCCGTAAAGATCGCGCATTTCGGCCGACAGGCGCCGCTGGCCGAGGAAATACTCGTCCGGCGCCGGCGCCTTGTAGTTGGTCAGATTGAGGATGCCGACATCGACGGCAGCAACGACGATGCGCGCATCCTCACCCGGCGCGAGACCGTTCAGCTTCACCGGTACGCGCAGCGTCGTGTTCGGACGGATCACCTGCGGCAGCGTCATGTCCATGGCAAGCGTGCGCGCCGCCTTGTTGAGGGTGAACCATTGCACACCGATCGCGCGGCCCGGCATGCGTTTCTGGGCGGCATCGAGCGGGCGGCGCAGCGTCGCGACCACATAGGCGCCGTTGCCCCAGTCCTTGCCGACCGGGATCGCGAGCTGGTTGATACCGGTCTTCACATCTGCAGCAACCGTCGACAGCATGCGATCGCCAACGACATTCAGTGTCACGCGCCCGTCGCTGCGGGCCGTGACGGCGACATTCATGGTGTCGCCCGCACGATATTCCGGCTTGTCGAGCGCAATCTCCAGAAGGTCGGGCGTGTCGGCGCCGGCTTCGGCATAGAAACCGGCATCGAACGAAACCTGTGTGATCGGTCCACTCGCATCGGAAACGTCCAGCCGGTAGCGGCCCCAGGTCACCGGCAACGAAATGCGTGCCGCGGGCCCGTCCGCCACCACATCGATCGTGCCATCCGCGATGCGGCGCGAGGACTTGACCGGCTCGTAGTTCCAGTAACCGTGCTGGCGATACCATTGGTAGCGGCTCTCGATGCGCATCAGTTCATAACGCAGACCGGCCTTGGCGATGCGCTTGCCCTCGGGATCGACCATGATCACGTCGAATGCGGCATTGTCGCTTTCGCCGAGCGAGCGGCCGTTGAACAATGGACGCACGCCGATCATGTCGGTCGCCGGCGTGACTGGCAGCGTCAGCTTGCGTTCGACTGCGCGACCGCCGGATTCGGCAAGGCGGACAGTGATGCGCGCTTCAAGAAGGCGCTCGGTCGTCGGCAGCTTGTCGAGAGAGACTTCGAAGGTCGCTTTGCCCTCGTCATCGGTCTCGGCCAGCTTGTCCAGCGACTGCTGCTCCGCCTCGACGCGCTCGTTGGTGCCGAACTGATAATTCGGGAAGCCGGGCCGCTCCTTCGCCGCGCTGACGAGCATCTCGCCCTCGACATCGAGATTGGCGGCTGGTGCGCCATAGAGGAAGCGTCCGCTCAGCTTGATCTCGGCCGGCGCGTCGGGCGAAATCTTGCCGGTCGGCGAAACGAGATCGAATTCCAGACGGTCCGGCACATAGTCTTCCACCATGAAGGTGGTCTCGCCGATCGCGGGACGCTTAGGATCGGTGAAGGCCTTGACGCGCCAGGTGCCGGTCGATGCCGTCTGCGCGATCGGAAGCGACAGCGAGCGGCCGCCGAGCCCTTCGTCCTTCAGCACGGTGCGCCGGTATTCGACACCGTCCGGGCGCTCCACGACGAGCGTGAGCGGCACGTTCAGCGATGCGACCGAAGCCGCGTCGCGCAACAGCGCGGTGATATGGACCGTCTCGCCCGTGCGATACACGCCGCGCTCGGTATAGACGAACGCATCGAGCCCCTCCGGCGCCTTGCGGCCAGCAACGCCGCGATCCGACAGATCGAATGCCGGCGATTTCAGGCTGAGGAAAGCGTAGTCGGCCGCCGCACTCGCGATAATCAGGGCCGGCGAGAGCCCGCCCTCGCCGCGCGTGAGATTGGCCTCAAACTGCACCTGACCATTGGCGTCGGTCCGCTTGATCGCCAGCACTTCATTGCTGCGCGACAGCAGGCGCACCTCGATGCCCGCAATCGGCGCGGTCGAGGCGAGCGAGTTGACCGACGCATGGATGCCGTCATTGCCCGAGAACGCGGCAAGGCCGAGATCGGACACGATGAACCATTGGGTGGCGAGCGAGGAGAAGTCGTCGCCCGGATCGGAATCCTTCGGCGCAGCGACCATCACGTAGACGCCCGGCTTCAGCTCTCCGAGCGCCACGTCGATCGGGAATGCGGTCGTGACTTCGTTGTTGAGCGAATATTCGAGCGCGAGTTCGCCGGTCCAGACCTGCTGGCCACGCTCGTCACGCAACTGTTCGGCGTCGTAGCGCGACAGCGCGCGCTGGAAATCGTTGCCGAGCACCGTGTCGATGAGATTGCGATCGCCGACGCGATAGACGTCGACCTTTGCCACCTTGCTGTTGACGGAGACCAGCGGGATACCCTGCTGGCCGGTGCGCGGCAGGACATAGGACTTGCCGGTGAAGCGGACCTGCGGGCGCCGGTCGCGGATATAGATGGTGAAGTCAGCCGCGCGAGCGAGCGGCTCGGCGGTCGAGGGCAGACCGGACCGCAGCGTGATGGTGTAGCGCTCGCCGTGCTTCAGCCCCTCGACGCAAAGCTGCTTCTCGTCCGCAGTGATCGCCGGGCGCTCGATGCCCGGCACTGAAACGAACGGTGCGAAGTCGGTCCGCTTGCCCGGCAGCTCTTCCGAGAACTGGAAGCAGGCGCGCGGCGAAGCTCCGTCCGCGTCGACGGTGTAGTCCAGCAGGCGGAAGCCGTGTTCCTCGCGCAGCTTTTCGTATTGCGCGCGAATGGTCGCGACCTCCCGCAATTCGAGCGAGTGGCGCAGCGCGTCAAGCGCGGGACGCCACACGCGGCGTTCGGAGAACGAGTTGCCGATGATCTGCAGCGCTTCGGCCTGTTCGGCCGGATCGTCGGAGCGCTCATAGGCGATGTAGCCGGCGGTCGCTGCGCGTTCGAGGAGCAGCGTACGCTCCCTGGCATTCGCCGGGCGGATCTGCGAGACGCTGCGGGCAAGGCGCAGCCAGCTCGTTGCATCGTCCGGCGCAACCGTGACGATCTGCCCGAGCAGTTGCAGGCCGGTTCGGAAATCGTTCTTCCTGAAGGCCTCATCCATCTCGCGGCGAAGCTGCGCCACTGGCTTCGTCACCTGGCCGGAATCGGTCTTGATCTGCGCCTCGAGCCGCACCGCAGCGTCGTCGAGATCGTCGCGCGAGAACGGCCGATCGGCGGTCTGGCTCTGCGCTATGGCTGGCGGGATGCTGGAAATGGAGAGGACGCAGGCGAAAACGAACAGCGCGGCAAGAAGGCCAGCGCGGACGAGCGCGAACATGGGCGAATTCCTCCTCCCCGGCGGCGAACAACACCGGCGGGACCTCACTTTAGGTCAGCGGTAAAAGGTGTCGAGGTCGTGACACTATAGGGCCGGTCAACATTCCTGCCGATCACAAGCGCGAAATCAGCCGCCGCCTGCAATCAACCTGAATGTGAATTGCGGGCGCT
>NZ_DATMRV010000084.1:0-1722 GCF_035565795.1 Pseudorhodoplanes sp.
ATGGCGACGGAGGAGGGGCCGTTCGGCTGGTCGCTGCGGCCCTGCTTGCGCTCGCGCGCATAATGCAGCGCCTGCTGCATGGCGCGTTCGGCAATCGCGACGCCCTGCAGGCCGACCGCAAGCCGCGCCTCGTTCATCATCGTGAACATGCAGGCCATGCCGGCATGTTCCTTGCCGATCAGGTAGCCGACGGCGCCGCCCTCGTCGCCGTAGACCATCGTGCAGGTGGGGGACGCATGGATACCCATCTTGTGCTCGACAGAATGAGCGCGAACATCATTACGTTTGCCGAGCTTCCCATCTACTTCGAGCATGAATTTCGGGACGAGGAAGAGCGATATCCCCTTGGTGCCGGGCGGCGCATCGGGCAGGCGCGCCAGCACGAAATGGATGATGTTGTCGGTCATCTCGTGCTCGCCATAGGTGATGAAGATCTTTTGTCCGAAGATCCGGTAGGTGCCATCACCGGCGCGCTCCGCACGCGTTCTGAGCGCCCCCACATCTGAACCCGCCTGCGGCTCGGTGAGTTGCATAGTGCCCATCCATTCACCGCTTATCAGCTTGGGAAGATAGGACTTTTTCAGCTCTTCATTGCCGTGCAAAGCGAGCGCATCGATGCCCGCCATGGTCAGAACCGGACCAATCCCGAACGCCATGGACGCGGCATTCCACATCTCGATGCAGGCGGCGTTGAGCGCCCGCGGGAGTCCCTGGCCGCCCCATTCGGCCGGTGAGGCAAGGCCGTTCCAGCCGGCCGCGGCCCAGTCGCGATAGGCCTCCGCCCAGCCGGGCGGCATGGTGACCCGGCCATCCCTGAAGGGGGTGCCGAACTGGTCGCCAAGCCTGTTGAGCGGTGCGATCACGTCCGTTGCGAACCGCCCGGCCTCGGCGAGCACGGCGTCGACATCGTCGGCCGACAATTCGCCATAGAGACCGGCCCCCAGCGCATCGGCCATTCCAGCGCCCTGCTGGAGCGCAAACGCGATGTCGGCAACCGGCGCGCGATAGGACATGGTCTCTCTCCGGGACGCGGCTTTCAGGCGGCCTTCACGGCTAGCCCCGGGCGCGAGAAGCGTCAACGTCGGGCGGCGGAACCCCCGCGATTAGACGTTGCGGCAGAGGTGAGGCGCCGCTATGACGGGGCCCTTCCCGAGACCGTTGGGGCGTCGCCAAGTGGTAAGGCACCGGATTTTGATTCCGGCATTCGGAGGTTCGAATCCTCCCGCCCCAGCCAGCCGCTTCCGGGATTTCAGCTCCGGCGTCTCCGCAAAATAACGTTTCTGCGGCGAATTCGGCGACCTTCGTCTCTCAGACTGTCGCTGGATCCCGAAAAGCGGCAGAATAATCGCGGCACCGTGTCTGTGCGCCACGTTCAGTCGTTGGCGCCGGTTTCCGTGAACAAGAAGCCCGCAGGCGTCTTCGTGAATCTGAAAATCTCCTCGCCGCAGAAGATGCTGTAGCTTTCGGTATTGTCGCGTCGATATGGGACAGCGCCGGCGCAGTCACGTGGTGCAACAGATACTTCGCTTAAGTTCGGCCCTCTCACCGCAGCGGGCCTTCTTACGTCTGGCGTCAATGGGCCCGGTATTGCCGTGGGCCGCCCTGCCGAGGCTTCTCGACCAGGGCGGATGCAGGGCTGTACCAGCAATCGAGAGCCTCGGACTTGCTATATTAGCATTCGCGCTTCGGGGCGAACGACGGCGCTCGCGTTTAATCAGGTCG
>NZ_DATMRV010000085.1:0-2603 GCF_035565795.1 Pseudorhodoplanes sp.
AGCGTCTTCTTCGCGTCGTAAAGCCGGATCGCGTAGGCGAGCAGCACGGCCGTTACGGCAAGCCCGATCACGATAGCCGTCACCGCCAGAGCGGACGGCACCGGATCGACGGCGCGCACGGGCGCTTCGGCGATGGTCAGCGCGCGATCGATGATCGGCGCGGTGCCGCCGCGGACAAAGCCGATCGCCACGATCAGGATGTGCGTGCCGGTACCGATCAGCGAAAGCGAGATGATGATGCGCAGGATGTTGCGGTGGGTCAGCGCGCCCCACAGGCCGATCAGCATCAGGACGAGACCGGTGGTGAGGACGAGGCTGGAGATCATGTCGTCTGCTCGGTCAGCTTCGGAAGCGGTCGAGAATGACGCTGAGCTCGCATCCGACCTTAATGCCAAGAAGCACGGACAACACCGGGATCGCTCCCGCGCTGAAGAAGGCGCCGAACTGCCCGACCGGGAGGACGCGGTTGTTGAGGAAGCCGCCGGCGAAGATCAGTCCGCCGATGCCCACCAGCACGAACAACACGCCGGCCAGCGACTCCGTAACGCTGAGGAAAGCCGTATTGAGCGCGCGTGAAGGATTCGCGAGCAGAAGCAGCAGGACGGCGGACGCGATCACTGCGCCCCCCTGGAAGCCGCCGCCGGCCGAGATGTGTCCGTTCATGATGATGTAGGCGGCGAAGATCGAAATCAGCGGGACAAGGATCTGCGTGGCGTTCCGAACGATCTCGGACGCTGGCGTTCTGGCGTCGATATCCTGTCCGGAGGTCTGCGCTGCGTCCTTGCCGCTGAGAACGAGGCCAACCCCCGCCGCGACCATGAACAGGACGGCGACCTCGCCAAGCGTGTCGAAGGCGCGGAAGGTGAGCAGGATGCCGGTGACGACGTTCGGCGCGCCGAGGTCCTGCGGCACAAGGCGGAGATAGCTTTCCGCCAGCGGGCGGAGCGTCAGCTGTTCACTGTAGCCGATTGCGATGGTCGCAAGCACCAGTGCAAACAGAACGATCGCGCCGGCCGAGAGGATGCGTTGCATCACGCGCCGCCCTTCATCGGGCGGGCCGCGCCGTCCGGTGCAGTCGCGTCATCGCCGGCGCTCTTGCGCGCCATCGGCAGCCTGATCGCCATCGCGGCGCGGGCGAGCGCATGCGAGGACACCGGATTGGTCATGAAGACGAAATAGATCAGGATGATCAGTTTCAGCGTCCAGCCCGGATGGTAGACGGCGATGCCGACCAGGATCAGTGCATTGCCGAGCGTGGACGCTTTCGTTCCGGCCTGCATGCGCGTGAAGACGTCGGGCATGCGCAACATCCCGAGTCCGGCGGAAAAGTGAAAGAACGCGCCGACGAGGATCAGGATGCTACCGGCGATCTCGGCCATCGCTCACTCCCTCAGCCCTGTCGTTCGGCGGATCGCGTAAAGGATGATGAGCGTGGAAAGGCCCGAGCCGATCGAGGCCTCGGTCATCGCAACGTCGGGAGCGCCGAGCAGCACGTAGCATACCGCGGCAAACAGCGTTGCAAGGCCACCGCTTACGGCGGCCGCAAGCACGCCCTTGAGGCGGATTGCCAGAAACGCGCTCACAGCGATCGCGCCGCACATGAGAATGACGAGAAGCTCCAGCATGGCGCCTAGAGCCCGCGTTCGAGATAGCGCGCGGTCGCGACCACGGCGAGGAAGCTCAGGACGCCGTAAACCAGCGCGACGTCGAGATAGATGAACCGGCCGCCGACATGGGCATAGAGCGCGATCATCGAGATCGAAATCACGGTGAGAAGATCGACTGCTGCAACGCGGTCCACGACGGTGCGTCCGATGATCAGGCGGATGACTGCGAACACGATCGCGAAAAAGATCAGGCCGCCGGCCAGAATGAGGATCGTGTCAGCCAAACGCCTTCTCCAGATCGTCCTCGAACGGACCGGCGATGATGCGCGTCGCGTCTTCGGTATCCGTGGTCGGCACGTCGAGGCAGTGCACGGTCAGCGTATCGCCGTCCATGTCGACGACCAGCGATCCCGGTGTCAACGCGATCGAGTTTGCCAGCGCGAGCCGGCCTACCGGGGTCTTCAGCCTGGTTTTGATCGTGACGATGCCGGGATCGATATCGATGCGCGGTGCGTAGACGTAGCGGAGCATGGTGATGTTGGCGCACACCATTTCAATGGCGAACACGCCGGTATAGCGGACGAAATGGATCAGCCGTTCAGGCGTGAACCGGATGTCTGCCCATGCGGGGAAGTGTCGAACGAAAGTCCACGCCAGAACGGCGGAGATGACGGCGCCGCTGAGGATCGATTCGATCGCGAGTGACGAATTGGCAGCAAACCAGATGACGGTGAGCAGAAGCCACAGCCAAAGAAAGCCGCGTGGCATTTTGCTTCGAGGATGGTCTGACATCATAGGTCAGCAGCTCCGCCATCGTGCGGCGTATCGACCAACTGCGCACGTGGCTGATGGCAGCCACGTGCGCGGTGGTCCTCAATTTCCGCCGCGATTGCGGGGCGCGTTCGGCCGCGCGCCGCCGCGGTTCGGGGCGGGCCGGTTTGGACGCGACTGTTGCGGTGGCCGCGCTGCCGCAGGGCGACTGGGCCGCGCCTGTGG
>NZ_DATMRV010000086.1:0-6592 GCF_035565795.1 Pseudorhodoplanes sp.
ACAATTGGATCCGTCAGATCCCACTCAAGGCCGGCACGATAAAGATCGAAGTCGTCTGCGCTCTTGGCGCGCTTAAGGATCTTTGTGTGAATGTCGGAGACTTGAACCATAGACGATAGCCACATTAAAGATGCAACCATAGCATGCAAAAGCGCGCTTGGTTGTGCAAGCTCGATGCAATGATGCCTCCTGCACGCTTTACCGCTCCGGCTTCGCCCGAAACCCCAGCGCCGCTTCCTGGGCTGCCTTGATCGCGTCCGGTGTCAGCCGCACTCGGATTTCCGCCATCAGCTTCAGCACTTCGTTGCGCGCGGATTCGCTCAACCGCGCGCTTTGCGATGCGATCAGCGCCCATGTGTAGGCCGCGCTGTAATCCGCCGGGATCGCGAGGCCGTAGAGATATTGCGTCGCCAGCATGAACTGCGCTTCGGCATCGCCCTGCGCGGCGGCGCGCTTCCACCAGGCGATGGCCTCCGCAGGCTCCGACGGCACCTTGGTGTAGAGATAGAACGCCAGCAGCGCCTGCGCCTGCGGGTCCGATTGCTCCGCCGCCGCGCGTGCGATCGCGATCGCCTTGCCGACATCGCCCTGGCGATAGGCGGTTTCGGCCTCCGCAAGGGAGGGTGTCTGCGCGAGCGCAGCGTCGCCCGCGCCCGCAAGGAGGACCGCGATCATGACCGTGCGGATAAACCGGCGCATCGTGCAGTCCTCAAGGGTCAGCGTTTGTCAGTCTGGCCAGCACCGGCGCTCAAGGCCATAGCGTTCAGGAGGCGCGATGATCGCGCAGCTTGAGTCGCCTGCTAGAGATCCTGCGCGCAGGCATCGAGCACGTCGCGCACCCTGTCGGCGTTGCCCACGAGATTGGCGAGACAAAGGCATGCTTTGGCGAGAAACAGCATGCGCTTTCCTTCCTCGACCGAATCGACATGTTCCGCGATCAGGTCGAACGCCTTCTCGATATCGGCCGTGGTCATGACCTTCGGTATCATTGGACGCTCCCGGTGTTCTGGCCGGATGCAACGCGCAGGGCGGCGTCGAACTTGTCGGCTTTCGTCTGCCGCCATCGCGCGCAGACATGCAGATCGGGGCGCAGCAGATAAGCGGCTCCGGGGATTGCAGCATATTTCTTCGCGATCCTGCCATTGCTGTCGTGCAGGACGATGTCGGCATCGCCCGGCCTCGCCTGAGGCGACGACCGGCTGATGCGGATGGTGACGACGGGAATGTTCGCCTGACGAGCAGCCGCAAGCAGGCGAGGCAGTTCCTGATCCTCGGCTCCGCCCTCGCTGAAGCAGATGAGATGAAATCCCGCCCGCATGTGACTGAGCAGATAGCTGCCGTCATCCAGCTTCACATTGCATGCTGACTGCCCGCATGCGACGCCGCCGTCGAAGCGCGCATCGTCTTCGGGGAAGCTGTTGAGAGGCGAGCCCGTGTAAACGTGCGGCCGTGATGTGCGCCAGTGCAGAAGGTCGCGGGGAAAATCCTGGCTGAGGCTCAACGATAGCACCGCGTCGCGCATCAGCCGGAAGCCGAACGACGGCGGCGTCATGAACCTTGTGGTCTTGCCGGCTTCGTCGCAGATCTCACGCGCCGCGCGCACCCGTTCGCTGGAATAGGTTTCGAGCAGCGATCTGTTGGCGATGCCCTTTTCGACGAGGGCGAGCTTCCAGGCGAGGTTCTCGCAATCCTGAAAGCCGGTATTGGCGCCGCGGACGCCGAAGATCGGCAGCACGTGCGCGGCATCGCCGACGAAGATCACGCGATCATGGATGTATTCGCCGAGCGTCAGTGCGCTCGCCGAATAGACGGTGGCCCAGTCCAGCTCCCACGGGACGGGATGCCCGATCATCTCGAGGATCCGCTCGATCTTGTCGTGCAGATAGGCGGGCACGAGAGCCTGCTCCGCCGTCGTGCCTTCGGGCAGCCGGAAGTCAAATCGCCAGATATTGTCCGGCGCGCGATGGATCAGCGCATTGTTGCCGGGACTCCATTCCGGATCGAAGTAGCACAGCCGCTCCGTCGGCAACGGGAGATCGGCCTTGATGTCGGCGATGACGAAATTGCCGACATAGGACGTCCCCTCCATTCGCAAGTTCAGAGCCTTGCGAATGGCCGACCTGCCGCCGTCTGCAGCGATCAGCCAGCCGGTCGTGAGCGTGTATTCTCCAAAGGGCGTGTCGACGCGCAGGCGCACCTTGTCCGGCTGCTGTTCCATCGACGTGACCTTGCAGCCCCATCGGAGTTCAATCAGCGGATTGTCTTTAATCGCGTCGGCCAGATATTCCTCGATATATTGCTGCTGCAGGTTCGTGACTGGAAAGAATCGTTCGTCGTCATCGTGCGGCAATTCCATCCGGTAGACCTGCTTGTCCCGATAGAACGAGTTGCCGCTGCGCCAGGGCAGCGCCTTGGACAGAAAGCGATCCACCACGCCCGCCTGCTCGAGAATTTCGTATGAGCGGCGCGTCAGGGCGAGCGCCCGGCTGCCGTGTGAGACCTGCAGCTCCTGCTCCAGCACGACCGACGGAATGCCGAACCGCGCGAGGTGAAGCGCCGTCGTCATTCCGATGGGGCCGGCCCCGACAATGACCACCTTCGCTGAGTCATCGCCCTTGATGGAGGCGGGATTGAACGGATCGTGAATCGCGTAGGTGTAGAAAACCGATGCTCTCGGTTCGGAGACGGGGTTGTGCATTCATCGACTCATGTTCTGCCGCGAGAGCGAACGAAGGGTCGCACAGCCCTGCGCATCGTGGCGCGGCGCATGGCGCGGTTCCCGGTTCCGCTTTCGGCAAACCAGTGTGGCGGGCAAAAGCGCGCAGCGCCAGAGCTTCCGCGCTGAGGCGGCTGGGGATTGCGGGCTGGACGTGTCTGGAAACTTACGCGCGCGACAACGCCACCGCGACCGGGGGGCCGGACTTGATGGTCTGGTAGACCACGCAATAGCGTTCGGTGAGCTTCAGCAACTGATCGAGCTTGTCCTGCGGCGCGTCGGTCTCGACCTCGAAGGTGAGACGGATTTCGCGGAAGCCGACCGGCGCATCCTTCGCAACGCCGAGCGTGCCACGGAAATCGAGATCGCCTTCCGCAAACACGCGGCCGGCCTTCAGCGGAATTTCCAGCGCGGTCGAGACCGCCTTCAGCGTTACGCCGGCGCAGGCGACCAGGGCTTCCAGCAACATGTCGCCGGAGCACAATTCGAGACCCGAGCCGCCGGTTGCGGGATGCAGACCTGCCGCAGCGATCGCACGGCCGGTTTCGACCTTGCAGGCGATATTGGTGTCGTCGAGCGTGCCCTTCGCCTTCAGCGTGATGAGCGCCGCATCCGCATCGGACTTGTAGCGCTCCTTGATCGGAGCCTGCAGCGCACGCAATTCGGCCGCGTCCATTTTGCGATCCTTTCAGATGCCGCCGGGAATGGGCGGGCGTTTACCACCACATCGCGGCGCCTTTTTCGGCGCTGGTCTCGCGCTCGTCAACGCTGATATTGCGCCCGAGCGAACGATCGAGTGCGGCCAGAACCTGCCGCTTCACATGATCGAAGCCCGCCGATTGCCGGTCGCGGGGACGTGGCAGATCGTTCCCGATCTCGTCGAACAGGCGGCCGGGGCGCGGGCGCATCACGATGATGCGGTCGGCCAGCACGATCGCCTCCTCGACGTCATGGGTGACGAGGAGCAGCGTCGGCTTCGAATCCGCCCAGAGATCGAGAAGATGATCCTGCAGGTCTGTGCGCGTGAACGCATCGAGCGCGGAGAACGGCTCGTCGAGCAGCAGCACTTCCGGCCGCGGTACGAGGGCCCGTGCAATCGACACGCGCTGCGCCTGGCCGCCGGACAATTCGCGCGGCCACACACCGGCCTTGTCGGCGAGGCCGACACGATCGATCGCGCGCGCGACGCGTTCTTTTCTTTCGGATGCGGGAAGATGCGCGAGGCCGAAGCCGACATTCTCCGCCACCGTCAGCCATGGCAGCAGCCGCGGTTCCTGAAACACGATGCCGATCTTCTCATGCGGCTGCGTGATGACTTCGTCGTCGAGATGAATGATGCCCTTGCTCGGCCGGTCGAGGCCTGAGATGGCCCGCAGCAGCGTGGACTTGCCACAGCCCGATCCGCCGACGATGGCGACGATCTCGCCCGGCGCGACGTCGAGGGTCACGCCTTCCAGCGCGCGGACATTGTTCGGATAGGTTTTGGAGACGTTGGCGATCGCGAGCATGTCAGGCCCCGGCGCGCGCGTGGAAACGATCTTCCCAGCGCAGGAACGGCGCCGTTCCGCTGGTCAGGATCCAGTCGGTGGTCTTGCCGAGAACCGCAAAGGTGATGATCGCGGCGACGATCTGGGCCGGCTTGCCGAGCTGCTGGCCGTCAATGAGGAGATAGCCGAGGCCTTCCGATGCGCCCATGAATTCGGCGGCTACAACGAACATCCAGCCAAGCCCGAGCCCGGAGCGCAGCGACACGACATAGGCCGGCAGCACCGCGGGCAGAAGAATGCGACGGACCAGAGCCGGCCCCGAGAGACGGAAGGCGCGCCCGACTTCAACGATCTTGCGATCGACCGACAGGATGGCGCCCATCACTCCGAGGTAAACCGGAAAGAACACGCCGACCGCGATCAGCGTGATCTTGGATGCTTCGAAAATGCCGAGCCACAGAATGAACAGCGGCACCCATGCGATCGACGGAATGGCGCGCAGCGCCTGCAGGGTCGGATCGATGATGGTGCGGGTGAGCGCGGAATAGCCTGCGATAGCACCGAAGAGCGTGCCGGCGGCGACGCCGAGACCGAAGCCTGCAACGACGCGGAGGAGCGTCGCGCGGGTGTGCTGCCAGAGCTCCCCGGTGCGCGCGAGTTCCCACAATGTCGTGCCGATAACGGAGGGCGGTGGCACGAGGCGCCCGTCCGACCAGCCGAGCCGCACCACGATTTCCCAGGTGACCGCGAGCGCGACCGGAAGCGCAAGGCCAAGAAGCGGCCGCCACAAACGCGCGCTGCGCGGAGGCTGCGCCTCGGCCGCTTCAGCCTTGTCGGCTACGGAAATTGTCATCTCGACAGAAGACATCGCGAGCCCGGACTTTGCAACGCCTCAAGCACCAGAGACTGGAGCACCAAAGAGATTGCGCCGTTCCCGAACGGGATGGGAGGGTTACCGCCCGGGAACGGCAAACCTGACGATCAGTTCGTCAGGGCGACGCTGGTGTCGATCAGCGCGTCGACAGTCGCTTTCACATCGACACTGGGTTGAATCACGCCGGCCTGCTGAAGCGCGAGCCCGGCGGCAAGAATCGAGTCGCGTTGCGGCGCCCCGATCTTGGAATGCGTCAGTTCGGTGCGCTCCTTGAGCTGGCGATCGACGACCGCTTCCGGAAGCTTCGTCACGGCGATGAAGGTCTTCTTCACCTGATCCGGATTTGCGAGCGAATATTTGCGCGCGTCTTCGTAAACCTTCAGCACGCGCTGCACGAGGTCCGGATGCTGCTTCAGGAACTGCTCGCGCACATTCAGGATGCCCCAGGTGTTGGCGTCCTTATTGCGATAGAACAGCTTCGCGCCGTCTTCGATTTCGGCCGCAGCCATCATCGGATCGAGGCCGGCCCAGGCATCGACGTCGCCGCGAATGAGCGCAGCCTTGCCGTCGGCATGCTGCAGCAGAACCGGCGTGATGTCCTTGTCGGTGAGCTTCACGCTATGCAAGGCGCGTACGAGGAAGATATGCGGATCGGTGCCGCGTGTGACCGCGACGCGCTTGCCCTTCAGATCCTCGATCTTGCTGATTTTGGAATTCTTGCCGGTGACGAGGGCCGTCCATTCCGGACGCGAATAGACATAGATCGACTTGATCGGATTGCCGTTAATCCGCGCGACCAGCGCTGCGGAGCCGGCGGTCGAACCGAAATCGAGCGAAGAGGCGTTCAGGAATTCCAGCGCCTTATTGGAGCCTGCGCTCTGCACCCAGCGGATCGCAATGCCATCCTTGGCGAATTCCTTTTCGAGCAGGCCCTGCTCCTTCAGCACGAGCGAGACCGGATTATAAGTCGCCCAATCGATACGGATTTCCTTTGGCTTGTCCTGCGCGAGCAGGGCGGTGCTCGGCATCAGGCCGACCAGCAATGCCGAAGCCAGGATCGAGCGACGAGAAAAGAAAGACATGGCAACCTCCAGACATGCGACCGCGTTCGCCCGGACAGGGCGCTTGGCCGCGTTGATGAAAAGCAGAAGGTTTTTGGAACCACCTGCCCGTCAGCTCGTGGGCGACGGGGCGATTACCCCGACCGCTTTAGCTGCATTTTTAAAGCGCCCGCAAGCTGCTCGTTCAAATCGGCGCTGCAGTAAGGTTAGAGCGATCTGGGCTCTGGTCAATGAAATGCTATGGCAAAGTTTCACTGCCCGCATGAGGATCATTTTGCGGCCGGGCAAGATTGTGAAATAAAATTTGGTTGCGGATGTTACGCCCGACGCCTCCCCCAAAGAGGGGAGGCGTGGATAGCGGAAGAGCTCAAGCGGCCTTGTCAAACACGCTCTTTACGCTGGCCTGTAACGGCTTCATCGCTTCAGCTGTCGATTTCTGCGCGAGACCGGCGAG
>NZ_DATMRV010000087.1:0-23825 GCF_035565795.1 Pseudorhodoplanes sp.
AGCGGAAAATGCCGCCAAGACCGATATTGGCTGGGGCCACCAGATCCGCTCGTATGTCCTGCAGCCCTATCAGATGGTGAAGGATCTGCGCACCGGCGTCTCGACCTCCGATACCGGCGGCGTTCTCGATGGCGATCTCGACCAGTTCATGGCGGCCGCACTTGCGCAGAAGGCGTTCGGCGGCGGTCCCGATCAGGTGGAAGACGTCGACTGACCGGCGGCGGCAAGGTTGCCGTCGCGGTGACGGAGGCGTTGTGTGGACGCGGAAGCGTCGTGTGCATGCTTGGCGCAGCTCTGCGCCGACTTGCGATGCTTCACCCAGCGCGCTTCTTCGCTGATGAATGTCGGCTGGTGAAACTCTGAGAAGTATCGCCGGGGCGGACCAAGGCGGGGCATTGCCCGACTGATGCTGCCCCTGAGGTCCGCGCCGGCAAACCGCTCGTGTTTATCGGCGCCGCTACGCCGTCCGCCGAACGATCAGGCGGCGATCTTCGCGGCTTCCTGCATCGGTGGTTCCATCACAACCTCCGTGCTCGTCACGCTAGGATGAGTAACGTGAATCATCCACAGCGGAAGTCAAGTCACGAAACGTCGCAATGTCGAGCGATGATCGAGGATAAGTGCGGACAATCGGGAACTTAGTTGAGCCCGAGACGAATTCCGGCACGCAGATATTTCTGCGGATCGACAGCTTCACCATCGACGCGCGTTTCATAATGAAGATGCGGGCCAGTGGAGCGGCCGGTCGAACCGATCTTGCCGATGACCTGGCCAATCTTGACGGATTGTCCGACCTTCACGTCGATCGCTGACAGATGGCCGTAGCGCGTCGCCAATCCGTTCTTGTGTTCGATCTCGATCATCTTGCCGTAGCCGCCGTTGTTGCCGGCGATTGTCACCGTTCCATTCGCGGTCGCGCGCACCGGATCACCGGTGTCGCCGCGCATGTCGAGGCCGGTATGCATCGCAGGCGAACGCAGGAACGGATCCACACGCGTACCGAAGCTCGACGACAGGTCGATCTCCCCGCTGACCGGTTTGCGTACGGGCACATCGAGCAGCGTGCGCGTCAGGCGGTCGACCTGCGAGCGCGAGACATGAATGCGGTACAGCTGACGCTCGAAAGATTTTTCATCCGACGCGAGATTGGCGGGCACGAACGGTCCGCCAACTCCCGAAGGCGGGGGAGGCGCAGGCGGCAGGGCCTTGCCGGGATTGATGCCGAGGTCGGTCAGGACGCTGCGGATGCGGCGCGCGCGCGACTCGAAATTCTCCTCCAAGGCGCTGAGCGAGACCGACTGCTTTGCTTCTATGCGGTCGAGCGATTCCTGCATACGCGCCAGGGCGCCTTCGACGCCACCGCGCGTCTTGGCGGAATTGCGCAGATTGACGGCTGGCACGGTACGCGATTCAAGCCGGGCCTCGCGATCCGGCGGCGCCCGGAAGATCACCGTGTCATTGATCGGGGAGGGCTTCGCGTTCGGTCCCTTGCTTGCGTCGCTGCCGCGCGCGGGTTTGGGGATCGATCCGGTCGGTGTGTAGTCCGGCAGCGAGCTCAGCGTCGCCGCGCGCTGTTCCAGCACCGATTGCTTGCGGACGAGAGCCTCCAGCTTCTGCTCGAATTGTTCCTGATCCAGCAACTGGCGGCTCGCGATGCGATCGACCTGAGCGCGCAGCTCCGCGATCCGGTCTTCATACGCGTATTGCATCTCCGCCTGGCGTGCGATCAGGCGCTTCAGGACATCGTCGTGGAAAGCGAAATAGGTCCCGGTCAGAATCGACCAGCCGGCCATGACGACCAGACTGCCGACAACGATCCAGAACGCCACCGGTCCGAGCCGGACCTGACGGCGGCCATGGATGAGGGTGTAGTCAGCCCATCCGCTGCGGCGGCGCTGCTGCTTCTGCGATTGGGCGTGCGATTGGGCGGTCTGGTGCTGCGCGCGGGTCTGCGGCGCATGTGCCTGGTGCGGCTGCGGATGGTGACCCCTGGGATATTCGTATGCCCACTGGTCAGGGTGATGATGGGAATTGGGATGATGCGAATGCGGCCGGTAGGACATGGAGACTCCCCGCCAGACCCCTCGGCGGGCCGACGCTGAACAGCGCCGATTTCAGTCCCGTATAGTTAATTTTCCGCAAATCATTCGTGGGTAGACACCTATAATGCCTTTGCCGCCGCAAGGACTTCTTCCGCATGGCCGGACACTTTGACGTTCTGCCAGACTCTGGCGATTCGCCCGTCCGGGCCGACCAGGACGGTGGTTCGCTTCACGCCCATGAAGGTGCGGCCATAAAGCTTCTTCTCTCCCCAGACCCCGTAGGCCTCGAGCATCGTGTGATTTTCGTCGGAGAGAAGGCGCACGGTGAGGTCATGCTTGTCCCGGAAGCGGCAGAGCTTTTTCACCGGGTCCGCAGATACGCCCAGCACCGCAACACCGGCCTTTGCAAACGACTTCGAAAGCCGCGAAAAATCGATCGCTTCGGTAGTGCAGCCGGGGGTGTCCGCCTTGGGGTAGAAATAGATGACCAGCGCCTTGCCCTTGAAATCGGCAAGCGAAACCTCGACGCCATTCGCGTCCGGGAGGGTGAATTTGGGGGCCTTGCTCCCCTCGGTCAGCGTGTCGGCCATATGCCTTCCTTTCGACGCTTTCGGCGGCTCAATCTGGCCGTACGATCCTGCTTTTGGGCGAAGGCGGGAGGGCGCCCAAACGGGTCCGTTCACGGCAAACAAGTCAACTGGTCTGGCGACGTAACCGGCGCTGGCGATACGGACAAGGGGATGTCCGACCCGGCATGACCAAACCGGCACCTCGGTTGCATGCGCTTCGCGATCTCGAAGACACCCTTCGGGAACACCGCAGCACGTGCGGAAAAGACCTGCGGTCGCAGGCGATGCGCGCCTATTGGCGCGCGCGTCGCTTTGCGCGCCGTCCGCTCGTGCGCCGTATCGGCCTCGGGGTGGGAGCGGCCGTCTCGGTCATCCTGATGCTGATCGGGGGCCTCTGGCTCCGGCTCGCCATTGCCCCCATCGAAATCAATTTCGTTTCTCCCTGGTTGGCCGCCGCTATCCAACAGAATATCGGGCCGGCTCACCGTGTCGCGATCGGCGGCACCCAGATTGAACGCGACGATGCCGGCCGGACGGCTGTCCGGATCCGCGACATGCAGATTCGCGACACCGATGGCGTGATCGTTGCGAGCGCGCCGAAGGCAGAAGTCGCGGTTTCCGGCTCCAGTCTGCTGCGCGGCGAAATACGCGCGCGCCGGGTGAGCCTTGTCGGCGCCGAGCTGTCGGTTCGAATCGAAGAGGACGGCCAGGTCACGATCTCGACCGGCGCCGAGAAGCGCCCGCTCGCCGTGACGCCAGCGATCGTGAAGGCCGCGCCACTGCCGGGCCAGGCCGCACCGGAGACGCCCGCTCCAGCACCGGTATCCACGCCCGAGCCGACGGGCGCCGAGAGATTTGTCGGGCTGATTGCATGGCTCGACCAGATTTCGACGCGCGGCTTTGACGGGCAAGGGCTTGGCGAGATCGGTCTGAAGAACGGGGTTCTCAAGGTCGACGACCTGCGGACCGACAAGCACTGGCTCTTCGAGCACATCAATTTCAGCGTGAACCGTCCGGGGCAGGGCATCAGCATTCGCCTCAGCTCGGAAGACGAAGCTCGCCCGTGGTCGCTTGCCGCATCGATCAGGCCGGTCGGCGTCCAGCGGCGGCTGATCAGCATCGACCTCAAGCAGGTCTCGACCAAGGACCTCTTCCTTGCCACGCGGATCGGCAGCGGACAGTTTCATGCCGATGTCCCGTTGACCGGATCGATCCGTGCCGAGATCGGACCGGATTCGCTGCCGCGCATAGTCGAGGGCAAGATCATTGCGGGCTCCGGCCTGATCGGCGACCCGGAAGATGTGGGCGGGCATTTCCGCATCGACCGCGCCGACGTCACGCTCGACTGGGATGCGCAGCGCCGCAACCTGACGATGCCGTTCCAGATTTTCGCCGGCGCCAACAGGTTCACCCTGATCAGCCGGTTCGATGCGCCGACGGGACCGCAGGAGCCCTGGCGGGCGATCGTGACGGGCGGCTCGGTGGTGCTCGCAGATGGGGTGTCCGATCCGAAGGCGATCGTTCTGAACAAGATCCTGCTGCGTGCCAATGTCGACCTCGATCGCAAGCGCATCGAGCTGGTGCAGGGAGATATCGCAGGTGGTCCGATCGCAGCCTATCTCAGCGGCAGCGTCGACTTCTCGGGCGAGCCACGGCTGAAGGCCGGCGTTGCAATGACGCCGATGTCGGCGTCCATCGCAAAGAAGGTTTGGCCGGTTTTCGTTGCGACCAAGGTGCGCAACTGGGTGGTCGAGAATCTCGACAGTGGCGATATCGAACGTATCGACATTGCGACCAATTCGCCGATCGAGAATCTGAAGGAGGACGGGCCTCCGATTCCGCAGGATGGCTTGTCCGTCGACATCACCGTCCGCAATGCCACCATCCGGCCGGTGGTTGGCCTGCCGCCGATCACCGATGCGGATCTGAAGACCAGCATCAAGGGTCGGCGCGTCCTCGTGTCGGTCGGCCGTGGCTTTGTCGATCTCGGCGGCGGCCGCAAGCTCACCGTCAGTAATGGCGTATTCGAGGTGCCGGATACGCATCCGAAAGCGCCGCCCGCGCGCGCGCAGTTTCGCATCGATGGTCCGGTTCCGGCCGCACTCGAACTGCTCGGGAGCGAGAGGCTGCGCGGCCAGGCCGCGGTCCCGATGGATTCGTCGAACAGCCGTGGCAATCTCAGCGGACAGGTCACCGTCTCGTTGCCGATCACGAAGGACCCCGAGCCGGGCGCGACGCAATACACCATCAACCTCGATGTTGCGGGCTTTGCCGCCGACAAGATGGTGATGGGCCAGAAGATCGAGGCGCAGGCGCTGAAAGTCAGTGCCGACAATCGCGGCTATCAGATCAGGGGCGATGTCCGGATCAACAACACGCCGGCCTCGCTCGACTATCGCAAGGTCGTCGACAGTCCCGAGGCGGACGTTCATGTGCGTGCAACGCTCGACGAGGCCGCGCGCGCCCGTTTCGGCTTCGGCACGGGTCCATCGCTAGCAGGCCCGGTGCCGATCAGGATTTCCGGCAAGATCGCTGACAACAAGGACGTCCGCCTCAATGTCGAAGCCGACCTGACGCCGGCCAGGATCGACAATCTGCTGCCAGGCTGGGTGAAGCCTGCGGGCAAGAAGAACCAGGCGACCTTCACCGTTCTGACGCGCGAGAAGTCGACGCGCTTCGACGACGTCGCGATCGACGGGTCGGGTGTGAATGTGCGCGGCACCGTGGAACTGGACGAAAAGGGCGATCTGGCGCTCGCGAATTTCCCGGTCTTTGCGCTGTCCGATGGCGACAAGGCGAGCGTCAAGGCAGAGCGCGGCTCTGACGGGGCCTTGCGTGTGTCGATGCGCGGCGATGTGTATGACGGCCGCAACTTCGTGAAGGCGTTTTTCGGTGGCGGCGAGCCGGGCGAAAAGCCGAAAAGCGATCCGATCGATATCGATTTCGACATGCGCGTCGGCGTGATTGCCGGCCACAACGGCGAGGCTCTGCGCCGCGTTGAAATGCGGATGGCGCGTCGCAGCGGGCATATCCGCACCTTCGCGCTCAGTTCGACGATCGGGCAGGGCAGCACGCTGACCGGCGACATGCGTGCGTCGGCGCAGCGCCGCAACGTCCTGCATTTCGAGACGCAGGACGCCGGTGCGTTGATGCGCTTCACCGATACCTATCCGCGCGTCCAGGGCGGACAGATGTTCGTCACCATGGATGTGCCGACGCCGGATCAGGCGCCGCAGGACGGCGTCATCAACGTCCAGAATTTTTCCGTCCGCGGCGAGCCCAAGCTGAGCGGCGTTGTCGGCGGCAGCGGGCAGAACGATTCACGCGGCGTCGACTTCACGCGCATGAGGGTCGACTTCACCCGCACACCCGGCCGTCTGCAGGTCAAGGAAGGCATTGTGCAGGGACCGGTGATCGGCGCCACGCTCGAGGGCAATATCGATTTCGCCCAAAACGATGTGCGCATGCGCGGCACGATTGTGCCGCTCTACGGCATCAACAATCCGATCGGTCAGATTCCGCTGGTGGGCGCTTTCCTCGGGGGCCCGAAGGAAGGATTGTTCGGCTTCACCTATCAGGTGGTGGGTCCGCCGAGCGCACCGACGTTGAACGTCAATCCGGCTTCGGGCCTCATGCCCGGATTCCTGCGCAAGTTCTTCGAATATCCGACCGGGCGCGTGCTGGAGTCGGGTGAGGTCGCTCCGATCCCGCCCATGCCGATCCGTTAGCGAACCGCCCGCGGCTCCGGATTGCCGGAGCAATGGCCTGAAGCGGATAGGGACGCGCCGGCTCAGTTCGGCCGGAGCAGGACGTGTTTCTTGCGGCCGAGCGACAGCTTGATCACCGACTGGGGCGTGAGGTTGCCGGAGCCGAGAGTCATCTTCTCGTCGGTGACCGTCTCGTCATTCACCTTGAGCCCGCCGCCCTTGATCTGACGGCGCGCTTCGCTGGTCGACGCGACGAGGCCGGCCTGCACGAAAGCGTTGAGCACGCCGAGGCCATTGGCGAGATCGGATGATTTGATCTCGATGGATGGAAGATCTTCCGCGAGCGCGCCTTCTTCAAAGGTGCGGCGCGCGGTTCCGGCGGCGAGTTCGGCGGCTTCGCGGCCATGCATCAGCGCCGTCGCCTCGGTTGCGAGCGTCTTCTTCGCCTCGTTGATCTCCTGACCCTGAAGCGCCGCGAGTTTTTTGATTTCGTCGAGCGGCAGCACCGTGAACAGCTTCAGGAAGCGCTCAACGTCGCCGTCTTCGGTGTTGCGCCAGAATTGCCAATACTCGTACGGGCTCTTCATGTCGGCGTTAAGCCAGACCGCGCCGGCTGCGGTCTTGCCCATCTTTGCGCCGGACGAGGTGGTGATCAGCGGTGCTGTCAGCGCGAACAACTGCGCATTCATCACCCGGCGGCCGAGATCGATGCCGTTGATGATGTTGCCCCATTGATCGGAGCCGCCCATCTGCAGCACGCAGCCATAACGCTTGTGCAGTTCCACGAAGTCGTAGGCCTGCAGGATCATGTAGTTGAATTCGAGGAAGGACAGCTCCTGCTGGCGCTCGAGCCGCAGCTTTACCGAATCGAAGGACAGCATCCGGTTGATCGAGAAGTGCCTGCCGACATCGCGCAGGAAGTCGATGTAATTGAGCGTGTTCAGCCAGTCGGCGTTGTTAGCCATGATGGCATCGCGCGGGCTGTCGCCGAACTTCAGGAATTTCGAGAAGGTCGCTCGGATGCTGCGCAGATTTTCGTTGATGACCTCTTCGGTCAGGATCTTGCGGCTTTCGTCCTTGCCCGACGGATCGCCGACGCGTGTCGTGCCGCCACCCATCAGCGCAATCGGGCGATGGCCGGTCTGCTGCATCCAGTACAGCATCATGGTCGGCAACAAATGGCCGATATGCAGGGACGGGGCCGTGCAGTCATAGCCGATGTAGGCCGTGATCTGTTTCGACGCCGCGAGCGCGTCCAGCGCTTCTGGTTCCGAGACCTGATGGATGTAACCGCGTTCCGACAGAACGCGCAGAAAATCAGATTTGAACTGGCTCATGGTAAGACCGTATTCGCTAGTGCGTCCGATTCTAACATTCGCATCCCTTCTCGGCGAGGTTGTTTGCGAATGTTAGAATCAAAGGACCACTAGCAAGTATATGAATCTAGTGGAGCTTTGGATTTGACATTCGCTTCGTGAGCCCGCGGCTGGGTGTTAGCGAATGTCAAATCCGCTCCACTAGCGGCGCGCAGGTGGTGTATCAGGTCCGGCAGGGGATTGAAACGGGGCGGCTTCCTTGCGGACCTGGCGCGCGATCGGGCTGATGAGCGGCACGTCGATGGATGGCATCGACATTGCCGTGCTCGAAACCGACGGCGAGACCGTGAGCCGGTTCGGTCCCGCGGCGCTGCATCCGTATCGCGAGGATGAGGTCGCCCTGCTGCGGCGCGCCGTCGAGGAGGCGCGCAGCCTGACCAGCCGCGACGCCCGGCCTGGCGCGGTCGCGGACGCCGAGCAGATGTCAACGCTTCTGCATGCCGGGGCGGTCCGCATGTTTCTGGATGCGAATGGCATCGATCCGGCCAGCATCGACGTGATCGGCTTCCACGGCCAGACCGTCTTGCACCGGCCGGACGACCGTCTGACGATCCAGATCGGAGACGGACAGGCTTTGGCCGACGAGACCGGCATTCGCGTGGTCTACGATTTGCGCGCGGCCGATGTCGCGGAGGGCGGGCAGGGTGCGCCGCTCGTGCCGGTCTATCACCGGGCGCTGGCCGCGATGCTCGACCGGCCGCGTCCGATCGCCGTGCTGAATATCGGGGGCGTCGCCAATGTCACGTTTATCGATGGCATCCCCGATCCCTATGCTTGCGACACCGGGCCGGGCAATGCGCTGATCGACGACTTCATGCGCGCGCGACGCGGCGAGATCCGTGACGAGAACGGCGGCGCAGCCGCGCGCGGGAAGGTGGACGAGGCGGCGGTCGCGCGCGTGCTGAAGCATTCCTTCTTCGCGCTGAAGCCGCCGAAGTCGCTCGACCGGAACGCTTTCCGCGAATGGGTCGCGGATCGCGCACAGCTTGCGGAAAAGAACGTCGAGGATGGCGCGGCGACGCTTGCCGCGATCACCGCTGCGACGGTCGCGACCATCGTCCCGCATCTTCCGGAAGCGCCGCGTAGCTGGATCGTATGCGGCGGCGGTGCGAACAACGCGACGCTGGTTCGTATGCTCGGCGAACGGCTTGCGCCGGCGCGCGTCGAAACCGCGGGAGATGTCGGCTGGAACGCCGACGCGATCGAGGCGCAGGCCTTTGCCTACATGGCGGTGCGCTCTCTGCGGGGATTGCCGATCACGTTTCCAACGACGACCGCCGTGCCGAAGCCGATGACCGGTGGTGTGCTGGCCGAGCCGCGCGCCGCCGGCCGGAAGCGGATGAGCCTGTAGAACAGGCCTTTCCGCCTTTTGGTTTTACATGAGAAAAGTCCTGGCGCGCGCCGTTTTCATGCTCGTAGATGTGTCGTTGCTCGCGGCGTCCGCATTCTCCTGACATGCTGATTGCGACGATCGTCGCTCGCGCGAGCATCTCACGCCGCTTTGGCAGCCGGTGCCTTCTTCGATCGCCGCAGCAGCCGCTGGATCAGCCGCGGCTGACCGCGCGGGCGCACCAGCAGGATATCGCTCACCAGCTTCGCGCCGCCCTGCTTTCGCTCGAGCGTCAGCTTGCGCGAATGGAACTGCTCGAGCTCCGGCCGATGCCCGACGCTCAGGATGGTCAGTCCCTCCATCTCCTCCGACAGCATCTGCATCAGGTCGTCCTGGCTCTTCGGATCGAGCGCGGCCGTCGCCTCGTCGAGCACGATGATGTCCGGCCGGTGCAGTAGCACGCGCGCGATGGTCAGCCGCTGCTTCTCGCCGCCCGACAAGGTCTGATCCCAGGGCTGATCCTCCTCGATGCGATCCTTGAGATGGCCGAGCCCGACACGATCGAGCGCGCTGCCGATCGTGTCCGCGTCCCAGTCCTCCGCGGCGCCGGGATAGGCCACCGCCCGGCGCAGTGTGCCGGTCGGGACATAGGGGCGTTGGGGCAAAAGAAACAGCCGCGCGTCCTTCTGGATGTCGACTTCGCCGCCGCCCCAGGGCCACAGACCGGAAACCGCGCGCACGAGCGTACTCTTTCCGCTGCCCGACGCGCCGGCGATCAGCACGCGTTCGCCCTTCTTGATCACTACGTCAGTATCGTCGACGACGGCCTTGCCGTTATCGAGCGCCACGCTGAAATCCTTCAGCCGCAATGCGGCCTCGGTGGTCTCGCCACGCTTGATACGATTCATGTCTTCGCCGCTTTCCGCCCGCTCCAGGGCATCGAGCGAGACCATCAGCGAGGCGACCCGCCGGGCGCCGGCGCTCCATTCGGCAAGCCGCGGATAATTGTCGACCAGCCAGTTGAACGCCGCCTGCACGATGGTGAAGGCCGATGCCGCCTGCATGACTTCGCCGAGCGACATCGAGCCATCGAGGAATTTCGGGGCGCACAGGATGATCGGCAGGACAGGGGCGATGATCCCGGAGCCCTGCGAGACCACCGTTGTGCGCATATGCTGGCCGCACAGCTCGCGCCAGCGGCGCAGCACGGTCACGAGCGAACGGTTCAGGCCCGCGCGCTCTTCCTCTTCGCCGCCGAGCAGGGCAATGCTCTCACCGTTCTCGCGCACGCGTGTGAGTTGGTAGCGATAGTCGGCCTCGGCCTGGTTTTTCGATTCCGAGACTTCGACGAAGCGCCTACCGACGAAGGTCATGGTGCCGCTAGCGATCACCGCGTAGAGGATTGCGGCGACGACGAGGAAGCCGGGGATCGTGATCTCGGAGCCGCCGAGCGGGATCGTGAGCGAGCCACCGATGGTCCAGAGCACGTAGATAAAGGTGATGGCGGAGAGGGATGCGTTGGTCACCCCGACGGCAAAGTCGACCGGCGCATCGGTCGAGATCCGCAGGTCGTCGGTCAAACGTCCTTCCGGATTCTGATGGTCGCCGCTGACGAGGTTGAGCTGATAATAGCGACCGTTCTTCAGCCACTCGTTGAGCACATGATCGCTGAACCATGCGCGCCAGCGGCGCTGCGTCGACATGCGGGCGAAGACATTGATGACGCCCAGCGTGACGCTCGCCGCGGCCAGCGGAAAGAAGATGCCGGCGAGCCAGAGGACGCGCGCAGATTCCCTCTTCTCTAGCGCATCGAAGATCGCGCGGTTCCAGACATTGACGCCGTATTGCGCGGCGACCGTGAGGAGGACGAGGACGAACAGGCCGATGGTGAGGGGCCAAGCCAGTCGGTCGCCGTTGCGGCCCCAGAACCTGGAGGCGGAAGACCAGAAGCGTCCCTTCAGCGCCCGCCGGCGTTCCTTTTCCTTGCGCGCTTCTTCCTCGGGATCGATGGCGGGATCTGGGGGCGGCGCTTCTTCCGGCTCCGCTGCGGTATCGTCGAGCGACTTGTCCGAATCTTCGGCGGGATCGGACTTTTCGCTGTCGCCGGAAGGTTCGGTCGCGCGCTTCGCCTTCAGACGATCAGCGTCGTCCGGAGTTTTCTCCGTGTTCTGTTGTTTCGCTGATCTGACGTCCGACATGGCGCGCGGCCTCGCTTGATGCGGGGCACAACGCCGTCAGCAAAGTTCCGTTCCTGATTGTCGCAGAGACTCGGCGCTTTACGCCGCGCTCGGCTTGCGGCCGGTCGTCCCGAGACGCTTGTCGAGATACTCGTTCACCGACGTCATCAGCGACTCGATCTTCTGATCGAAGAAGTGGTTCGCACCGGCAACGACCTTCTGCTCGATCACGATGCCCTTCTGCGTCTTCAGTTTGTCGACCAGCGTCGTGACGTCGCGATGCGGCACCACCGCGTCCTTGTCGCCATGGATGATCAGGCCGGACGAGGGGCAGGGCGCCAGGAACGAGAAGTCGTAAAGATTTGCGGGAGGCGCGATCGAGATGAAGCCCTCGATCTCGGGCCGGCGCATGAGGAGTTGCATCCCGATCCAAGCGCCGAACGAGAAGCCGGCGATCCAGCAGGAGCGTGCCTCCGGATTGATGGTCTGGGCCCAATCCAGCGCGGCCGCCGCGTCGGACAATTCGCCGACGCCATGGTCGAATGCGCCCTGGCTACGCCCGACGCCCCGGAAATTGAACCGGACGACCGAGAAATTACGGTGCACGAAGGCGTAATAGAGCTGATAGACGATCTGGTGGTTCATCGTCCCGCCGAATTGCGGGTGCGGGTGCAGGATCAGGGCGAGCGGCGCATTCTTCTGTCCGGCCGGATGATAACGGCCCTCGATGCGACCTGCGGGACCGGTGAAGATGACCTCAGGCATGGACGAACCTCGGCTGGGCGGCAAAGGGGAGGAGGGCTCTGCCGCGCGGTTCCACAGTGCGCTTGCGGGTTGATTGGGCGCACGAAATTTTTTAGAACCGTTCTAATTGTTGATCGACACACCCCGGCTGCCACCGCGAAGGCGTGCGTCGCTTGGGTGTGACGGGCGGTATCTACCATAAGGCGAGGGGCGAAATGCAAGCTTTCTCGCACCCGTGCTAGGACAATCTCGGAACCCTGCGCTTCCGGACGGTATTGACGTAATCCATGACAGAGCGCGCTTATCTAGACTGGAATGCGTCCGCGCTTCTGCGGCCGCAGGCCCGTGCCGCCGTTCTGGAGGCGCTGGATTGCGTGGGCAACCCGTCGTCCGTGCACGCGGAAGGCCGGAAGGTGCGCCAGCTGATCGAGCGGGCCCGGGGCCAGATCGCTGCGCTCGTGGCTGCCGATGCGGCCAATGTGACCTTCACCTGCGGCGCGACCGAAGCCAACGCGCTGGCGCTGTCGCCGGGCTGGGCGCGAAAGCCTGGCCAGACGGCGCCTGACCGGTTGCTGGTTTCCGCGGTCGAGCATCCTTCGGTCCTCGCGGGCGGCGGCTTCGGCCGCGACCGCGTCGCCACGATCCCGGTCGACAGACAGGGAGTGGTCGATCTCGACGCGTTGCGAACCCTTCTGGCAGGCCAGCCGGCGCTGGTATCTGTTATGCTGGCCAACAACGAGACCGGTATCATTCAACCCGTGTCCGAGGTTGCTCAGATTGTTCATGAAGCGGGCGGCCAGCTGCACGTTGACGCCGTTCAGGCACCGGGGCGTATCGCTATTGATTTCAATGCGTTGGACGCCGATCTTCTCACGCTGTCTTCGCACAAGATCGGCGGACCGAAGGGCGCGGGTGCGCTGGTTCGCAAGGACGGCCTGCACCTCGCCAATCCGCTCATTCGCGGCGGCGGTCAGGAGCGGGGGCTTCGCGCTGGAACGGAAGATGTCGCCGCGATCGCCGGTTTCGGCGCAGCAGCGGCCGCCATTCTGGACGCGAAAAGTACCGAAACGGACCACGTCGGGCGCCTGCGCGAACGGCTCGAGTCCGGGCTCCTCGCCGCGACCCCGAACGCCATCATTTTCGGGGCATCGGCGGGAAGGTTGCCGAATACCACGTCATTCACCCATCCGGGGCTGCGGGCCGAAACGGCCGTGATCGGTTTCGATCTGGCAGGGGTCGCGGTTTCGTCGGGTTCCGCCTGCTCTTCGGGTAAGGTACAGCCGTCCCACGTCCTGGGCGCCATGGGGGTCGATCCGTTGCTCGCGCGCGGCGCGATACGGGTTTCGATCGGCTATTCGACCAAGGATGAGGACATTGAACGCTTTCTAAGTGCTTGGACAAAGCTCTCTGAATCACTACTTAAGGGGCGAACAGTCATCGCCGCTTAAGCGGCCGCGCGGAGGGAAACCGACGCACAGCTGACAGCCATAACCGACAGATCCGCTGCGGTCCTTGAAACCGCAAGGGGAGAACAGAATGCCGGCCGTACAAGAGACCGTCGAACAGGTTCGCCGTATCGACGTTGACCAGTACAAGTATGGGTTCGAGACGCTTATCGAATCCGAAAAGGCCCCGAAGGGCCTGTCCGAAGACACCGTCCGCTTCATCTCGGCGAAGAAGAGCGAGCCCCAGTGGATGCTCGACTGGCGGCTTGATGCCTATCGCCGCTGGCTGACCATGCGCGAGCCGACCTGGGCGCGCGTGCATTATCCGAAGATCGACTTTCAGGACATCTATTACTACGCGGCGCCAAAGACGAACGCCGCGCCGAAGTCGCTGGACGAGGTCGATCCGGAAATCCTGCGGACTTACGAGAAGCTTGGCATTCCGCTGCGCGAGCAGGAGATCCTTGCGGGCGTCGAGCGCCCGGAGGGCGAGCGGCGCGTCGCCGTCGATGCGGTGTTCGACAGCGTTTCGGTCGCAACCACCTTCAAGGCGGAGCTCGCCAAGGCCGGCGTGATCTTTATGCCGATTTCGGAAGCGATCCGCGAGCATCCCGAACTGGTGAAGAAGTATCTCGGCTCGGTCGTGCCGGTGACCGACAACTTCTATGCGACGCTGAACTCGGCGGTGTTTTCGGACGGCTCGTTCGTCTATGTGCCGCCGGGCGTGCGTTGCCCGATGGAGCTGTCGACCTATTTCCGCATCAACGAGAAGAATACCGGACAGTTCGAGCGCACGCTGATCATCGCCGACAAGGGCTCCTATGTGAGCTACCTCGAAGGCTGCACGGCGCCGATGCGCGATGAAAACCAGCTGCACGCCGCAGTGGTCGAACTCGTCGCGCTCGATGACGCCGAGATCAAGTATTCGACCGTCCAGAACTGGTATCCGGGCGACTCGGAAGGTCGCGGCGGCATCTACAATTTCGTCACCAAGCGGGGCGATTGCCGCGGCAGGAATTCCAAGATCTCCTGGACGCAGGTCGAGACCGGCTCCGCGATCACCTGGAAATATCCGAGCTGCATCCTGCGCGGCGATGGTTCGCGTGGCGAGTTTTACTCGATCGCGATCTCGAACGGGATGCAGCAGGTCGATAGCGGCACCAAGATGATCCATCTCGGCAAGAACACGACGAGCCGGATCATCTCCAAGGGCATCTCCGCCGGTCGTTCGCAGAACACCTATCGCGGGCTTGTGTCGGCGCATCGCAAGGCGACCGGCGCGCGCAACTTCACGAACTGCGACTCGCTCCTGGTCGGCGACAAATGCGGTGCGCATACCGTGCCGTATCTGGAAGCCAAGAACTCGTCCGCCGTGTTCGAGCACGAGGCGACCACGTCCAAGATTTCAGAGGACATGCTGTTCTATTGCCGCCAGCGTGGGCTGTCGGCGGAGGAGGCGACCGCGCTCGTGGTCAACGGCTTCGTGAAGGACGTGCTGCAACAGCTGCCGATGGAATTCGCGGTGGAAGCGCAGAAGCTGATCTCGATCTCGCTCGAAGGGAGCGTCGGATGAGTGACGCTTTCCGAACGGCCGCGACCGCCTGCCTCGCAGCCAACAAGTCCGCGGGCGAACTCGTCGATTGCGTCGCGGAGCATTTTCCGGATGTCGAGGTCTATCGCGAGAACGACGACCTCGTCATCAAGGGCGGCAGCCGCTTCCTGGTGGTGCGCCGCGACGGTCCGGATGCGTTCCGGGTTACTGACAACGTTGCGGTCCCCTCGACCAATGCGGTCGATGCCGGCGGCGGCAACAAGCGAACATTGAACGAGCTGATTGACGACATCGTCACGCTCGACGACTGACTGGATAGACCGATGCATCTCCTGGAAGTGAAGAATCTGCACGTCGAGATTGGCGGCAAGAAGATCCTGAACGGCCTCGACCTGACAGTCGACAAGGGAAAGGTCCACGCCATCATGGGCCCGAACGGTTCGGGCAAGTCGACGCTGTCCTATGTTCTGGCCGGCAAGGCCGACTACGACATCACGGAAGGCGAAGTCCTGTTCAACGGCGAGAACATCGCCGACATGGAGCCGGACGAGCGCGCAGCCAAGGGGCTGTTCCTCGCCTTCCAGTATCCGATCGAAATTCCGGGCGTCGCCACGATGACGTTCCTGCGCACGGCGGTGAACGCCCAGCGCAAGGCGCGCGGCGAACCCGAACTCTCGACGCCCGACTTCATGAAGAAGGTGCGCGAGGCCTCCGGCGAACTTGGCATCAGCCAGGAGATGTTGCGGCGTGCGGTCAATGTCGGTTTTTCCGGCGGCGAAAAGAAGCGCAACGAGATCCTGCAGATGGCCATGCTGCAGCCGCGGCTCGCGGTGCTGGACGAGACCGATTCCGGTCTCGACATCGACGCGCTGAAGATCGTGGCCGACGGCGTGAATGCGCTGCGCTCGCCCGAGCGTGCCTTTATCGTGATCACGCATTATCAACGGCTGCTCGACTACATCGTGCCCGACGTCGTTCACGTGCTGTCGAAAGGCCGCATCGTGCGCACCGGCGGCAAGGAATTGGCGCTCGAGCTCGAAGAGAAGGGCTACGCGCAATATGTCGGAGAGGCGGCGTAACGCCCGCGCTGACAGACATGGCCGAACTCAAAGTCATAAAAACCGCAGCTGAAGAAGGCCTCGCCGAGGCCTTTGCCGGCGCGCGTGCGCATTTGCCCGGCGCAGCATCCGTGAAGTCGCTGCGTGAGAATGCGTTCCGGACCTTCGAGCTGAAGGGCCTGCCGCACCGCCGCGTCGAGGAATGGAAATACACCGACCTGCGCGCGCTGATGCGCGACGCCAAGCCTCTGGCACCGTTGCCGGATGCGGCAGCGAAGCTGAAGGCGAAATCGGCGAGCGCGTTCGCCAGCGCGGCCAAGGCACGGCGCATCGTGATCGTCGATGGCGTGTTTGCAGCCGACCTTTCGGATCTCGCGGGGCTCGAGCCCGGCCTGTCGATCGGATCGCTGGCGGAGGCCTTGTCGCAAGGCGAGGCGGATGTCGTCGAACGGCTCGGCCGGCGCGCACCGCTGGCTGACGACCCGGCCTTTGCGCTCAACACCGCAATGATGAGCGATGGCGCCGTGATCCTTGCCGCGGATGGCGTAAAGGTCGAACGTCCGATCCATCTCGTGTTCGTCACGACGTCCATCAAGCCGGTTTCGGTATTCACGCGTTCGCTGGTGAGTGTCGGGAAGGGCTCTTCTCTCTCGATCATCGAGAGCCATGAAAGTGCCGACGGGATCGACAATCAGGCCAACCACGCCATCGATGTTGCGATTGCCGATGACGGCCGTCTCGACCACGTGAAGATCGGCCGCGAAGGCGATCGCGCCCTGCACGTCGCCTCGCTTGTCGCAGAGATCGGCAAGAACGCACATTTCAACGACTTCACCTTCACCGCCGGTGGCGCCGTCACACGCAACCAGATCGCGATGAGTCTGAATGGCAGCGACACCCATGCTGCCGTGCGCGGCGCGAGCCTGCTGAAAGCGCGCCAGCACGCCGACAATACGCTGGTGATGGATCACGCCGTCGGCCATTGCGAGAGCCGCGAATTGTTCAAGGCGGTGCTCGACGACGAAAGCCGCTCGGTATTCCAGGGCAAGATCATCGTGCAACCGCACGCGCAGAAGACCGACGCCAAGATGGCGACGCATGCGTTGCTGCTCTCCGAGGATGCCGAGGCCGACGCCAAGCCCGAGCTTGAGATCTTCGCGGACGACGTGGTGTGCGGTCACGGCGCGACGGCCGGCGCCCTTGACGACGATCTCTTGTTCTATCTCAAGGCGCGCGGCATTCCGCAAAAGGAGGCCGAGGCGCTGATGGTCGAAGCCTTTATCGGCGAAGCCGTCGAGGCGGTCGAGAACGAGGTCGTGCGGGAGGCGCTGATGGATCTGGCGCGCGCGTGGCTGAAGGCGCGGGGCTGACCATGCACCCGGCAGTGACCAACGGCTCTTACGACGTCGCCCGCATCCGGCAGGACTTTCCCGCGCTGTCGATGCAGGTTTACGGCAAGCCGCTGGTCTATCTCGACAATGCGGCGTCGGCGCAGAAGCCCAACGCCGTGCTTGAGCGCATCCAGCATGCCTATACGCACGAATACGCCAACGTGCATCGCGGGCTGCATTATCTCGCCAATGCTGCGACGGAAGGCTATGAGGGCGCCCGCGAGATCGTCGCCAGATTTCTGAACGCGCCGCGCAACGAGGAAGTCATCTTCACGCGCAACGCGACCGAGGCGATCAACCTCGTCGCGTACACCTTCGGCCGTGAGCGCCTGAAAGAGGGCGACGAAATCGTCCTCTCGATCATGGAGCACCATTCCAACATCGTCCCGTGGCATTTCCTGCGCGAGCGCCAGGGCGCGGTGATAAAGTGGGCGCCGATCGACGACGACGGCAATTTCCTGATCGACGAGTTCGAGAAGCTGCTGACCCCGCGCACGAAAATGGTCGCGATCACGCATATGTCGAACGCGCTCGGCACCTACGTGCCTGTGAAGGAGGTCGTGCGGATCGCGCATGCGCGCGGCATTCCGGTCCTGGTCGATGGCAGCCAGGCCGCGGTGCATATGCCGATCGACGTGCAGGACATCGGCTGCGACTTCTATGTGTTTACTGGCCACAAGGTCTACGGCCCGTCGGGCATCGGCGTGCTGTGGGGCAAGACCGAGCATCTCGAGGCCATGCCGCCCTTCAACGGCGGCGGCGAGATGATCCGCGATGTGTTCGAAGACCGCGTGACCTATGGCGATCCGCCGCACAAGTTCGAAGCAGGCACGCCGCCGATCGTGCAGGCGATCGGGCTCGGCGCTGCGATCGAGTATGTGAACTCGATCGGCAAGGACCGGATCAAGGCGCACGAGGATGGGTTGATACGCTACGCCCATGACCGGCTGCGCGAGATCAATTCGCTGAAGATCATCGGTCAGGCGAAAGAGAAGGGCGCGGTGGTCTCGTTCGAGATGCGCGGGGCGCATCCGCATGACGTCGCGACCATCATCGACCGCTCGGGCGTTGCCGTCCGCGCCGGAACCCATTGCGTGATGCCGCTGCTCAACCGGATCGGCGTCACGGCGACCTGCCGGGCCTCGTTCGGCCTTTACAATACCAGGGACGAGGTCGATAGCCTTGCGAGCGCCCTGATCAAGGCGCAGGATTTCTTCTCATGACCGACGACATCAAGTCCGACGAACACAAGCCGGCCGCCGAGGCGGCAACGCCCGCGCAGCAATCGGCGCTGCCGCAGGAAGAACTGTCGCGCATGACCGACGACATCGTCGCTGCGCTCAAGACGGTCTACGATCCCGAAATCCCGGCGGACATCTACGAACTCGGGCTGATCTACAAGGTCGACATCAAGGACGACCGCACCGTCGATGTGGACATGACGCTGACCACGCCGAACTGCCCTGCCGCGGCCGAACTGCCGCAGATGGTGGAGAATGCAGTGTCGAGCGTGCAGGGTGTCGGCCCCGTGAATGTGCAGATCGTGTGGGATCCGCCCTGGGATCCGAGCCGCATGTCCGATGAGGCGCGGCTCGTTCTGAACATGTGGTGATGACGAAGCGTCTCAAACTCGGCCGCGTGCTCGAAACGGCGCTCTATGTCGACGACCTCGACCGCGCAGCGTCGTTCTACACAGAGGTGCTCGGCCTGACGTCGCTGAACGGGGACGGCCGCTTTCACGCCTACGACGTCGGCGGCACGAGCGTGCTCCTGCTGTTCAGGCGGGGCGGGACGCTCGAGACCGTCCATATGCCAGGCGGGACCATCCCGCCGCATGACGGGCACGGTCCGCTGCATATCGCCTTTGCTATCGGCGCTGACGAATTACCGGCCTGGGAAAAGAGGTTGGATACGCACGGTGTCGCGATCGAGGGCCGGACCGACTGGCCGCGCGGCGGTCACAGCATCTATTTCCGGGACCCGGACGGCCACCTTCTGGAGCTGGTGACGCCCGGGGTCTGGGCGACCTACTGACAGGGATTTCCGGGGCTCGAGCTAATCCAGCCTCGAAGGACTTCACAGCGGGGATTTCGTTGCTACTTTAGGGACATACGAGTCCCGAACCGGACCTTGAACCCGGTGCCAGGAGAACCACCGATGGCCACAGCCCGACCGAGGCCCCAAGTGATGCGGCTCACCGAAGCCGCCGCCGACCGCATCAAGGAATTGATAGCGAAGTCGGACCGCCCGATCGCCGGCTTGCGCGTCGGCGTTCGCAATGGCGGCTGCGCCGGCATGGCCTACACCATGGAATATGCCGAGAGCGTGAACCCAACCGACGAGGTCGTCGAGGACAAGGGCGTGCGGATCCTGGTCGATCCGAAAGCGGTACTGTTCCTGCTCGGCACCGAGATGGACTACAAGAGCGACAAGCTCTCCGCACAATTCGTGTTCAACAACCCGAACCAGACCTCGGCCTGCGGCTGCGGCGAGTCGGTGCAGCTTACGCCCGCGGAGGGCGAGAGCGCCGGAGCCGGCGCATACTGATCCCGGCCATTTCGGGTTCGCTGTCCCGGAGTGACGCACCGTGGACCCCGATTTCATCCGCGAATTGTTTGCGAACTTTCGCCCGGTTTCGGTGCGCCGCATGTTTGGCGGCGCCGGCGTCTATGCGGATGGAGTGATGTTCGCGCTCATCTCCGACCGCGCGATCTATCTCAAGACCGACGAGACCAACGCGCCGGATTTCGAGCGCGAGAATCTGCCGCCATTTCAGTACGAAGCGAAGAATGGCAGGCGTGCAGTGATGTCGTATTTCCGCATGCCCGAGCGGTTCTACGACGATCCGGACGAACTCGCGCAATGGGCCGCGCGTTCGCTCGCGGTGGCGCAGCGCAAGGCCATCCCGAAACAGAAAACCGCCCGAGGTGGGCGGCGCAAAACGACACGAAGCCGATGAAGGCTCAGGCGACCGCGGTCGCCGGCATCGAGGGCGAGGCGAATTCCGGATCGGTTTCGCAGATCACCCGGTTACGTCCGGCGTGTTTGGCGGTGTAGAGGCAGGCGTCCGCACGGCCGATCAGCGATTGTGCCGTGTCACCTGGCCGGAGCATCGCGACACCGATCGAAATCGTGATGCGACCGAGATGTTCGCCGGTCGAGCGCTTCATCAGTTCCTTGCTCATGACCGCGCGGCGGATGTGCTCCGCGACAGTCACTGCCGAGCGCAGCACCGTATTCGGGAGAATGATCGCGAATTCCTCGCCGCCGTAGCGCGCCGCGATATCCTGCCCCTTGACGTTCGCCTTCACCGACTGAGCGACGAGGCGCAGCACCTGATCTCCGGTGAGATGGCCGTAGGTGTCGTTGAAGGTTTTGAAGTGGTCGATGTCCGTCATCAGAAGCGACAGGACCTCGTTCTCGGCTGTGGCTTCCTGAACCGCCTTGGTGATCGCTTCGTCGAAGAACTTGCGGTTCGACAGCGAGGTCAGGGGATCCGTCAGACTTTCATTGCGAACCACCTCGAGGTGCCGCTGCAACTGGTTGATCTCGAGCTTGGACGCGGTGAGCCGCTCCTCGAGCGTGTGGTTCACAGACTCCATTTCCTTGGCGGTGTGGACCAGGCTCTCGACGATCGCGCGCAGTCCCTCGCGGTCTGCCTGGGTTAGCTCGTTCGATACGCCGGCGAGGCTTTCGGAGCAGGTATTGGTCGAGCCGATCGCGACATCGACCATCGCCATGACCTGGTCGATCTCGTCGACCACACGGCTCCCGACGACGTCGATGCGTTCGCTCAGACGGGTCGGCGATAGGAACGAATTGCAGATGTGTTCGACCTCGGCTTCGGTCAGCCGGCCGCGCCGCGAGAGGATTTCGTTGATCGATTCATTGAGCGAAGGGTGGTAGCCGGTCGCGTAGGCGTACCAGACTTCGAAATTTCGCGGTGTTGCTGGCTGGCGGAGTGCTTTGATCTGCCCAATTGCGATTTCCGCGAACGCCATCGTTCGTTCGTGTTCGTCGCCGCTGGTCGCCATTGTTGGCCTCCCGAAGGCACGCAAAAAACTTCAGCCGCGCGCCGTCGACGCGCGGCCGGGATGGAACCTGACCCTAGGTCACTAAGGTGAATGAGAGGTAAATGAGTGCGCCGTAGTGCGCCGTCCCGGATCAAGCCTTGACCCGAACCGGGCGCAGCAGGAAAGCGGGAAGGTGGGAATGGTCTGGCTCAAGATCGGCGGCGGTCTGCTGCCGGCGCCGCGCCTGATCGATCCGCGCAACCGGAGCCGGGCTTGCAGCCGTGGGGGCCGGGCTGTGACTACCGCGGCGCCGCTCGCCACGCTGACGTTCGCGCGGCCGCTCGGTTCGCACCGGCGCTTCCTCGGGCTCGACGCTGTCGGGCTTGCCGAATGACGGCGCGACTGGAATCTGCTGCCCGATCAGCTTCTCGATCGCAGCGACCGCCTTCTGGTCGGCCGAGGTCACGATCGTGTAAGCGGTGCCTGACTTGCCGGCGCGGCCGGTGCGGCCGATGCGGTGGACATAGTCGTCGGCATGGAACGGCACGTCGAAATTGAAGACGTGACTCACATCCGGAATGTCGAGACCGCGCGCGGCGACATCGGACGCAATCAGCAGATCGGCTTCACCCTTGCGGAACTTGTCGAGCGCGGCCATGCGCGCCGGCTGGTCCATGTCGCCATGCAGGGCGACGGCGTTGAAGCCATGCTTCACCAGCGAGCGGTGCAGCAGAGCGACCTCGCGCTTGCGGTTGCAGAAGATGATCGCGTTCTTGAAATTCTCGGTGGTGTTGCGGATCACCCGACGAAGCATCTCGCGCTTCTCGTGCGGTTCGCGGCCGCATTTGACGAGCTGCTGGGTGATGGTGGCGGCCGCCGTGGCGGGCTTTGCGACTTCGACCTTGACCGGGCTGGAGAGGAATTGCTCGGTGACACGGCGGATTTCCGCCGGCATCGTCGCGGTGAAGAACAGCGTCTGGCGGGTGAAGGGAACCAGCTTGCAGATGCGTTCGATGTCAGGGATGAAGCCCATGTCGAGCATGCGATCGGCTTCGTCGATCACCAGCAATTCGACGCCGGTGAGCAGCAGGCGCCCGCGTTCGAAATGGTCGAGCAACCGGCCCGGAGTGGCAATCAGAACGTCGACGCCGCGGGTGAGCTTGGCGTCCTGGTCATCAAAAGAAACGCCCCCGATCAGGAGGGCGACATTCAGTTTCTGGCCGACACCGTATTTCTCGAAATTCTCCTGAACCTGCGCGGCGAGTTCGCGCGTGGGCTCCAGGATCAGCGTTCGCGGCATGCGCGCCCGTGCGCGGCCGGTCTCAAGCATCGTGATCATCGGCAAGGTAAAAGCGGCTGTCTTGCCGGTACCGGTTTGCGCAATGCCCAAGACGTCGCGACGTGCGAGAACGTGCGGAATAGCTTCGGATTGAATGGGAGTGGGGTTTTCGTAGCCTGCGGCCTTAACGGCGGCCAATACTTTGTCGGACAAGCCGAGTTGGGAAAAGGACATATAACCTCTAAACGCCGCCCGGAATCTGGGCTCGCGCCGGACCTCCAAAGGATGACGTTTCGCGCGAGAGGGGGCGGTCGAATCTGTCTATCGGACCGTCGCCCGCGAAAATAGGGGCGAGAGCCCGAAAGTCAATGCTCCAGAAGGCCGTTAAGTTAAATAAATACAAGCGTTTTTGGCTCTCAGACGATGACGGAAGGATGACATGACCGACGCTGCCAGCCTGCCGATCCTGCTTATTCCGGGCCTCGGCTGCACCGCCCGCCTCTATACCGAGCAGGTGGCCGCCTTGTGGACATACGGCCCAGTGACAGTGGCCGACCATCGCCGCGCCGACAGTATGGACGCGATTGCCCGGCAGATCCTCGATCAGGCGCCGCGCCGGTTTGCGCTCGCGGGCCTGTCGATGGGCGGCTACATCGCACTCGCCATCATGCGGATTGCGCCGGAGCGGGTGGAAAAGCTCGCGCTGCTCGACACCGGATCGCGCAGCGATACACCCGAGGCGGCGGAGCGGCGCAAGGCCTCGATCGCGCTCGCCAGGGCGGGAAAACTCGATGAAATCAACGCGATGCTGTGGCCGGTGCTGGTGCACAAGGATCGCCAGGGCGACAGCGCGCTGAAGGCCATCGCGGGCGGCATGACGCTGATGGCGGGGGCGGAAGCTTTTGCGCGTCAGCAGACCGCGATCCTGACGCGGCCGGATTCACGGCCCGGTCTGCCGGGCATCACGTGCCCGACGCTTGTTCTGGTCGGCGACGGCGACCAGCTCACGCCGCCGGCCTTGTCCGAAGAAATGGCGGGGCTCATTCCCGGCAGCAAGCTCGTCGTGGTGCCGGACTGCGGCCACCTGTCGACTCTGGAGCGTCCCGATGCCGTAACGAAAGCGCTGATGGACTGGATGCGCG
>NZ_DATMRV010000088.1:0-27224 GCF_035565795.1 Pseudorhodoplanes sp.
GTCATTCATTCGGTGCCTTGCTTTCGGCGCTCTCCTGAGCGGCATCGCGCTTACGCATCCTGCCAATGCGCAAATCCCGGACAGTGCAAACCGTCCTGTCCGCATGCTGTATGGATTCTCGGCCGGAACCGATATCGGCGCGAGGCTTCTCTCCGAAAAGCTTGCCGAGCGGATGGGGCAGCCGGTTGTTTTCGAGAATGTCGCGGGGGCTGCCGGCAACATTGCCGCGGACCAGCTTGCGCGAGCTGAGCCAAACGGCCAGACGCTCGGGCTGATGACCGGCGCAAACATCGTCCTTCGGCCGATGCTCCATCGCTCCATCCCTTATGATCCTCACAAGGCGCTGGTCCCTATCAGCCTCGTCTGGCGCTTTCCCATTCTACTGGTCGTCGGGACCGATACGAAGGTGAAGGACTTCGGCGAACTGATCGCGCGCGCAAGGCGGGCGCCCGGCGAGCTGACCTTTGGTCATCTCGGCACCGGATCAGTGACCCACCTCGCGGGTGAGTTGCTGAAGGCTACGGCGGATATCGACATCCGTGGCGTGCCTTACCGGAGCACTTCGGCCCTCGTTTCGGACATCATCGCCGGCCGGATCGATATGGCATTCATACCGCCGTCCACCGCCATACCACTTGCGAACCAGGGCAAGATGCTCGCGCTCGCGACAACGTCTCCGAAGCGGACGCCATTCGCACCGGATTTGCCAACTATTTGCGGAGCATGGATATCCCAATTTTGATGTGGCGGTATGGTTCGGAGTCTTTGCCCCAGCCAATACGCCGCAATCGGTCGTGGATCGCCTGGGCCTGTTCTTGCGGGAGATTATCGGGACGCCGGACGTGAGAGACCGGCTGCTTCAAGTAGGTCTGGAGCCCGTGGGCGGAACGCAGGCGGAGTTCACGCAGACGATCCGTGACGAAATGCAATTGTGGAGCCGCGTCGTGGAGAAGGTCGGGATCAAGCCGGTCGATTGAAGGCCGCAGTGAGATAATCTGCCTCAACGTCAGAACGGACGATGGCCTCCGCTATTAATCGACGGTGCGGGAGCCATGAGTTATGTCACGTCGTTGAGTTGAGTTGCCGCGCACCTTCAACGGGATGCGCGGCAACCGAGGCTCAAGGCTTGAAGGCGAAGCCAGGTTTAATCGCCACATCCGCAGGAATTGGCGGCAGGTCCGAAAACAGATCCGGGTATGTGGTCATCACGTTGAGGATGAACTTGGGCTCGATGTGTTTGTTGACATCGAACACCGTCTTGATCACGCCCAGCCGTTGCAGCGTATCCTGCGCCTTCCACAGCGCACGATAGTTGTGAGCGGAAATCCGGCGGTCCACTTGCTGGACATTGTATTGCATCGCAGTCTCGGCAACGTCGAGCTTGAGGCCAGGAATCCAGCGTGTGCCAATGGCAGCAGCCTGCTTGGGATTCTTGCGCATCCACTGGTCGGCTTCCGACACCGCTGCGAGAAATTTCTCGATCGTCGGCCCGTTCTTCTCAACCCACGGCCGCAGTGCAATGTTGAAGCCGAGGTAAGAAATGACATCGCCTCCGCGGATCACCTCGATCGCGCCCGGCACATCCTTCATGGCAATCACCGGTGCCGGGTCCCAGGACACAAACGCGTCTACGCCCTTTGTCAGCAACGCCACGCTCATCTCCGGGGGCGGGGTATTGATCAGAGTCACGTCGGTCGGCGCGAGCCCGGCCTTCTCAAGCAAGCCGAGAATGTAGAGATGGTTGATCGTTCCGAACGAGGTCGCGATCTTCTTTCCTTTGAGACTCTTGAGGTCGCCCTTGACGATGCCGGAGTCCTTGCCGGCGATCAGCGCGAGTGTCGCATCAGAGCCGAGCTTGGTGGCATTGCCGCTGAAATTGCCGAAGAACACCAGATCCATGCCGCGCAGAATGGCGCCGATGGCCGGCACGCCCGCCTGCACCATATCGGTTTCGCCCGCCTGCAACGCATTGAGTGCGTCGATGCCGGTGGCATAGGGACGAGCAATCGTCACATCGAGCCCGTATTTTTCAAAGAAGCCGCGCTCGACTGCAATCGGCAACGCCAGCATGTCAACGGCATTCACCATGCCGACCTTGAGTTTTATGGGGTCCTTTGCCTGGGCCATTGCAAGGGACGGCAGCAGCAGCAAGGCGCAGAGTTGCAACATAATTCGTCGCATTCAATCATACTCCTGGTTGAAGCGGCTCGACGCGCGTGACCCAGTAAGGGCGGGCGACGCTCGTCAGGTCCGCTCGTTTCACTCCCCGAACTTCAACGGCATTTTCTTGTGTCCCAGAGACCCTGCCGTAGGTCTGGAACATTTGGACGTGAAATCGCTCCGGTGGAAACGGAAGGGTGACGACGATGTTCACCTTCTCCGGAGCGCCGGCAAAGTTTGCAAGCTTGTATGGTGCGGCGATGGTGAGCCAAAGCTGCCAGGCGAGGTAGCAGCCGGCGACCGCCAGCAGAATGCGCGCCTTTCGCGATCTGAGAGCATCGCGCAGCATGGTCAGGCCGACCGCACGAGTTGAAGCACCCGACCCGTCAGTTCCTTGAACCGTGCATCGTCGTTCAGCTCCTCCCACGAGCGCGGCCGCGGCAAATCCACTTCAATCTCTTCGAGCACGCGTCCCTTGGACAGCGCCACCACCCGGTTGGCGAGAAAGACCGCTTCCGCAACATCGTGGGTGATGAAAAGGACGGTGGGGCGCTTCTCCTGCCAGATGCGGGTCAGTTCTTCCTGCAGCGTCATGCGCGTCTGAGCGTCGACGCTTGCGAAAGGCTCGTCCATCAGCAGCACGTCTGGTTCGTTCGCCAGCGCGCGGACCACGCCGACACGCTGCTGCATACCGCCCGACAGCTCTGCGGGGTAGCGCCCAGCTGCCTCGGTCAGCTTGGCTAGTGCCAGATACTCATGCGCAATCTTTTCTCGCTGGCATTTGCCGACGCCGCGCATCTTTGGGCCAAAGGCGACGTTCTCCAGCACGGTCCTCCAGGGGAACAGCGCGAAGGATTGAAACACCACGCCGCGGTCAGGCCCAGGACCATTCACCGGCCGTCCATCGAGCAGGATCTCGCCGCCCGTGTGTGGAATGAAACCCGCGATCATGTTCAGGATCGTGGTCTTGCCGCACCCCGACGGTCCGACGATAGAGACGAACTCGCCCTGCTGCACGTTCAGCGAGACATTGTGCACGGCAGTCACGTTGGTGCCGGCATAGATGTCGAAGTATGTCTTCGACAGATTGCGGATGACCAGATTCTTCACCGCGTCACCAGCCCCCAACGTTGTCCGGTGGCCCGCTCGATAGGCGCAAGGATCCAGCCGTCGACGATGTACCAGAGAATGCCGAGGATGATCATGCCGAGCAGTATCTCAACGACCGACCCGGCTCGTCGCGCGTCGAACATGAGAAAGCCGATGCCGCTGGTGCCGACGATAATCTCGGTCGCGATCAGCGCGCGCCATCCATAGCCAAGCCCGTTGCGCAAGCCCGTAATGATGTTGGGGAGCGCGCCCGGCAACACAACTTCCCAAAGCAGGCGCGCGCGCGATGCGCCGAGGCTGAGCGCGGCGCGATGCATGTTGATCGGAATCGAACGAACACCCAGCACAGTATTGAGAACGACCGGGAAGATCACCGTGTAGACGATGATGACAGTCATGGTCGTCAGGCCGTATCCGAACCAGATGACCAGAATCGGTAGCCAGGCGATATCGCCAATCGCCTGAAAGAATAGCAGCGGCGGCCAAAGTGCCGTATGCGCTCGAGGGCTGAGCCCGACCAGGATACCGAGCGGAATGCCGAGCGCGATACCCCAGAACGTGCCGACGGCGAGGCGCACCATGCTGTCCTGAAGATACTCCGGGAGGACGCCCGTATAAACGAGATTACCGAACGAGCGCGCCACTTCTACAGGTCCCGGCAGGAACACGCTTGGAAATATCTGCAGCGCGGTGACGATCCACCAGGCCGCGATCAGGGGAATGAACGGCACGATGGAACCGATCGACGGCCAACGCGCGGTCAGGCGCACGTAATGACCCCATGTCTTGAGCAGGAATGATTTCATGCCGGCTGCACCATGCCCCATCGTTCGATGGTGGCGCGCTCTATCGGTGCGAGGAACAGCCGATCGAGCAGCAGCCACAGCACGCCGATCACGATCATGCCGAGCACGATCACTTCGGTCTTGTAGAAGTCGCGCGCCACAAAAAGCATGTAACCGAGGCCGACATTGGTGGCGATCATCTCGGCCGCAATGAGGCCGCGCCAGGCAAAGCCGAGCCCGGTCCGCACCCCGGTGACGATGTTAGGAAGTGCGCCCGGCAGCAACACCTCTGTCAACATCGCCCACGGCCCCGCACCGAGCGATGCGGCTGCATTGCGCACGTGTAGCGGAATAGTCGATACGCCAAGCAGGGTGTTGTACGTGACGATGAAGAACACGGCATTGAAGATCACGAAGGTGATGGCGCCGAAGCCGTAGCCGAACCACAGCGTCGCAATGGGAATCCACGCGATGCCAGCCAGCACCGAGAAAAACCTGAATGGCGGTGTCAGGAAGCTGGAGACGACCGGGCTGACGCCCATGGCGACGCCCAGGGGAATCGCGACCAACAGCGCGAGCACCGTGCCCACGAGAACGCGCAGCAGGCTTGCACCGATATGCTGAATCAGGCTGCCGTCCTGAATACCCTCAATGCCGGCCTGCACCACGGAGGTGATGTGAGGAAACAGGCGAGGGTTGACGTTGAAATACGGGATCAGAACCGCCCAGAGGACAATCAGCACTGCAAAAGGTGCGCAGAACCAAAGCGCTGAAGAAAGCCAGTGCCGCGTCATTGCACGTGCCTCGAATTGCGAGGGCGGCTCGTTCGGCGGTCCCGGTGATTGGCACCGACTTTTCGACGCGACAATTTGGTCTGGGTGTAGCCGAGCACCCGCTCCATGGCGCGGCGGGCCTTTTGGGCGTCCCCTTCCTCGATCGCACGAGCTGTGGCCGCGTGGTTCGGGAGATTCTCCTCGTACCAGCCATCGACGCTGTCGACGGCGACCACGAATACGGTGCTTAGAATCGTGTCGATCGCGCTTCTAAAGCCCTGCAAGACCGGATTGTGCGTGGCGTCCAGGATCGCGAGGTGAAACCCCTTGTCCGCGGCGGTTCGCGTGTCCTGATTTTCTGCGGTCTGCATCGCCTCCAGGGCTGCATTGATTCGCTGCCGATCATGCCTGGTGGCGCGCGTCGCGGCGAGCGCGGCCGCGGCCGGCTCGATGATCAGGCGAACTTCCTGCACCGCCAGCAGCAATTCGCGATCGGGTTTGTCGGGACCGACCAGCCAATTCAGCACGTCGCGATCGAGCAGGCTCCAATCGCGCCTTGGCAACACCTTGGTCCCGTGGCGCGGCCGGACGCTGACCAGCCCTTTTCCAGAAAGAGTCTTGATCGCCTCACGTACTACGCCGCGGCCGACGCCAAAGCGAGCCTCGAGATCATTCTCAGGTGGCAGAACCGTGCCGGCCGGGATGATTTCCTGAGCGATCTCACGGCCAAGCGTCGTCAGCACCGCGTGAATACGGCCCGGCTTCAAACGCTTTTCGGATTTGGCGCGCTTGGTACGCATCGATCCGTCTCGCTCCCGGCCGCCGGCTCTAATGGCTGGCTGGCACATCAAGCCTAACACCGGTCTTGTTGCCTGCGCAATCATCCGATGTTAAACATACGATGAATAATAAGATCATTGCGATGCACAATGCTGGTCGCAAGGGGAGGAACCATGGCGACCATCGGTTACCTGACAACGACACTCTTCGATTTCGGCGCCATCAAGAGTCTTCCGACCGAGCTGGAAGCTCTTGGCATTCGCCGGCCCTTGCTCGTCACCGACACTGGCGTACAAAATGCAGGCATCGCAGCTCAGGTGCTGAATCAACTCGACCTGAACAACGTAGTGACATTTGCCGGCACGCCGCCAAATCCGACAGAGGAAGCGGTGCGTGAAGGCGCGGCAGCGTATCGAGACGGCGGCTGCGACGGCGTCATTGCGCTCGGCGGCGGCTCGCCGATCGACCTTGCCAAGGGCGTGGCGTTGGCAGTCACTCACGAAGGCCCGCTCGAGCATTATGCGGCGATCCATGGCGGCGTCGGCAGGATTACCGCGAAGGTCGCGCCGGTGATCGCAATTCCAACCACGGCAGGGACTGGCAGCGAGGTCGGTCGCGGTGCTTTGCTGAACCTGACCAACGGCTCAAAGCTGGCGTTGATCAGTCCTCATTTGTTCCCGAAAAGGGCGATCTGCGATCCTGAACTCACGCTGGGGCTTCCGCCGCTGTTGACGGCCGCGACCGGCATCGATGCTCTTACCCATTGCATCGAGACGTATCTTTCGCCGCTGATCAATCCCCCGGCTGAAGCGATCGCGCTCGATGGCGCCCGGCGCGTATGGCGCTTTATCCACCGCGCTGTGAAGGACGGCGAAGATCGCGAGGCACGCTGGGAAATGATGATGGCGGCGCTGGAAGGAGGCCTTACGTTCCAGAAAGGGCTCGGCGCAGTGCATTCGCTCTCTCACGCTGCCGGCGCGTTGCGTTCGCCGACATTGCATCACGGCATGCTGAACGGCGTTTTGCTTCCGCACGTCCTGCGCTTCAACGATGGCTATGTGGGCGAAAAATACGCCGTATTACGGGATCTGTTCTCGCTCGAGAACGACGCTGATCTCCCGGAGGCCGTGGAAACTTTGCTCAAGAATCTGAAGCTGCCCATGACGCTGGGTGAAATGGGATTCCGACAGGAGCACATCGCCGCGACGGTCACGCGCGCGATGGCAGACCATTCCAATGCCACTACGCCGCGCCGCCCGTCTGCCGAAGATTTTGAGACTTTGCTTCGCGCTGCGATGTAGCTGCCCAGCAAAGAAACCTGAGCACGCCTGCGTGGTAGGCATGCGTAGCTGAACGTTTTTCGGGCGGCCGGCAGCAGCGGCGCAGGATAGGGCGGCAGTTCCGGCGAAGGCTCGCGCCACCGTCGCCGCCAGGTACTCTGCTATTGCAGGGGAATGTTAGCGGCCTTGATGACCTTGCCCCATTTCTCGATGTCGGCTGCGATCACTCTGCGGAAAGCGTCCGGACTCTCGTCGGTGATGATGTCCATGCCGTCGCGCGCAAACCCCGCTTTCACATCGTCCTGAGCCAGCGCCTTGGTCAGCGCGGCGTGAAGCTTGTTCGCCACGTGCGGGGGGATGTTCGCGGGCGCAAAAACGCCGACCCAAACGACGAGTTCGACATTCTGGATACCGGCTTCGGACATGGTCTGCACGTTGGGCATGCGCTTTTGGCGCTCGGGGGTGTCGACCGCGATCGCCTTTAGCTTGCCGCTCTCGACCAGCGGCAACGTAACCGAAGGCCCCGTCACGATGAGATCGACGTGGCCGCCAATCACATCGGTGACGACCTGCGAGGAGCCCTTGTATGGAATATGCACCAATTCGATGCCCGCGGCCTGCTTGAACAATTCGACAGCCAGATGTGCGACCGAGCCGACGCCGCCGGAGCCGAATGTGAGCGGCTTGCCTTCTTTCGCGCGTGTCTTTGCGAGCGCGACGAATTCCGGCACGTTGTTGGCGGGCAATTTCGGATTGACCAGAAACGTGTTGAACCCGCCGGAGATGATCCGCGTGATCGGCGTGAAGTCTTTGAGGGCGTCGTAAGGCAGCGCCTTATAGAGATTGGGATTAAAGGCGTGCGTACCCAGCGTGCCGGCCATCAGCGTATAACCGTCGGGCGCCGACTTGGCTACGAACTCGGCGCCAATGACGCCGGCCGCGCCGGGCTTGCTTTCGATCAGCACGGGTTGACCAAGGATTGCACCTACCGGCTCGGAGATGCGGCGCATCGCGAGGTCAGGCGGCGTACCGGGCGCGAAACCGAGGATTACCCTCACTGGCTTGTCGGGATAAGTCTGCGCCGCTGCGTAATCTGAAAAAGCTGAGACGGCAGAAAAAGCGCCGATCATTGCCGCAAGAAATCGTATGCCGCCGCACACGTTCAGAGAAAAGTCCATGTCGTTTCCTCAATGGTTTTTTCATTTCACTCAGTGGAATGTCACTCAGTGGAATTGCTTAGAGCACCTGATAATAGCGGATTTTGTTTCCCTTTTCGTCGCGTGCACCCGCTCCGATGAAAACATACTTGGTGAGCCAGTCATGCTTCCCGGGAGGCGTTTCGAAGGTGGGGGTACAGCGGAAGTAATAGAGCGATGGATCAATCACATCGCCGGGCGCAAGCTTATAGAGACGGTCCATGATGTCAGGCGGACCGTGTCGATAGCCGCGGTTCTGGATGTAGATCAGAGTGCCGTCGTCTTCCTGCATGAAATACCGCGCGTCGAAACTGAACACGCCGTCGGCGCGCACATGCGGAAACTCCCCACCGTGGTTGAGCACCTTGCCGCGCAGACGCGGACCTTCGAACACGCCTTCCAGCACCGGCACTGAAAGTCGCGCCCCGCCGCCGGGGGGATTTTCCATACGCAGCCGGGGCGCGAGTTTCAGGCGGGTCTCGAACGCGAATTCAAGGCGGGGCTCCAAGGCATTCCTCCAGCATTTATGACTGCGCACGCTGCGGCGCGCTGCGCTGAAATTATCCGCCACCATCGGCTACTGCAATCATGCGCTCATGAGTCGAAGGATGCGAGCGGCTTATACGTTGTTGGCTTTGATTTCCTGCTCGGGTGTGCCGCGCTTGTTGGTGGGACGATGCGCCTGTGCCATTGTGGTGCGATACCATTGCTTCTCGCAGCTTCTGCGGTAGCTTCATTTGTCCCCATTCAGCACTATGGGAAGACGTTTGTGATTGGGAGCTCGCGTGGGACAGATTGACGACGAATTGCGTGGGCAGGTGCTGATCGTACGGCTGTCCGGCAGCGGGGCAAACGCGATCACGCGCGACATGGCAGCGTCTCTGGAAGAGATCGCCGGGCGCGCCGGGCGGTCCCAAAACATCCGCGCCCTGCTGATAACCGGCGCCAATAGCGACGCGTTCTGTGCCGGCTCCAACATCGGCGAACTGGCTCGGTTGCGCGCAGAGGGGAAGGGGCCCGGCCCTCTGCTCGAAGTCGAAGCGCGGGCGTTTCAGGCGATCGCCGACCTCGATATCCCGACGGTCGCAGCGATCCAGGGCATAGCAATGGGCGGTGGACTGGAGCTCGCCCTGAGCTGCGATTTTATCCTTGCCGCCGAGGATGCGCGCATGTCGTTTCCCGAAATATTCCTCGGTGTCTTTCCCGCGCTCGGCGGAACAGTCCGGTTGCAGCAACGGATTGGTGAAGGCCGTGCTCGCGAATTGCTGATGCTGGGTCGTGAGATCGATGGCAAGCGAGCCCATGACTGGGGACTCGTGACGCGCAGCGTCCCCCGGGACGATGTATGGAAAGAGGCATGCGCGCTCGCCGATCGGCTCGCCGCGGCGCCTACGGGTGCCATCGCCGAAATCAAGCGATCTCTCCGGTTCGCGCGCGAGGTGTCCGAGAGAGAGGCGATCAATGCCGCGCTTGCGGCGGCGATAAGGCATTCGGATTCGCCAGAAGTTGCGGAAGGTTTACGGGCCTTTGCGGCCAAACAGAAGCCGGATTTCACCTCGATTTCGGTTCAAAAACCGGCCTCGACCACTCTGCATCCCAGTGCTGGGCGCGGTAGAGCCGAGTGAGCGGCAGCACATTGTGCCGGTAGATCATCGATGTCGCCTATTCTCCAAGATCGGGCGTAATGACATCGGGGTGACGTGGCACTGCGAACAGGCGGGCGATATCGTCTGCGCGGTTGCGCAGCACTGATTTCTGGCTCACCGCGCCCTTGTCGGTTATCTCGCCTGCCGCTGCATCCGGCGGTGTCGGGAGCAACAGCGCGCGAGCGATAAAGGTGGAGGATCCGGTCGCGCCTAAGGACAGCTCGCGAAGCGCGGCACGCACCTCGTCTCGAAGCGACTGCGCATCGCTGCGAGCATGTGAATTCGGAAAGATCAGGGCGCCGACTTCCAGTTGCCCCTCGCCGGCGATGACGACATCGGCCACGCATCCCTTGGCTGCAGTCAATAGCCGATCGCGCAAATCGGTGACATTCACCCAGGTGCCTGTCGCAAGCTTGAAATTCTCGCCAATGCGACCGTCAAAAACGAGACCCTTCGTTATGTCTTGTGGATCGATCGGGGTGAGCGCATCGCCATAGCGGTAATAGCCCTCGTCATCGAATGCCTGCGCCGTCGCGTCTGCATCGCCCCAGTAACCAGGTGTCACAGAGGGCCCCTTCAGGCGCGCGTCCAGCAAACTACCATCATCGAGGGGTATGAGCTTGAGCGTAACGCCTGACATGGGTAACCCGACCTGGCGGCCGCTCGCACCCGGCCAGTTGACGGCGAGCGCGAAGGGCGCCGTTTCCGTTGCGCCGTAGCAGGAATAGAGCGGCACGCGTCGCCCCGTCTCGACTTCGGATATCGCGTCCATTTCGCGCGCGAGCGCTTCCGGCATCGCGGAACCTGAATAGAAGAAGAATGACAGACGCGAGAAGAATTTTCGTCGCAAGCTGTGGTCGTCGCGCAGTGCCTTTGCCAGTAGACGAAAGCCCGCCGGCGCAGTGAAATACGCCGTTGGTGCGATGTCCTGAAGATTGCGGATCGTCTCCTGCATCGGCGGTCCGTCGACTGGCCGTCCGTTATCGATCCAAAGCGTGCCGAGATTGTAGAGGACCGAACCGAGGATTGAGTTGGCCCCGGACGTGTGGTGCCACGGCAACCAGGACAGGAGGACGGGCGGCTCACGGACGAATTCCGGAAACGTCTGCAGAAACATCTGCTGATTCGCCGTGGTCATGCGGTGCGTTGTGATGACCCCTTTGGGACGGCCGGTCGTGCCAGAGGTGAACAGGATCGAACGTGTGTCGTCAGGTTCAATGGCTCGGTGGGCTTTGTCGACCCAAATGGTCGGTGTCGTCTCCTCAAGTTCCGCCAGGGACAACATATTCTCCGGTGCTGCCCGGTTGGCTACAATTGAAAAGTCATTCTTGCTTATCCGCGCCAATGCGGGCGCGAAGTCGTCGTAGTTCTCGACGAAGACCATGCCCGGACGGACCACACCGATCACATGCGCGAGCTTTTCGAAGTTCGACGCCAACAGCGAATAGGCTGGCGACACCGGGCAATAAGGAATACCGACATGCGATGCGGCAAGCGCCATTAGGGCGTGCGCGATAGAGCCGGCTGAAAGGATAGCGAGCGGCCGCTCGCGCGACAGGCCGCTCTCAAGCAGCGCCTGACCGAGCGCACGGACCTTACCTTCCGCTTCGGCATAAGTGATTGCGTGCCAAACTCCGTTCTCGCCCCGTTCGCCTAGGAAGATGCGGCCCGGACACTCGGCAAGAGCTGCGTTGAACCGTTCCGTTATGACGCGCGGGTATGGTTCCAGCGGTTGCGAATTTCGCATGAGGATCGAACCGTTCTCGCCGCGTTCGACCTGGACGCTCCGTGCGCTCATCTTCGATCTCAGGTTAAAACAATTCCCAATCGCATCACCAACGCTACGATGCAATGAACGATGTTACATATTGATTTCTGTGATTCAGAGGCTTCAGGCGGTATGTACAACTCATCCAGCGCGGATTGACAGACGTGAAGGGACGATGCCCTGAAACTCAAGACCGCTCGCCGGGCATGCGAATGTCAGCGACGAAGCAGCCCGCGTCGCTCAGACAACGCGCGCCCGTTTCACGTCATGTCCGACTGATTCAAGGAGACCTGATAACATCGCGTCGCGATGTTGCGCGTCACGAGGCCGGTCGCAACCGCCTGCATGAACCGATGCGTCATGCCGGCACCGGCGCCATGTGCGAACACGTAGCAGGCGAGGGGTCTTGCGGGTTTGTCGAGCAGCGCTGAAACAGCGCCGCCGCCGGGAATTTCGATGGTGAGTGGGACGGGTTCTTTCATGGCTCGCGCGAAGTGCATTCTTCCCGGCGTAGCGGCCGATCCCGCATATAGGCCACCCAATGAGAGCCGCCGCTTGAAGTCGTCCCGCCCGTCCGATATCAATAAGCGAAACCATATTCCGAACAACGGAATGCAAGCCGGAGTGCCGCAGCGTCGATTGCTGCCCACCGGCCCCAGGGCAGGAACGCAGCATGGCCGATGCGTTGATCTATGATTCCTTGCGCACGCCGCGCGGCTCCGGCCGCGCCACGGGAAGCCTCCACACGCTTTCGCCGATTGACCTCGGCGCCACCGTTCTGAAGGCATTGGACGAGCGGACGGGCTGCACGCGCGCGACTATCGACGACATCGTGTTCGGCTGCGGCGACGCGGTAGACGACCAGGGAGCCGACATCGCACGCTCCTCGCTGCTGCGCGCCGGCTTCGATGAACGCATTTCGGGGTCCGTAGTGAGCCGCTTCTGTTCGTCCGGGCTCGATGCGGCCAATGCCGCGGCGGCGCGGGTGATGGCGGGGCAGGCGGATTGCATGATCGCGGGCGGCGTGGAGATGATGTCGCTCATCTCCATGGGCGGCACAGGCGGCCCATGGGGCAGCGACGCGGAATTCAACACGATCACGAATTTCACTCCGCTTGGGGTGGCCGCGGATCTTGTGGCGACCCTCGACGGTCACAGCCGCGAGGATGTCGATGCGTTCGCGGTCGAATCGCAGAAGCGTGCTGCACGCGCATGGGATGAGGGGCGGTTTGCGCGCTCGGTCATTTCCGTGAACGACTTCAACGGCACGCCATGCCTGTCGCGCGACGAGCATATGCGCCCCTCGACCGACATGGCGACGCTGTCGAAACTCAAGCCCGCATTCGAAACGATGGCTGTGAAGGGTGGCTTTGGTGACATCGTGCGTCATCGCTATCCGCAGGTGAACCGGCTCAACCATGTCCACACCGCCGGCAATTCTTCCGGGGTTGTCGACGGCGCGGCCGCAATGCTGATCGGTTCGCCCGCGCTCGGCAAGGAACTCGGCCTGAAGCCGCGCGCGCGGTTCGTGAGTTTCGCGACCGTCGGCTGTGAGCCGTGTCTGATGTTGACTGCGCCGGGCGAGGCGGCGCGCAAGGCGGTCGCGCGCGCCGGGCTGACGCTCGATGACGTCGATCTGTTTGAGGTGAACGAGGCCTTCGCGTCGGTGGTGCTCCATTTCATGGAGGAGACCGGCGTCTCGCATGATCGCGTCAACGTCAATGGCGGCGCGATTGCGATGGGGCATCCAATCGGCGCGACCGGCAACATCCTGATCGGCACGCTCGTGGACGAACTGGAGCGCACGGGTGCGAAGCGCGGGGTTGCCACACTCTGCGTTGGTCTTGGCATGGGCGTAGCAACGTTGATCGAGCGCGTGTGAGAAAGCGTACAATGATCCGGCAAGAGAGCCTCGGCGACGGCATCGCGCTTCTTGTGTTCGACAGCCCCGGGCCGGTCAACACGCTCGGCGCGCAGGACAATGTCGAATTTGCCGCCCTGATTGACCGTCTGCTGACCGATGACACCGTGAAGGGCATCGTTCTGACGTCGGAGAAGCGCGATTTTCTCGCGGGCGGCGATCTCGACCAGTTGCGGCGCGTCGAAACTCCGGCGGATGCCATCGCAATCGTGACGCCATTTCTGAACGCCATCCGCAAGCTCGAAACCGGCGGCAAGCCGGTGGTTGCCGCACTGAACGGCACCGCGCTCGGTGGCGGTTTCGAGCTCGCGCTCGCATGTCATAGGCGTATTGCGGCAGATGTGCCGTCCGCGCGCTTCGGTCTGCCGGAGGTCACCCTGGGGCTGATGCCGGGTGGCGGCGGCACGCAGCGCTTGCCGCGCCTGATCGGGATCGCGGCCGCAGCTCCGCTGCTGCTCGAAGGCAAGCGCCTCAAACCGGTGGAGGCGCTTGCTGCCAAGATCATCGATGCGGTGGTGCCGCCGGATGAATTGCGCGCGGCCGCGAAGGCCTGGGCGCTGGCCAATCCGAATGCTGTGCAGGCCTGGGACGTGAAGGGGTTCAGGCTGCCGGGCTTTGCGCCGCAATCGGCCGAGGGCCGGATGTTCTTCATGGGAAGTTGGACGCGGCTGCACAAACGCAGTGCCGGATGCGATCTCGCGAGCGAAGCGATCCTGCAGGTGCTGCATCATGGTCTTGAGCGTGGGCTCGATGCCGGCATTGCGATCGAGACGCGCCACTTCGCGCGACTCGCCGCATCACCCGATGCCAAGGCGAAAATCCGCACGCTGTTTGTCGGCACGACCGACGCCAAGGCGATGAAGATGCGGCCGAAGGATGTCCCGCCGTCGAAGCCCGCGCACGTTTCGGTCATCGGTGGCGGTGTGATGGGGCGCGGTATCGCTTATGTCGCAGCCCAGGCCGGAATGCAGGTCGACCTGATCGACGTGTCCGATGAGGTGGCGGCCAAGAGCCGGCAATCCATCGCCAAAAGCGCGGAGCGGGACGCCGAGCGCGGACGACTGCGCGGCGGCTCTTTTGCCGATGTCATCGCACGCATTCATGCGACGTCGTCGTATGACGGGGTCGCGACCAGCGACATTGTGGTCGAGGCGGTGTTCGAGCGCGCCGATCTGAAGCGCGAGGTCCTGAAGAAGGCGGCAGCCGTGGCGCGGCCGGGAACTCCGATCGCGAGCAATACGTCGAGCATCCCGATCTCGGAACTGGCGTCCGCCATCCCGGATGCATCCTGCATGATCGGACTGCATTTCTTCTCGCCCGTTGAACGCATGCCCCTCGTGGAGGTGGTCCGCACCGACACGACGTCGGATCAGACGCTGGCGCGCGCGCTGGATTTCCTGAAGGCCATCGACAAGACACCGGTGGTGGTGCGCGACGGTCTTGGCTTCTTCACCAGCCGCGTTGTCACGACCTATTCCAGCGAGACGATGAATCTCCTCGCGGAAGGCGTATCGCCGCAGCTGATCGACAACGCCGCAGTCAATGCCGGCTTTTCGCTTGGTCCGGTCTCGCTCTGCGACATGGTGACGATGCCGCTCCTGAAGGACATCTTTGCCTCGATGCGCGGCGACGGCAATCGTATTGCCGACCGCGGAAGCGTAGCGCGCGAAACGGTCGGCAAGCTGGCCGACGCCGGTCGCGTCGGCAAGCTTCAGGGCAACGGTGTCTATACATACGATGGCGACGCGCGCGATCCATGGGACGGTCTCGCCGCGTGTCTTGGTAGCAAGCCGTCAGCCCTGGATGAGACGACCGTGCGCGAGCGCCTGCTCTACGTTCAGTCGCTGGAGGCGATCCGCACGCTGGAGGAGGGCATCGTGGCGCGGCCGATCGATGCCGATCTCGCCGCTGTACTCGGCTGGGGATATCCTGCGCATCTCGGCGGTGTGTTCGCATATGTCGATCGCGTCGGCGCGGCGGAATTCGCGCGCAAGTCGCAGGATTATGCTGATCGCTTCGGCGGGCGGTTCGCGCCGCCGGCCATGTTGCTCGACATGGCCAGGGACAATCGCAAATTCCACGAATTGTGAGCGCCGGCGCCACGTCGCGCCAGCTTTAAGAAAAACGGAGCTGCTTCGATGAAGGCCATGGTGATGGGCGGATTAGGCCTTTCCAACCTCGCGTTGCGTGACGTTCCAGATCCAAAGCCCGGACCCGGCCAGGTGCTGGTGCGCATGCGCGCCGCCTCGCTGAACTTTCGCGACCTGCTGACGCTCGACGGCAAGTACGGTGGAATGCAGAAGCGCGAGGACCTGATCCTCCTCTCGGACGGCGCGGGCGAGATCGCTGAAGTCGGCGCCGGTGTACGGGAATGGAAGGTTGGCGATCGCGTGGTCGGCTGCTTCTTTCCGTTCTGGCAGGATGGCGAGCCGCAGGACTTTCTTCTGCGCGACGCCCCCGGCGGCCTCGCAGATGGCGTAGCCTCGCAATATCGCGTCTTCAATGCCGACGCGGTCCTCGCAATTCCGCAAAATCTCAGCTTCGTCGAGGCGGCGACCCTGCCTTGTGCCGCAATTACGGCGTGGAGCGCGGTGCGCGTCGCGCACAAGACCGGCCCGGAGCACGTCGTGCTCACGCAGGGGACCGGCGGCGTCTCGCTTTTCGCGCTGCAATTCGCAAAGGCGGCCGGCGCGACCGTGATCGCGACCTCGTCGAGCGAGGCCAAGCTTCAGCGGTTGAAATCGCTCGGCGCTGATCACGTCATCAATTATCGGGACGATGCTGAGTGGGGGAAGACTGCCCGCAAGCTGACAAATGGCCGCGGCGTCGATCTCGTGGTCGAGGTCGGTGGAGCAGGGACCATCAAGCAGTCGATCCGCGCATCGAAGCTCGGCGGAACGGTCGCCGTGATCGGTGTGGTGGCGGGACCGTCGCTCGATTTCCCGCTGCCGCTGATCACCATGAACATGCTGAAGGTGGTGGGTGTTGCGCTTGGAAACCGTCGGCAGTTTGCCGACATGCTACGCGCCATCGGTCAGCACGGAATCAAGCCGGTGGTCGACCGCACTTATCCGCTTGAGCAGCTTCCGGACGCGCTGACCTGGTTGCAGGGCGGCAATCATGTTGGCAAGGTCTGTATCGAGATCAACTGAGCGCGGTGATGACGGAGCAAAATCCAGACCGCATGCGTGTCCGCGAGTTTCTCGCGGGCGCGCCCGCGCCGCTGGCCTTCGACTCGTCGCCGCTGCTCGCCGCGCTTGGCACGAGTATCGTGTCGGCACAAACCGGCCGGATTACGCTTCAGTTCGAGCCTTCGCCGCTCTTTCTGCAAGGCGCCAGCGTTGTGCAGGGCGGTGCGGTATCCGCGATGCTCGATTACGCGATGGCGGCAGCGATCATGACCGCGCTGGACGACACGATCCATTTCGCCACAGCCGGCCTCACGGTATCGTTTCTCGCGGCGGTGAAGCCGGGCATTCTGATTGCCGAGGGTGAGGTCGACCGGCTTGGTCGGCGGAACGGCTTTGCGCGGGCGCTGCTGCGGACCAAGGCAAACGACGCGATCCTGGCGACGGCATCGTCAGTGCTTACGCTGATCCCGCCGCAAGGCTGATCGATGCACACTGGGCCGCATCGCTTGCGCATTGTGCCAAGTCCACGCTGGCCGTGGTTGAGGGCGTCGCAGCCGGCGGTGGGCCGGAGGTCGCAGTGTGTTGCGACTTCATTCTGGCGAGTGAACGGGCTCGTTTCGGACTTCCGGACGTGAAGGCGAGCGTCGGCCGCTGCCGGTCTTGCCGAAGGCGTCAGATCATTTCTTGAGCGGCGTAGTCCGCGGTTCTGCGACACAATCGACAGTGAGCGCTGAGCAGCGCCGTTTGCATTTGACGGCGCACGCTGCGGCGTTAGACTCCATTGTAAGGAAAGAGGTTCCGATAAACGGAACCGCGATCGTCATGCGCAAAGCAGGCGACCGCACCATCAGGGAGGTTTTAATGCGATCTATCGCCCGCATTGCGCAAACATTTGTCTGCATTGCAATCGCCGGAAGCGTTGCGAGTGCCGCGCTGGCGCAGACGCCGAAACGCGGCGGCGTGTTGCGGCATGTCGTTGAAGGCGAACCAACAAGCTTCGATTGTCATGCGGCGGCGACGTCGTTCGCGCTGCAGGTGCTCGGGCCGCATTATTCGACATTGCTCAGATACGACCCGAACGATTTCTCCAAGATCATCGGCGATCTAGCCGAGTCATGGACAGTGGCGCCGGATCGTCTGAGCTATACCTTCAAGCTGAAGCCCGGGGTCAAATTCCATGACGGCAGCGACTTGTCGTCGGCCGACATCAAGGCGACCTTCGATCGCATACGCAATCCGCCGGAGGGTGTCACGTCCGCACGCAAGGGGCAGTTCTCGAGCATCGATTCGATCGAGACGCCATCGGCCGATACCGTCGTGTTCAAGCTGAAGCGGGTGAATCCGGGCGCGATCTTCATGTTCGCCAATCCCTGGAATTGCGTCTATTCGGCGAAGAAGCTGGAGGAGAATCCGAAGTTCTATGACACGAATGTCATGGGCACCGGCCCGTTCGTGTTCGAAGAGTATGTCAAGGGTTCGCACTGGGCCGCCAAGCGCTTCGACAATTATTACCAGAAGGGTAAGCCATATCTCGACGGCATCCGCGCCTTCTTCATCAATGGACCCGGCGTGATCAATGCACTGGCGGGCGGTCAGGTCGACGCGTTGCTGTTCCAGGTTGCGCCGCCGGATCGGGCGCGTCTGAAGAGCCTGCGCGGCGATGCGGTGGAATTTCACGAGAACTCGTTCAACATCACGAACTTCCTGACTGTGAATGTGAAGAAGCCGCCGTTTAACGATCCGCGGGTGCGCAAGGCGCTGAGCCTTGCGATCGACCGCTGGGGTGGCATACCGAGCCTCTCGAAGCTCGCGACGCTTGAATTCCCGACAGTGTTCGTGCCGGCGGCGAGCCCGGTGGCCTACAACAAGGACGAGATGGCGAAGCTCCCTGGCTACAGCACCGATATGGAGAAGCAGCGCGCGGAAGCGAAGAAGCTGCTCGCGGACGCCGGGGTGCCGAAGCTGAAGCTCACGCTATTGAACCGCAACGTCCGGCTGCCATGGCAGCCGCTCGGCATCTACATCATGGACCAGTGGCGTCAGATCGGCATCGAGGTCGACCAGATCTCGGCCGAGACCCCGCCTTATTTTGCTGCCCTGACCAGCGGCAACTATGACGTGGCCATCGACTTCAACAACACGGTCAGCGTCGACCCGAACGAAGTGCTGGTGAAGTTCATCCCCGGTAGTCCGAACAACTATTCGGGTGCCGAAGACAAGACGCTGGTGGAGTTGTTCAACAAGCAGGCTGATATCACCGATCCGGCCGAGCGGAAGAAGGTGGTGCGGGAGTTCCTCGAACGGCTGGTGGATCAGGGCTACAATATTCCCTTGTTCGGCAATAACCGCGCGACCGCTGCTGTGAAGGAGTTCAAGGGTTGGAAGCTTGCACCGACGACCGTGCTCAATCTCGACATGTCGGATGTGTGGTTCGACAGGTAACAAGCCAGTTGCTGCAGGCGGGGCCGCAAGGCCCCGCCTTTTTCTTTGGGGCAGGCTATGAGCGTTGCCGAAGCTGATTTCATCGTCGTCGGCGCAGGCTCTGCGGGCTGCGTGGTCGCCGCGCGGCTTTCGGAAGACGGTCACCGCGTGCTGCTGCTGGAAGCGGGGCCGAGCGACTGGCGGCCCATGATCCATATCCCGGCGGGGATGGTGACGCTGCTGCGGCACCCGGTGGTGAACTGGAATTACACGGCTGCGCCGGAACCCGGCATCGGCAATCGCGCGCTCGGCTGGCCGCGCGGCAAGGTGCTCGGCGGATCGAGTGCGATCAACGGAATGCTGTATCTGCGCGGCCATCCCGCTGATTATGACGACTGGGCGCAGATGGGCTGTGCCGGCTGGAGCGCGTCCGAGGTGTTGCCGTTCTTCCGCAAGTCAGAGCGGCGTATTGGCGGCGAGGACGACTATCGCGGGCGTGACGGCGAGATGGCCGTCGAGGACTATCGCACCATTCTTCCACTTACCCATCATTTTGTGAAAGCAGCCGTGCAGGCCGGCGTCCCGTTTACGCCGGATCTTAACGGATCGCAGCCTGAGGGCGTCGGTTATTCGCAGATGAGCCGCAATCGGCGCATTCGCCACTCTGCCGCGCGTGCTTTTCTGCGGCCGGCGCGGCGGCGCCCTAATCTGCAGGTCGAGACCGGTGCTCTGGCACGGCGCATTCTGTTCGACGGCAAGCGCGCCGTTGGCGTGGAGTATGAGCGCGGCGGCGCAGTGCATCAGGTGCGAGCGAAGCGCGAGGTCATTCTGTGCGGCGGCGCAGTCAATTCGCCGCAGCTTCTGCAATTGTCCGGCATTGGACCCGCGGCGCATCTGCAGGCGATCGGCGTGCCGGTGGTGCACGACCTGCCGGGTGTCGGCTCGAACCTGATCGATCATCTTGCGGCGTTGTTGGCTTATCGCGTGCGCGGGGAAGTCTCGGTCAATCAGCTCCGCCGTGGTGCATTGCTGGTGCGAGAGATCGCGCGCTGGTGCCTGTTCGGGACCGGGGCGCTGACCTTCGGCGTTTCCACCGCGAGTGTGTTCGCGCGGATGCGCGAAGGCCGGATCAGTCCTGACCTGCAAATTCTGTTCACGCCCGGCAGTTACGATCGCAGCCGCTTCGGCGAATTGGAACGCGAGCCCGGCATGACCGCGGCGGTGTGTGCGGTGAACCCGGAAAGCCGCGGCACCATCATGGCCGTCTCACCCGATCCGAAGCGTGCGCCGGAAATCCGGCCGAACTATTTTTCGGCGCCCGAAGACATGGAGGTGACGCTCGCGGGCATCCGTCTTGCGCGCCGCATTTTCGCGCAGCCGGCGATTGCCGATGTGGTGGCGGCGGAAACCGTGCCGGGACCGGAAGCGCAGGACGATGCAGCGCTGACCGAGTTCGCGCGCATGCACACGTCCACGGTCTTTCATCCGGTCGGTACGTGCCGGATGGGTATCGATCCGCAGGCCGTTGTCGATCCGCGCCTGCGTGTGCACGGCATCGGAGGCTTGCGTGTGATCGACGCGTCGATCATGCCGAAGATCACGACCGGCAATACCAATGCGCCCACGATCATGATCGGAGAAAAGGGCGCCGCGATGATCCGCGAGGATGCAAAGGCGTCGGCGCCTTAGGTCTTGAATTTCGGGTCGAGCCAGTCGCGCAGCGCGTCACCCAGCAGGTTGAATGCGAACACCGCAAGGCTGATGGCGAGGCCTGGAAAGATCACGATCCACGGTGCCTCCTCGAAGAAGTCCGAGGCGCTGCCCGAAAGCATCAGGCCCCATGCCGGCACTGGCTCAGCGACGCCGAGGCCCAGGAACGAAAGAACTGCCTCCAGCAGGATCGCCTGTGCGATATAGGCGGTCAGCATGATGAGATACGGCGCCATCAGATTTGGGATCATGTGGCGCAGCACAATGCGAGTGTTCGAATAGCCCGCAATCCGGGCCGCATCGACATAGGGCAGGTTGCGGATCACCAGCGCGGACGAGCGGATCACGCGCGCGACCTGCGGGATGATCGGGATGGCAATTGCGAAGATCAGGTTCATATCGATCCCGAACACCAGCCAGCGGCCCAGCACGGCGACCACAACGAGCGCCAGCACGATCAGCGGGAAGGACAACATCAGGTCGATGCAACGCTGGATCGCGTTGTCGATCTTCCCGCCGAAATAGGCGGACGCAGCTCCGATAATCGCGCCGATGGTACAGCCGAGAAAAGCCGACGACAGGCCGATGATCAGGGCGGTGCGGGCGCCGTAGATGATGCGCGAGAGGATGTCGCGGCCGAACGGATCGGTGCCAAGCAGATGCTTCCAGCTCGGCGGCTGCAGCATGTTGGCGAGATTGTTACGCACCGGATCGTACGGCGCGATATGTTCCGCAAAGATTCCCGCGAACATCATGACCAGCAGCACCAGCAGCGCGACCATGCCGGCCGGCTGCTTGATGCAGAAATCCACGACAGGATTGCGCAGCCAGGACGGACGCTTTGCGGGACGGAGCGTGGTGTCGGTCATGGCGCCCTCACTGGTACCGGACGCGCGGATCGAGCGCGGCGTAGACGAGGTCGATCACGAGATTGGTCGCGATATAGAAGGTCGCGAACAGCATCACCATGCCCTGGATCAGGGTGAAGTCATGCCGCGCGACGCTCTGCACGAACAGCTTGCCGAGCCCGTTCAGGCTGAACACCTGCTCGGTGACGACAAGGCCGCCGAGGAGGAAGGCGAACTCCAGCCCGATCACGGTGACCGCGGGAAGGAGCGCGTTGCGCAGCGCGTGACGCCGCACAATGACGGATTCGATGACGCCCTTGGCGCGCGCTGTCCGGATGTAATCTTCGCCCAGCACCTCAAGCAGCGATGAGCGCACGATGCGGGTCAGCACCGCCGCGAATCTGTAGCCGACCGCAAGCGCGGGCCAGATCAGTTGCCACAGATTGGCTGCCGGGTTCTGCCAGATCGGGGTGAAGGTGAGTGGCGGCAGGGTGCCGATGCTCCATAACATGGCGAGGATGATCAGCATGCCGAGCCAGAAGCTCGGGACCGCGAGCCCTGCGACCGCGAAGATGCGCACCGCGGTGTCGATCCAGGTCCCGCGATAGAGCGCCGCCATTGTCCCGAGTGGGATCGCGATGAAACAGCCGATGAGCGTTGCCATCAGCGCGATCTGGAACGTGATCTCGAAACGCGCGCCGACTTCCTCGATCACCGGTCGGCCGGTCCACATCGAATTGCCGAGGTCGAGCCGCGCGAGCCCCTTCATCCAGTCGACGAATTGCTCGGTGCGCGGCTTGTCGAGACCGAGACGTGCGCGCTCGCGTTCGATGACATCGACCGTTACGGTCGCGCCATCACCGCGAAGTTTCGCTTCGACGATGTCGCCGGGAAGCACGCGGAGAACGAAGAAGGTGATGATCGCGACGCCGATCAGCGTCGGAATCGCGAGCAGCAGGCGGTTGGCGACGTAGCGGAACATGCGCGCAACTCCCTGTTCAGACCTTGATGCAGGCCACGGCGTGGCCGGGTCGGATGTCACGCAGCGCGGGGACGTCCGCGCGGCATTCGGCCGTAGCGATCGGACAGCGCGTGTGAAACACGCAGCCCGTGGGTGGAGCAAGCGGGCTCGGCAATTCGCCCTTGATCAGCCGCGGTGCGCGCTCCTTCTCAACCGTCGGATCGGGAATTGGCGCAGCGTCCAGCAGCAGCTTTGTGTAGGGATGCATCGGGCGTTCGCACAGTTCGTCGCGGTCGGCGGTTTCCATGACGCGGCCGAGATACATCACGACGATGCGCGAGGAGATGTGCCGGACCACGGCGAGATCATGCGCGATAAACAGATAGGAGAGGGCGCGCTTTCGCTGCAACGATTCCAGGAGATTGACGATCTGCCCCTGGATGGACACGTCCAGTGCAGACACTGCTTCATCGCACACGATGAATTCCGGCTCGATCGCGAGCGCCCGCGCGATGCCGACACGCTGGCGCTGCCCGCCGGAGAGCTGATGCGGATAGCGTTCCGCCATTTCGGGCCGCAGGCCGACCTCGTTGAGAAGGGTCGCGACTCGTTCTCGCGCCGCCGCGCTGTCCCGTGAAAGCCCGTAGACTTTCAGCGGTTCGGCGATGATCTGTCCCGTCGTCATCCGCGGATTGAGCGATGAATAAGGATCCTGGAACACCGCCTGGATCTTCCGCCGCATTGCCTTGAATTCGGCGCGGCCCATATCGCGGAAGTCGCGGCCCCCGAATGCAATCGAGCCGTTTGTCGGAGTCTCCAGCCGCAGGATCAAGCGTCCGACCGTGCTCTTGCCGCATCCGGATTCGCCGACGAGACCGAGCGTCTCGCCCGGGCCGACCTCGAAGCTCACGTCCTCCACCGCGCGCACCTGATGAGTGCGCGCCAGAAGTCCGGTCTTGACCGGGAAATGCTTTGTCAGTCCGCGGATGGAGAGGACAGGCGGTTGCGTGTCCTGCGGCGCATCGCTGGACGTCGCGGCGTCAGCCTTTTTCCAGGCAAGCTTCCCTGCGGCGATGTCCTGCGCGCGGATGCAGGCCGAGAGCCCTCCCGTATCGGTGGGTGCGAGCGGGGGAGGCACGTCGCAGGCGGGCAAGCGGAAAGGACAGCGCGGCGCGAAGCGACAGCCGGGCAGTTGATCGGTGGCGGAGGGCGGTAAGCCTTCGATGGTTTCGAGCTGGCCCGTGCGTGGGCGATCGAGGCGCGGCACCGATCGCAGAAGCCCCATCGTGTAGGGATGGCGCGGGCGGTGAAAGACGGCGTCAGCATCGCCCTGTTCGACCACGCGGCCGGAATACATCACCACCACGCGATGCGCGTAGCGCGCAACGATTCCAAGATTATGGGTAATGATGATCAGTGCGATGCCGAGGTCGCGCGACAGCGACTTCATCAGCTCGAGGATCTGCGCCTGAATCGTGACATCGAGTGCAGTCGTCGGTTCGTCGGCGATGATCAGCTTGGGATTGCAGGCCAGTCCGATCGCGATCATGACGCGCTGGCGCATGCCACCGGAGAACTGATGGGGATATTGCTTCAGGCGCTGTTCGGGATCGGAAATGCCGACCAGCCGCAACAACTCGGCGGCGCGCGCATGGGCCTGTTGCGTACTCATTCCGAGATGGAATTGCAGCGGCTCGATGATCTGCAGCCCTATCGGCAGGACCGGATTGAGCGAGGTCATCGGCTCCTGGAAGATCATCGCGATTTCCCGGCCGCGCACGTCGCGCATCTGCTCTTCGGGCAGTGCGAGCAGGTCGCGGCTTTCGAACATGATGCGCCCGCGCGGAATCCGTCCGGTGCGGGGCAGCAGTCGCATGATGGAATGGGCAGAGACCGATTTACCGGAGCCGGATTCGCCGACGAGTGCGACGATTTCGCCGGGACTGACCTGCAGGCTGAAGCCTTCGACGGCGCGCACCGTCACCACATCGGTCGCGAAGCTGACGTGAAGGTCGTCGACGCTCAGCAGCGGTTGAGCGGACACCGCGGGCGCAGGCCGACGCTCGCCGGTCGGCACCACATCGCCGGTCATAGGCGAGGCAAGCGCGTCCCGGGCGACCGCGGCGGCAGGTGTGTGCCGACGCTCAGTCATTTCCTCCCATCCGGTGTCATTCCTTCTAGCGGAATGCTTTTCCACTCAGTAGGATAGAGGCCGATAGTGGGTCTGACAAGCGAAGACGGTAGTCAGCGCGCACGAAAAAGGACAGCTCAGTGTCTGAAGAAGCAACCAGCACGGTGGTCCGCGTTGTGCGCCTCCTGCAATGCGTCGCCGAGATGGGCGGAGAGATATCGGTCAAGGAGTTTGCGCAGCGGCTGTCTCTGCCGCCAAGCACTGTGCACAGGCTGCTCAAGCTTCTGATGACGCAAGGACTGATCGAACAGCGCGCCACGACGCAACGCTATCGCGCGGGGCGCGAACTGTTCCGCATTTCCTCGCTCGTCACGCGGCAGATCGACATCGACGAAATCGCGCGGCCAATCCTTGAAGCCTTGCGCGATGCCTGTCACGAGACCTGCTATTTTGCGATGTATCTGCCAGCCTCGCGCCGCTTCGTCGGAACCGTGGTGGCGCGCTCACCGCATCCGCTCGGCTATCACTTTGAACCGCTGATGGAACAAAAGGTGGCCTGGGGCGCGGTCGGCCGGTGCATGCTGGCATATCTGCCGGACGACGTGGTTGCCAAGGCGGTAGCGGAGGCAGGGCCGTCGCCCGCCGGCAATCCGCCGCCAACCCTGAAGGAGATGCGAGACGCGCTGCAGGAGATCCGCGAGCGCGGTTATGCGTCGGCTGAAGGGGAAATCTTTCCGGAGGCTATCGGTTTCGCCCGGGTCGTACTCGATGCCGACGGCAACGTGATGGGATCACTCGGCATCACCATGCCGATGATCCGCTACAAGCCGGCGATGCACAAGCAACTGGCCAGTCTGGTGATGGGAAAGGCGAAGGAATTGAGCAAGGCGTTCGGCTATTACGAGCCGGCGGAGGCAGCCACGCCGAACGCCGGGTCATTGCGGAGGGCGCGACGATGAGCGACGCATTTCGGTTGATCGATGAGGGGCCGCTGCTGGTGCTCGAGATCGACCGCCCGCAGACGAAGAACAGCCTGAAACTGACCGAGATGGAAGCGCTTGGCGAGTTGCTCGCGAGCGAGCGCGTGCGGGGTGCGCGTTGCCTGGTGATCCGTGGGGCGGGCGAAAGCTTCTGCTCGGGTCGCGATGTGCGCGAGATCAATCCCGAAGGCGAAGACGCGCACGACATCCTGCTCAATCGGATCGGCCCGGTGCTGCAGCGGCTCTATACGCTGCCGGCGCCAACGATATCCGCCGTGCGCGGGCCTGCGCTCGGGTTCGGACTGGGGCTGGCGCTCGCCTGCGACATCACCATCGCATCGGATGATGCCATCTTCGGCAGCCCGTTCCGCCGCATCGGCGCGGTCCTCGATTCCGGCGGGCACTACTTTTTTCAGCAAAGACTCGGACGGCATCGCGCGGCCGAACTGGTGTTCACGGGCCGGATGCTGAGTGGGAGTGAGGCCGCCGGGATCGGACTGATCAACGAGGCGGTGCCCGCGGACAGACTTTCCGAGCGGACTGCAGAACTCGCCAATCTGATCGCAAGCGGTCCCACAGCGGCCTTCCGTGCGACCAAGGATATCCTGTCCGGGGACCGCAGCTTCGATGATGTGCTGGCGCTTGAGGCTCGCTACCAGAAAGAGGTGACGCGCGGTCCGGACGGACAGGAGGGGCTTGCGGCGTTTCGCGAGCGAAGGAAGCCGGTGTTCAGCGGCGTGTAAACCAGCGCCGCAAAACTACTCCGCGTTCTTCTCCCAGAACGTGTCGAGATATTTGTAGAGATTTGTGAAATCGACATCGCGGCCGAGCTTTTTCTCTGCATCGGCAAACAGCGCGGTCACATCCTGCGGCAGCGGCGCCGAGAAGCCGACGTGACTTGCCGTCTCGGCCATCACGCGCGCATCTTTCGCCGCAAGCCACATCTTGAAATTGGCGGCGAACTTGCCTGAGGTGACCTGCTGCTTCAACACGAACTCGGTCGCGGCGTTCCGTCCGTAGGACGCGTTTATGATGTCGACCATCTGCTCGGGATCAAGGCCATATTTCTGACCGACCAACAGCCCCTGCAGAGCCGAGATGAGGTTCAGTGCGGCGACGTAGTTGTTGATGGTCTTCATCGCATGGCCGGCGCCGAGCGGCCCGGTATGGAAGATCGACTTGCCCATCGCGCGCAGGATTCTGTCCGCGCGCTGTACGAGCGCCGCGTCGCCGCCGACCATCAGCGTCAGCGTGCCGTCATCCGCGCCCTTCTGCGCGCCCGAGACGGGTGAATCGATCAGCCCGATGCCGCGTTGTGCCAGCTCCTTGCCGAGGGCGAGCGTATCCGGCGGCGATGACGAGGAGCAGTCTATCACCAGGGTGCCTTCTTTCGCCGCCGCGATGGGGGCGTCGCCGCCGAACAGGGCGGCGCGCACCACCTTGCCATCACCCAGCATCGTCACGATGGCGTCCTGGTTCTCACAGGCTTCACGCGGAGTAGAAACGGCCTTCGCGCCGCTGCGGCTCTCGAAGTTTGCGCGCGCTTCTGCCGACGGATCGAATGCGGATACGGTGAAGCCCGCCTTCACGAGATTGACCGCCATGCCGCAACCCATGGCGCCC
>NZ_DATMRV010000089.1:0-42939 GCF_035565795.1 Pseudorhodoplanes sp.
CGGACATGGCGCTCGGCGAGCGCGTGGAGGCGCGCCCCGAGCATCCGGCGCTTGAGCTTCGCGGTGGCGCGCGGGGTCGGAATCGTGTCGCACGCGCGCGGCGCAAACGGCGGCCGCTTCCAACCCCCGTCGCGCGCCCAGTTGGAAATGCTGCCGGTGCTGACGCCGGTGCGGGCTGCGATCTGACGGTAATTCAGCGTGCTCTGCTCAATGAGGCGGCGGACCGCCGCGACCGTAGCGTCGGTGTGCGGCTGCCGCGGCCCGTACCGCCCGACCACCGCGGCCGGGTCGTCATGATCGGGCCGCACGCGGAGCCGTGCGATCGGAGAATGAGGGGCAAAGGGATAAAGGCGCATGAGAGGAATATAAACCTATATGCGGTTATCGCAAGGGCGCCGCCGAGGTTTCACTGTGCGGGCAGGCCGGCCGGATTCCTGGCCTCAATGAAAAAAGGCCGGGCTCACGGCCCGGCCTCCAGCACGGTGTCCGGGGCAGGCTGGTCTAGGGCAGCTTGTCGAAGCCCTCTCCGAAGCCCTTCAGCGCCATCGGGAAGCCAATCCCCTCTTCCGGGGTCTGGAAAATGATGAAAGTTGCGGTCTGCCCGCCGCGGAGCTGTTTCATCAGATTGTCGTCCATCACCACCTCGGCGACGCAGCCATTCGGCAGGCAGCGCACGAATCCGGCGCGGCCGACATCGGTCGTGTCGATCTTGAGACCGAGGCCCGACGGCAGAAGCACCCCGAGTGGGGCGATCACCCGCATCAGGCGGCTCTTGTTGTCCGCCGTTTTCAGCACGATGACGGTCAGGCCGATATTGGCCCGGTCCTCGGCGGTGACGCTCTGGATCAGTGCGCATTGCTCCGCCTGAGCGCCGGGGGGCGTGTCGCAGCGGATCTGCCAGTCGCCATGGACCGATTTCACAGCACCCTGCGCACCGGCATGGCCGGTCTGCAATCCCAGGATGGCGAGAATTCCGGCGAGACGGACTATCCTGGCAAACCAAGCATGTTGTGAAATCGGCATGTCACCGTCCGGGCTGATGAAGGCCTTGTTGGCTGGCGTCGGCGATTCCGTCGAATCGCCGTTTGCGGTGGATAGAGCAGCGTGGCACCACGCGCGCCGGGCGCTGTCAAGCGTGGACCGGCGGCGTGAAAAGCGCACTTTTCAGGCCGAAAAAGGACATTCTCCGCTCGGTTGCCGGATAGGCTGAATGTCTCATTATTTCAATGTGCAGGCGCATTGCGAGGCGGGCGGAATTATGGTTTGAGAAGCCGGGATTTTCCCAGAAATCCTGGCGCGCATCGCCATTTCCGCAAGCCACAATTGGCCTGGCGATTCCGCGCCTACAGGCTGCCGCCACCCCTGACGGGCCCGGCTGGCGGCCAAAACGGCCGATTTGTCGAAGGAGCGAAGACGAGATGCGGGTGCAGAAACTCTTGGTCGCGGCAGCAAGTGCGGCGGCAGCCCTGATCCCGATGAAGGCAATGGCCGGACTTGGACAGCCCTCGCCCTGGCAGATCAAATTCCAGGAGGCCGCCACCCCGATCATGGAACAGATCACGTGGTTTCACGACTTCCTGCTCGTGATCATCACGCTGATCACCGTCTTCGTGCTGGCGCTGCTCCTGATCGTCATCTTCAAGTTCAACGCGCGCGCCAATCCGGTTCCTTCCAAGACCACCCACAACACGCTGATCGAGGTGGTCTGGACCGTGGTCCCGGTGATCATCCTCGTCGCGATCGCAATTCCGTCCTTCCGCCTGCTGTTCAACCAGCTCACGATCCCTGCCGCCGATGTCACCATCAAGGCGACCGGCAAGCAGTGGTTCTGGACCTACGATTATCCGGACAACGGCTTCAGCTTCGATTCGCTGATGCTGCAGGACAAGGACCGCAAGCCCGATCAGCCGCGCCTGCTCGCGGTCGACAACGAGATCGTGGTTCCGGTCAACAAGGTGATCCGCATGCAGGTCATCGGCGCCGATGTGATCCACGCATTCGCCGTGCCGTCCTTCGGCATCAAGATCGACGCCGTGCCGGGCCGCCTGAACGAAACCTGGTTCCGCGCCACACGCGAGGGCATCTACTACGGTCAATGCTCCGAACTGTGCGGCAAGGATCACGCCTATATGCCGATTACGGTCCGCGTCGTGAATGACCGCGATTACGCATCCTGGCTCGATCAGGCGAAGAAGAAGTTTGCATACAAGCCTTCGTCGGAAGACGGCATTGCCGTCGCCTCGAAGGACGCTCCGAACGCTCAATAAGCGCGGCTAACCGCCGGACTAGAACGACTGAAGGGTAAGACCATGGCAGCCACGCCGCATACCGACGCCCACGCCGACCACCATGCGCACGATGCGCATGACCATCCGACCGGTTGGCGGCGGTACGTCTATTCGACCAACCACAAAGACATCGGCACGATGTACCTGATCTTCGCGATCATCGCGGGCGTCATCGGCGGCATCCTGTCGATCGCGATGCGGCTCGAGCTGCAGCAGCCGGGCATGCAGATCTTCCACGACGCGCATATGTTCAATGTCTTCACGACCGCGCACGGCCTGATCATGATCTTCTTCATGGTCATGCCGGCGATGATCGGCGGCTTCGGCAACTGGATCGTGCCGCTGATGATCGGCGCGCCGGACATGGCGTTCCCGCGCATGAACAACATCTCGTTCTGGCTGCTCCCCGCCTCGTTCGCGCTGCTGCTGATCTCGCTGTTCGTAGAAGGCGAGCCGGGCGCTCCCGGCGTCGGCGGCGGCTGGACGCTCTATGCCCCGCTCTCGACGACGGGCCATCCCGGGCCGGCTGTCGACTTCGCCATCCTGGCGCTGCACATCGCAGGCGCCTCGTCGATCCTCGGCGCGATCAACTTCATCACCACCATCTTCAACATGCGCGCGCCGGGCATGACCCTGCACAAGATGCCGCTGTTCGTGTGGGCGATCTTGGTGACCGTGTTCCTGCTGCTGCTGTCGCTTCCTGTGCTCGCCGGCGCGATCACCATGCTGCTGACGGACCGCAATTTCGGCACCACGTTCTTCTCGCCTGACGGCGGTGGCGACCCGATCCTCTACCAGCACCTGTTCTGGTTCTTCGGCCATCCGGAAGTGTACATCCTGATCCTGCCGGGCTTCGGCATTGCGAGCCAGATTATCGCCACCTTCGCCCGCAAGCCGGTCTTCGGTTATCTCGGCATGGCTTACGCCATGGTCGCGATCGGCGGCATCGGCTTCGTCGTGTGGGCGCACCACATGTACACGGTCGGCATGAACACCTCGACGCAGGCCTATTTCGTCGCGGCCACCATGGTGATCGCGGTTCCGACCGGCGTGAAGATCTTCTCCTGGATCGCCACGATGTGGGGCGGCTCGATCGAGTTCCGTACGCCCATGCTCTGGGCGGTCGGCATGATCTTCCTGTTCACCGTCGGCGGCGTCACCGGCGTCGTGCTCGCCAATGCCGGCGTCGATCGTTCAATGCACGACACCTACTACGTGGTCGCGCACTTCCACTACGTTCTGTCGATGGGCGCGGTCTTCACGATCTTCGCGGGCTGGTACTACTGGTTCCCGAAGATCACCGGCTACATGTACAACGAGACCATCGGAAAGCTGCACTTCTGGGTGACGTTCATCGGCGTCAACATCCTGTTCTTCCCGCAGCACTTCCTCGGCCTCGCCGGCATGCCGCGCCGTATCGCGGACTATCCGGACGCCTATTCGGGCTGGAACTACGTGTCCTCGATCGGTTCCTACATCTCGGCAATCGGCCTGCTGATCTTCTTCTACGGTCTCATCGTCGCCTTCAGCCGCAAGGAAAAGGCTGCGGACAATCCGTGGGGACCTGGTGCAACGACCCTGGAATGGACCTTGTCCTCTCCTCCTCCGTTCCATCAGTTCGAAATCCTGCCGAAGGTGAAGTGACCTTCCGTCTGGTGATCTGCTGACAATGTCGACCCGAACCGATACTGCGCCCCTGCACTCGCCGCTCTCCGCGGCGGATGCGGGCGCGCGCGTCGGTTCGGACGCCTTCACTCCCAGCCTTGCGACGCCGCGCGACTATTTCTCGCTGCTGAAGCCGCGGCTGATGTCTCTGGTGGTCTTCACCGCACTCACCGGCATGGTGGCCGCGCCCGGCCACATCAATCCGGTCCTTGGATTTACCGCGCTGCTGTTCATCGCCATCGGCGCCGGCGCGTCTGGCGCCCTGAACATGTGGTACGAAGCCGATATCGACGCGAAGATGTCGCGCACGGCCAAGCGCCCGATTCCGCAGGGAATCATCCGCAGCGGCGAAGTGCTTGGCTTCGCGATTTTCCTCGCCGTGTTCTCGGTGGTGGCGCTGGGCCTCCTGGTCAATGTCCTCTCGGCCGCGCTGCTCGCCTTCACCATCTTCTTCTACGCCGTGATTTATTCGGTCTGGCTGAAGCCCTCGACGCCGCAGAACATCGTGATCGGCGGCGCCGCCGGCGCGCTCCCGCCGGTCATAGGCTGGGCGGCTGCATCGGGCACAATCGCGCTCGAGCCGATCGTGATGTTCCTGATCATCTTCGTCTGGACGCCCCCGCATTTCTGGGCGCTGGCCCTGCTGCGCTCCGACGAATATGCGCGCGCGGGCATTCCGATGCTGCCGGTCGTCGCGGGCGATAGCGAAACCCGCCGTCAGATCGCGCTGTATTCCTGGCTGCTGGCGCCGGTCGGCGTCCTGCCCTGGATCCTCGGCTATGCCAGCGTGGTCTATGGCGCCGTCGCCCTCGTGACCGGCGCAATGTTCGTCATGTACGCCCTGCGCCTGCGCAAGGCCGCCGAGGGCAAAGCGACCGTAAAGGCAGCGAAGTCCCTGTTCGGCTTCTCGATTCTGTATCTCTTCCTGCTGTTCGCCGTGCTTCTCGCCGAGAAGAGCGTCGGCTGGTCGTTCGGGCAATTGGTATGGTGACCGCCGTGAACGATCAGCGCGACGAGGAGGGCATTGTCCTCACCCCCGAACAGAAGCGCGCACGCCGCCAGCGCTCGGTTGCTCTCGCAATCCTGCTCGGCGTGCTTGTCGTGCTGTTCTATGTCGTGACGCTGGTGAAAGGCCCCGGCGTCCTGAACCGGCCGCTGTGACCATGACCGCACAGCCAAAACGCAGCACCCCCGTTCGTGACGTTGTCGTCGCCTCGTCCTGCGGCGCCTTCGTCGCGCTAATGGTCGGGGCCGCATACGCCTCCGTACCGCTCTATGACTGGTTTTGCCGGGTGACCGGCTTCAACGGCACCACCCAGGTCGCGACGGCCGCACCCGCCCAGGTCAGCGATCGCATGGTGACGATCCGATTCGATTCCAATGTCGGGCCGGGCCTGCCGTGGAGATTCACCCCCGAACGCACCGAGATTCAGGCGCGCCTCGGCGAGGTCGTGACGGTGGACTACACCGTGACCAACCTGGTGGCGCGCGAGACGTCCGGCGTTGCCGGGTACAACGTTGCCCCGCTGAGCTGGGGCGCGTATTTCCAGAAGATCAACTGCTTCTGCTTCACCGAGCAGACGATGAAGGCGGGCGAGACGCGCGCGATGACGGTCGTATTCTATGTCGACCCGGCGCTCGCGAACGACCCGGATGCTGAGGGCAACCTGAGCATCACGCTGTCATACACGTTCTACCCGCAGCGCGCGCCGCAGCGGCCGGTCGCACAGACCGGCACGGGCGCCGAAGCGGGACGGATTTAGAAGCTACGGCGCTGGTCGCGCCGCATAAGGATCGAGACGGAGACTGAAGACATGGCTGGGGGTCATACCAAGCATCACGACTACCACCTCGTGAATCCGAGCCCGTGGCCTGTGGTCGGCTCTCTTTCTGCGTTCGTTATGGCGGTCGGCGCCATCACCTGGATGCATAAGAGTTTCGCCCTGGCGCCGCTGGTATTCGCGGCCGGCATGATCGGCATCCTCTACACGATGATCGGCTGGTGGCGCGACGTCATCAACGAGGCCGAGCACGGCGACCACACCCGCGTCGTGCAGCTCCACCACCGCTACGGCATGATCCTGTTCATCGCCTCCGAGGTGATGTTCTTCGTCGCCTGGTTCTGGGCCTATTTCAACGTCGCGTTGTTCCCGGGCGACGCGCAGCAATTCCTGCGCGCCGAGTTCATCGGAGGCGTGTGGCCGCCGAAGAACATCGAAACCTTCGACCCCTGGCACCTGCCGCTGCTCAACACGCTGATCCTGCTCACCTCCGGAACCACCGTGACCTGGGCGCATCACGCTCTGCTCGAGGGCGACCGCGAATCGGTGAAGAAGGGCCTGTGGCTGACCGTTATCCTGGGGGCGCTGTTCACCTGCGTGCAGGCCTACGAATACGGCCACGCCGTCTTCGGCTTCAAAGGCAACATCTACGGCGCCACGTTCTTCATGGCGACCGGCTTCCATGGCTTCCACGTGCTGATCGGCACGGTCTTCCTGATCGTGTGTCTCCTGCGGGTCTATGCGGGCCAGTTCACGCCGAAGCAGCACCTCGGCTTCGAATTCGCCGCCTGGTACTGGCATTTCGTCGACGTGGTCTGGATCTTCCTGTTCGCCTGCATCTACGTCTGGGGTGCAGGGTCGCACTTCGCCGGCATCGCGCCCTGACGGCAAGCATCTGACGGATCTGGAAAAGGCGGCCACCCGGCCGCCTTTTTCTTTTGGTGCAGGCGGGTCACGGAAGCGGAATTGCGGCTTACGCCTGTGAGTGACAGACCTTACATTGGACATGGCTTTCCGCACTGAACACCGATGACGACACAACCCTCCGCTCTCGCCACTGCCCTCACCTGCCGTTGCCCGCATTGCGGCAAGGGCAAGCTGTTTCAGGGCTTCCTGTCGCTGCGGCCACGCTGCGAGGTCTGTGGGCTCGACTACAACTTCATCGACGCGGGCGACGGCCCGGCGGTGTTTGTCATTCTTGGCGCGGGCTTCATCGTGGTGTTCGCGGCCCTGATCGTTGAGGTCGTGTACCAGCCGGCCTTCTGGGTGCATGCGCTGCTCTGGCTGCCGCTCATCCTTGCGACCACGTTGTTGCCGCTGCGTCCCATCAAGGCGCTGCTGATCGCGCTCCAGTACCGGAACAAGGCTGCCGAGGGCCGCATCGAGCTGCGAGAGCCGAAACCGTGACGGCTGCTGACCGTCCCTATCTGCGGCGGATCATCGTTCCGGGGCTCCTCACCATCGTGAGCCTCGTTATCCTGACCTCGCTGGGCGTCTGGCAATTGCACCGCAAGGCGTGGAAGGAAGGCCTGATCGCAACGCTCGATGCGCAACTCGCCGCCGCACCGGTCCCGCTGCCCCCGCCCTCACAATGGCCCGCGCTGAACCGCGACAATTCGGAGTTCCGGCGCGTCACTCTGCGCGGTGACGCTATCGCGGATGCAAAGCCGGTCTATCTGTACACCGGCGCGTCGGCGCTGCGCACCGACGTCAAGCAGGCCGGCTATTTCGTCTTCGCGCCGGTGAGACTTCCGGGCGGTCAGACCGTGGTGGTCAATCGCGGCTACGTTCCCGCCGACCGCAAGACCGAACCATCCACCGGCCCGATTGAGATCACAGGCTATCTGCGCTGGCCCGAATCATCCGGCTGGTTCGTCCCGGCCCGCGACGAAAAAGATGACGTCTGGTTCCTACGCGACCCCGCTGCGATGGCGCACGCGCATGGCTGGGGCCCCGTCGCGCCGTTCTATATCGACCAGGAAGCGCCAGTTCCCCCGGACCGGCTCCCGAAGCCGGGGCCGCTCACTGTGAAACTGAAGAACGACCACCTCGGCTACGCCATCACCTGGTTCGGGCTGGCCTTGTCCCTGGTTGCGGTATTCCTCGCCTGGGCAATCCGGGAACGGTATTCAAGAACCGCATAGCCCCGTGCGATTGGTACGATGGAACCGTGTTCCCGACGCGAGCTTCCTTGTGGAAGCGCCCCCGAGCTACTAGTCTAATAGCCGGCCCGGCGTTTCCGAAGTTCGGAAATCTCCAGCAAATCAAACAGTTAAGACTTCCCTCGCCTGTGGATAGGTCCGCCGGCGGCGGGTTTGAGGACCGGCATTGCAATACATTTCGACACGCGGCGAAGCCCCGGCACTTGGCTTCATCGATGTGACGCTCGCGGGTCTCGCGCGCGACGGTGGACTCTATTTGCCGCAGTCATGGCCGCGTCTGACACATGAGACCATCGCGTCCTTCGCCGGTCGCCCCTATGCCGAAGTTGCGGTCGAGGTGATTCGTCCGTTCACCGGCGATCAGATCAGCGTCCACGAGCTTTCGCGGATCGCGCGCGAAGCCTACGGCACGTTCCGCCATCCTGCCGTTGCGCCGCTCTCGCAAGTCGACGCCAACACCTTCCTCCTGGAACTGTTTCACGGGCCGACTCTCGCCTTCAAGGATCTGGCGATGCAGTTCCTGGCGCGGCTGATGGATTATGCGCTGGAGCAGCGCGGCGAGCGCGTCACCATCGCGGTCGCCACCTCCGGCGATACGGGCGGCGCCGCCGTGGAAGCATTCCGCGGCCGCAACCGCATCGATCTCGTTGTGCTGTTCCCCGATGGCCGCGTCTCCGATGTGCAGCGCCGGATGATGACCACGGTCGAGGACGCGAATATTCACGCGGTCGCCGTCGAAGGCACGTTCGACGACTGCCAGGCGCTGGTGAAAGGCATGTTCAATCACCACGCCTTCGCCGATCGCGTGCGGCTTGCCGGCGTGAACTCCATCAACTGGGCGCGCATCGTTGCGCAGGCGGTGTACTATTTCACCGCGGCCGTCGCGCTTGGTGGGCCACAGCGCAAGCTGGGCTTCACGGTCCCGACCGGAAATTTCGGCGACATCTTCGCCGGTTACGTCGCACGCCGCATGGGGCTGCCGATCGACCGGCTGGTGATCGCAACCAATGTCAACGACATCCTGGTGCGCACGCTGACCACCGGCGCGTATGAACCGCGCGAGGTGATTGCGACCTCCTCGCCCTCCATGGATATTCAGGTCTCGTCGAATTTCGAGCGCCTGCTGTTCGAGGCCTATCACCGCGATCCGGCAGCGATCCGCGGCCTGATGAACGGCTTTGCGCAGTCGAAGCGCTTCGAGATCGCGAGCGATCCGCTCGCGGAGATCCGTGCAGGTTTTGCCGCCGGCCGCGCCAGCGAGGAGGAAGTCGCCGCGACCATGCGCACAGCGCTGCGCGAGACCGGCCATTTCATCGATCCCCATACGGCCGTCGGCATTGCGGTCGCGGAGAAGGAACCGCGCGACCCGTCGCTGCCGATGGTTGTCCTTTCCACCGCGCATGCGGCGAAATTCCCCGACGCGGTCGAGCAGGCCTGTGGCGCGCGTCCGCCGCTGCCGGAATGGCTGTCCGGACTGAACGAGCGACGCGAGCACGTGACCGTGCTGCCGCCCGACCAGAAGAAGATCGAAGCGTTTGTTCTTGCGGCCTCCCGGGCCGCGCGTGAAGGAGCCGCCGCATGAGTGTCGAAGTCACCCGCCTCCCCTCCGGACTGACTGTCGTGACCGATGCCATGCCGCATCTCGAGACGGCTTCGCTCGGTGTGTGGGTCGGCGCGGGCAGCCGCGACGAACTCGGCGACGAGCACGGAATTTCGCATCTGCTCGAGCACATGGCGTTCAAGGGCACGAAGCTGCGCACCGCGCGACAGATTGCCGAGGAGATCGAAGCCGTCGGCGGCGATCTCAATGCCGCGACCTCGATCGAGACCACGACCTATTACGCCCGCGTCCTGAAGGCGGACGTGCCGCTGGCGCTCGACGTATTGTCCGACATTCTGAGCAACCCGGCTTTCGATCCCGAAGAGTTGTCGCGCGAGCAGAACGTCATCATTCAGGAAATCGGCGCTTCGGAAGATACGCCGGACGACATCGTGTTCGATCACCTCCAGCGCTGCGCTTTCCCGGATCAAGCCATCGGCCGGCCGGTGCTCGGCACGCGCGAGAGCGTGCGCTCGATCAACGCGAACCGACTGCGCCAGTATCTTGCGCGCAACTATCGCGGACCGGACATGGTCATCGCGGCGTCGGGCTCGGTCGAACACGGCATGATCGTCGAGGAAGCCGCGCGTCTGTTCGGCGGCTTCAATGGCGCAGAGCATCATACCCGCGAGCCGGCGCGCTTTGGCGGCGGAACCTATATCGAGCGGCAGGACCTCGAACAGGCGCATCTCGCGCTCGCGATGGAGGGGTTGCCACAACGTCACCCGCAGTTGTTCAGCCTGCAGGTCTTCACCAACATTCTCGGCGGCGGCATGTCCTCGCGGCTGTTCCAGGAAGTGCGTGAGATCCGTGGCCTTTGCTACTCGATCTCCAGCTTCCACATTGCCTATTCGGACACCGGCTTCTTCGGGATCTATGCCGGCACCGACGACAACGATGCGCCTGAACTCGTGCAGGTCGTGGTCGACCAGCTGGAGCGCGCCGTCACCTCGATCACCGAAGAGGAAGTGGCGCGCGCCAAGGCGCAGATGAAGGCCAGCCTGCTGATGGCGCTGGAAAGCTCCAGCGCGCGTGCCGAGCAGATCGCGCGTCAGATCATGGTCCATGGCCGTCCGCTGCCGCTCCCGGAGATCGTCGCCAAGATCGAAGGGGTCACCGCGGAAAGCACCCAGGCCGCAGGGCTTGCGCTGCTGGCACGCAGCCGGCTTGCGATCGCGGGTCTTGGACCGGGCCGTGGCGTCGAGCGTGCGGCGGAGATCGTCGAGAATTTCGCTCGCGCCGCAGCATAACGGCGCACGAACGGATTTCGTTTCTCCGTTCATTCCCGCGAAATCCAGCGCTAGGATCAGCTCCCCGCTTTAGCGGGGGCGGGCGGTCTAACAAGCGCCACGGTGGCCATGGCTTTCTTTCGATCCATCCAGCTCAGCGAAACGCATCCGATCGTGCACGGCGATGGCGTGTATCTGCGTGCACCGCAGATGTCGGACTTCAACAGCTGGTCGGAGTTGCGCGAACGAAGCCGCGATTTCCTGACACCGTGGGAGCCGACCTGGCCCGAGGACGATCTCACGCGCCCATCCTTCCGTCGCCGCCTGCGGCGCTATGCGGAAGACACGCGTTGCGACCTGGCCTACGCGTTCCTGATGTTCCGGAAAGCCGACAACGAACTGCTCGGCGGCATTACTCTGACCAATGTGCGGCGCGGCGTCGCGCAGGCCGCCAGCATGGGCTATTGGGTCGGCGCGCCTTTCGCGGCGCAAGGGTTCATGACCGATGGCGTGTCGGCGCTGGTGCCCTTCGTTTTCGACGTGCTGCGGCTGCACCGCGTCGAGGCCGCCTGCATCCCGACCAACCAGCCCTCGATCCGGCTGCTGGAGCGCACCGGCTTCAAGCGCGAAGGCTATGCCCGCGAATATTTGTGCATCAACGGCCTTTGGCAGGACCACCTGCTCTACGCGCGGCTGCGCGGCGATTAACCACCGGACCGGAATGCGGCTTCATCGTGCCTTGGGCTGGCCATGGTTCCCTTGCTATAACCGGCGGGGAATTGGGGTCCGTCCGTACGGACGGGCAATAAGAACCGGGCTAAACCAGGTTATGTGTTGCGGATCGGGCGGCCGTCGCGGCCGCATTGTCCATGTTGCGTCCTTTGCCGCGTTGACGCTGGCGCTTGCCGGCTGTTCGTCATCGGGCGGCGATGGCACGTCATTTGGCGAGCGCTTCAACCAATCGGTCGCAACCGGGACACCGACCGCGCCGGCCGCGCCCTCGACCACCGGCGCCGCCACCAATCTCGATACATGTCCCAACGTCGACATCCGGAGGGGCGCCGGCACCATCTCGATCAACACGAACGCGCGCGATCCCCAGGCGATGCAGCTGCGGTATCAGATCTCGGTCGGTCAGACCGCGCGCGAATGCGCCAATGTCGCCGGCAACCTGAACATCAAGGTCGGGCTTCAGGGACGCGTGGTCCTCGGACCTGCCGGCACGCCCGGTTCGATCGAAGTTCCGGTGCGCTACGCGCTCGTCGAAGAAGGCGCGGAGCCAAAAACGCTCTACTCGAAGCTTTATCGCGTTCCGGTGACGGTCTCGGAAGGACAGAACAGCGTGTCCTTCACGCATATCGAGGAGGCCATGTCAGTCCCGATGCCGTCAGCGGCGGTATTCGAGCGCTATGTCATCTATGTGGGCTTCGACCCGCTTGGTTCGGCGCAGGACCGGCAGAAGCAGCCTGCCAAGAAGCGTCCGGCGAAATAGGCTGCCGAACGCAGCAACGCGCGCGACGTTAAAAGCCGCGCAGCTCCATCACCGCACCCTTCAGCGCGCGCATATCCGCGATGACCAGCGTCGCGCCAGCAGCTTCGAGTTTGCCCGGCAGCGCTTCATCGGCATGACTGCCGCCAACAAAACCGATCGCGACCATGCCGGCAGCAACTGCGGCCGAGACGCCGGCTGCGGAATCCTCGACCACGATGCAGTCTTTCGGTTCCACCCCCGTCTGCTGCGCCACATGCAGAAACAGATCCGGCGCCGGCTTGCCTTCGGCAACATCGTTCGCCGAGTACACGTTGCGTCCGAAGAAGCGCGCCAGTTCGGTCGAATCGAGGCTGACGCGCACACGATCGAGGCTTGACGACGAAGCCACGCATTTCGGCCCGCGCAGCCAGCTCAGCGCATGCTCCACGTGGGGGATCGCCCGCACCTCTTGGCTGATCCGGACCAGCGTCGCGGCCGCCACCGTTGCTGCGAATCGCGCGGGGAGTTGAACGCCCGCGGCCTTCTCGACATCGACGAACATGTCAGTCGGGCGCCGGCCGGTGAAATAGCGCGTCACCATCTCGGGCGTCATGTTGATGCCGACGCGCTGAAACGCCTCCGCCGCGACCGCGGTCGCGATCGGCTCGGAGTCGACCAATACGCCGTTGCAATCGAAGATAATCATGAATCGATCGCCCACCGCCTGTTCAGTGGCCCGCTTTCACGGCTGATTCGTGGCGGAAGAGTATGCGACAGGGTGAACGTCGTGCGAACGGGGCGCGAAACGCGCGACCCATTGCACACAAAAAAGCATGGCCGCCGGGAATACCGGCGGCCATGCGAAACGAGGTCTTTTGGGCGAACGTCTGCGACGCCTGAAGCGACGATCAATTCAGCTTCTTCTTCACGTCGTCGATGCCGCGCGCGATCAGCTGCTCCGCGACCGCACCCTTGGCGCTCAGCGCGAGGAGCTTCTCGGCAGCGCCCGCAGCGACGTCGGCAGCGATGCTGCGGACTTCGGCGAGCGCCTGGGCCTCGGCCTGCGCGATCTTGGTCTCCGCCATCTTGGTGCGGCGGGTCACGAAATCCTCAAGCTTGGCATGGGCATCGGCGGCCAGCCGCTCGGCGTCGGCCTTCGCGCTTTCGATGATCGCAGCAGCTTCCTGCTCGGCATTGGCGGTCTTCTGCTTGTATTCGGCAAGCAGGGCCATCGCTTCTTTCTTCAGCCGCGACGCCTCGTCGAGCTCGGACTGGATGCGCGATGTGCGCTTGTCGAGCGTATCGGAAATCGTCCTGTGCACGCCGACATAAAGCAGGCCGGCAAGGAAGATCACGAACGCAACCGCGACCCAGAACTCCGCTTCCCAAATGAGGTGCATAACCTAGCCCTTCAGAGACTTCTCGACCGCGTCGTTCACGGCACCCGCATCGGGCTTGTTACCAATCAGCCGCTCCACGATGGCCGATGCGGCGTCGGTCGCAATGCTTTTGACATTGGCCATCGCCGCAGTCTTCGTCTGGGCGATGGTCTTCTCGGCATCGTGCAACCGCTCGGTAAGCTTGGCCTCGACCGACTTACGCCGGTCATCGGCTTCCGCCATCAGCTTGTCGCGCGTCTGCGCGGCAATCGATTGAGCATTGGCACGCGCATCGGCAAGCTTCTTTTCATAGCCCGCGATGGCCGCGTCGGTCTCGTCCTTGGTCTTCTGCGCATCCGCAAGATCGCCGGCGATCCTGTCGGCACGGGCCGACACGATCGCGCCGACACGCGGCAATGCCACTCGCGACATCAGGAGGTAGAGCAGCACGAAAGTGATCGCGAACCAGAAGACCTGGGACGCGAAGGTTTCCGAATTGAACGGCGGAAACTGCGGCTTGGCGCCGCCCGGAGCTTGCGTTGTCGCGAGAAGGATGGCCATCGGAAAGCGCCTCAAGGCGCACGCGCGGACCGGTTGGCCCGCGCACGCGTTACGTCAGATTAGAGCGCGAACAGCAGCAGCAGCGCGATCAGCAGCGAGAAGATGCCGAGCGCTTCGGTCACGGCGAAGCCGAAGATCAGGTTGCCGAACTGGCCCTGAGCGGCCGACGGGTTGCGGAGCGCGGCGGCAAGGTAGTTGCCGAAAATCGTGCCCACGCCGACGCCGGCGCCACCCATGCCGATGCAGGCAATGCCGGCACCAATGTACTTCGCTGCGACGGGATCCATGGAGAACTCCTCTTTCGTTTGTCCGTTGGATTTCAGTGTCGGGCTTTAGTGGCCCGGGTGAATGGCGTCGTTGATGTAGATGCAGGTCAGGATGGTGAACACATAGGCCTGCAGGAACGCGACCAGGAATTCGAGCGCCGTCAGGGCGACGGTCAGGCTCAGCGGCAGGACCGCAACCAGCCAGCCGAGCGCGCCGATGCCGCCGAGCATCGTGACGAAGCCCGCGAACACCTTCAGCGTGATGTGGCCCGCCAGCATGTTGGCGAACAGACGCACCGAGTGCGACAGCGGCCGCGACAGGAACGACATCAGCTCGATCATCACGATCAGCGGCAGGATGACGATGGGAATGCCGCTCGGCACGAACAGCTTCAGGAACTTCGCGCCGTTCCTGTAGATGCCGTAGCCGAGAACGGTCAGGAACACGATCATCGCCATCATCACCGTGATGATGATGTGGCTCGTCACCGTGAAGGTGCCGGGGATCAACCCGATCATGTTGGCGAACAGGATGAAGGTGAACAGCGAGAAGACGAGCGGGAAGAACTTCATCCCTTCGTTGCCGGCCGAACTTTTTAACATGTCGGCCACAAATTCGTAGGTCAGCTCCGCCACCGATTGCATGCGCCCCGGCACCAGCTGGCGCTTCGTGGTCGCCCCGATCATCAGCAGCGAAATGCCGGCGACCGCGATCAGCATGTAGAGCGCGGAATTGGTGAAGGCGATCTCGTGCCCGCCAATCGTGCCGAGCGTGGCGATCTTCTTGATCTGAAATTGTGCGATCGGATCGGCCATGGCCTTTGGTCTTGTCCTTCAATCGCCGCGCGGAAGCGCGACTTTACATTTTGTCGGCGTCGCCGCCGGGAAGCTTGCTCGGAGCAACCACACCGGCTGCCCGCATCACATTCAACACGCCCGCCACAAAACCCAGCAGCAGGAACACAATCAATCCCCAGGGCGAGAACCCGGTCAGCCGGTCGAAGACCCAGCCGATGATCGCTCCCACGATTACGCCCGCGACCAGCTCCGTGGAGAGGCGAAAACCTTTCGCCATCGCCTGCGGATCGGACGCGTATTTCCGGGAGTCGTTTTCGTCCGGCTTCGGACGCCCGGCCTCGCCGAGCTTCGCGCCAAGACCTTTGAGCCTCGCGGAGAGAGCGGCTTCCTCGGAAGCGCGATTCGTAGACCCGTTACCCTTGTCACGCGCGCCGTCAGCCATGCTTTCGACACCCGTATCCGGGAAGACGACCAAACGTCCTCGCACCCCTCAAAAACCGCGCGGACCATACTTATGGGGTCAAGTCGAGTCAAGAAACGCTGTGCGCCGCGCAATAGATGGATAGGCAAGTAAATTCAGTCACTTAGCGCGCGGCGACACCGCGCCTCACGGACCGGACCCACGACTTTCGACGCAGGCGCACAGAGTGCTAGAACGAAAATGACCAAGACCGGAGACTCAACGCCATGACTCGTTCGTCCACCATGCCGTTGGCACTGCTCCTCGCCGCCCTCCCCGTGACCGTTTCGGCGCAGAGCGCGCCCGACACCGAGAACGGCCGATATTCCTTCAACCGGATTGACGAGGGCTATCTGCGCCTCGATCAGCGGACCGGTCAGGTCTCGATCTGCTCCAGCCGCGCGATGGGCTGGTCGTGCCATCCGGTCCCGGACGAGCGGGCCGCGCTCGAGGAGGAGATCGCACGGCTGCAGCGCGACAACGCAGCATTGAAAAAGGAGATGCTGGCACGCGGCATCACGCCGCCCGGCGGACAGGCCGGACAGCCGCCTGCGACATCGGACAAGCCGGCGTTGAAAATGCCGAGCGATGCCGACCTCGACCGCGCCATGGCGGCGATGGAGCGGTTATGGAAGCGGCTGGTCGAGATGGTGCAGCGCTGGCAGCGCGAGATCATCTGAGCGTACTCGTGCCAATAACATCGCGCGCGACCGTGCCCCGAAGTCTCTCGCCCATCTCGATCGTCACACCCACGGTCATCGCCACCGCAGAACTCGTCATCGACACGCCTGGCGAAGGCTTTCTCGATATCACAGCGCAGCTGCGTGAGTTCATCGGGAAAGCCGGGGCGCATGAAGGCGCCGCCTCGCTGTTCCTGCGGCACACATCGGCGTCGCTGACCATTCAGGAAAATGCCGACCCGGATGTGCTGCGCGATCTGGTCTCGGCCCTGCGCCATCTGGCGCCGCGGGATTTCGGCTGGGTCCACGATACCGAGGGACCGGACGATATGCCGGCGCATATCCGGACCATGCTGACGGGTGTCTCGCTGCAGATTCCCGTCATGGAAGGCCGGCTCCAGCTCGGGACCTGGCAAGGCGTCTACCTGGTCGAACACCGCGCGCGACCCCACCGGCGGCAGATCGTTCTTCAGTTCGCAGGCAGCCAGCGAGCGGCATGAATGCCGGTGTAAACGATGAACCTCCCGAGCTCGACGCGGGCCAAACAGCGCCTCTCGACTCAGGCGAAAATGTTGTAAAGTGGCCACAGAACGTGCCCCGGGAATTGGAGCGCGAGGGATTAATGCCAGAGTGACCGACACCACACTCTACAGGCTGGTTATCGCCGACGACCATCCGCTGTTTCGCGGCGCCTTGCGCGAAGCCGTAAGCGGCATGTTCGCGCGCGTGGAATTTTCGGAAGCCGGTTCCTTCGACGAGGTGTCCAAACTCCTTGATGCCGGCGCCGATGTCGATCTGATCCTGCTCGATCTGTCGATGCCCGGCGTGCGCGGCTTTTCCGGGCTGATGTATCTGCGGGCCCAATATCCCGGCGTTCCGGTCGTCGTCGTGTCGGGGAATGACGACCCCGCGGTGATCCGGCGTTGCATGGATTTCGGCGCCTCGGGTTTCATCCCCAAGACGCTGGATACGGAAGGAATGCGCGCGGCGATCTCGACCGTGCTGAAGGGCGGCATCTGGACCCCGCCGGACGTCAATCTCGATGCCGGCACCGACGCGGAAACCACTGCCCTGCTGTCGCGGCTCGCGACACTGACTCCGCAGCAGGTGCGTGTGCTGATGATGCTGTCGGAAGGCCTGCTCAACAAGCAGATCGCCTACGAGCTGTCGGTGTCGGAAGCGACCGTGAAGGCCCACGTCTCGGCGATCCTGCAGAAGCTCGGCGTCGAGAGCCGCACCCAGGCGGTGATCGCAGCCTCCAAGATCGAGGTTGGTCAGTGGCCGCAGACCGCTTCGATGCCGAACTGACCGCCTGCTGACAGTCTACTCGCGGAGCAGATCCGGGCACGGACGGCGCGCGATCTCCCACGCTTTTTGCGGGCAACACCGGACTTCATCATCCGCACGTGATCGGACGGTTGCTGCGCGATCTGAACACCGCCGGCATCCATCAGGTGATGAGCGATACGGCGTATGAAAATCACGGCAAGTTCCGCATTGGCCTGCCGGCCGATCCGCTTGACTGAACAGAACGCGTCCGTGAGAAGGCTTTAAGACTATTCGGCCGCGGTCGCGTGCTGAATGCGCCACTGCGCGAGCAATGCACGCAACGCGGCGGGTCTCACCGGCTTGTTGAGGATCGGCACATCGCGCGCACGCGCTTCGTCGCGCACGCGCGGGGTGCGGTCGGCGGTGATCAGGATGGCGGCAAGGTCCGAACCGAAACGCCGGCGCAACTCGACAATGGCGTCAATGCCGTTGCCGTTGTCGAGGTGATAATCGACCAGCAGCCCGCTCAGGATCGGCCGCGTGGCTTCGATGGTCGCAACCGCGGACGGCAGATCGGAGGCCTTGAGGACCTGACAGCCCCACCCGCCGAGCAGCGCTTCCATGCCGTCCAGAATCTGCGGATCGTTATCGATACACAGCACCGCCATGCCGGAGAGTTGCGCAGGATCGGTGCGCACCGGACCATGCCGAGGCGGGCTCGCGCTTACCGGCGCGGTCACAGGCACTTCGACCGAAAAGACGGAGCCACGTCCCGGTTCGGATTTTAGCCGCACATTATGTCCGAGCACGCGGCTGATGCGCTCCACGATCGAAAGCCCCAGCCCAAGGCCGCGCGCCACTCTGGCGCCTTCCTGCAGGCGGTGAAATTCGCGGAAGATCGCGCGCATCTGGTTCTCGGGAATGCCGAGACCTGAATCGCAGATCTCGATCCGAAGGCTTCCGCTCTGGCGGCGGCATCCGACCAGCACGCGGCCTTTCGGCGTGTACTTGATCGCGTTCGAGATCAGGTTCTGCAGCAGCCGGCGCAACAGGCGCCGGTCGGAGCGCGCGGTCGCGCTGGACAGGACGAAGGTCAGGTCCAGTCCCTTCTCGCGCGCGAGCGGCGAAAACTCCACTTCAAGCTGGCGCATCATCTCGTCAACGCGGAACGAGCCGATCTCGGGCTTCATCGCGCCGGTATCGAGCCGGGAGATATCGAGCAGCGCGCCGAGGATTTCTTCCACGGCATCGAGCGAGGCATCGATATTGCCGACCAGCCGACCGTCCTCACCCTGCCCCTGCCGTTCGACCAGCGAGGTCACGTAAAGACGCGCGGCATTGAGCGGCTGCAGGATGTCGTGGCTCGCGGCCGCAAGAAACCGCGTCTTCGAGATGTTGGCCTCCTCGGCGTCAGCCTTCGCCCGAGCGAGTTCGGCATTCAGCCGCGTCAGTTCGGTGGTGCGCTCCAGCACGCGCTGCTCCAGCGCCTCGGCCGCTTCCACACTTGGCGTGACATCGGTGAAGGTCGTAACGATGCCGCCGCCCGGCATCTGGTTGGCGCGCACCTCGAGCACAAGGCCACGTTCTGAAAAGCGCTCGGTGAACGGCTCCGAACCGGCGGCGTAACGCTGCAGCCGCTCGTCGACCAGCGTGTCGATGTCGCCCGCGCCGTAGACACCGCGCTCGGCATGCAGTCTCAGGATTTCATCGAGCCTCGTCCCGATGCCGATCATGTCGCGCGGCAGATCGAGGATTTCACCAAAGGTCCGGTTCCAGCAGACGAGTTGCAGTTCCTTGTCGAACACCGCGATGCCTTCGCTAACGTGCTCAAGCGCGGTCTGCAGGATCTCGCGATTATAGTGGATCGCGGCATTCGCATCGTCGAGCAGCTTGAGCGCGGCGCGTGTCGACACCGTTCGCTTGCGCAGGAGCAGCGACAGCACGAGGCGCGACGATGCCGCGCCGATCGCGGAAGCGAGCAGATGCTCCGCATGCTGCAGGAGCTGGAAATCGGCAGAGCTGCCCGGCGAAAGGTCGATGCGCTTGGCCGCTGCAAAACTCTCGAACGAGGATCGCGTACGTTCCTCGCCGATATAGCGTGCGACCGCTGTGGTCAGTTCGTCCACCGTCACCGCCGAACGCCACAGCCGGAAGCTTGGCGCTGGCGCCGAATCCGGCACGAACAGATCGGCCTGCACGCGCTCGATCGCCTCCGGCGCGCGGCTCAGCGAAAAACCGATATAGGCGATGATGTTGAGCGCGAGGCTCCAGAATACGCCGTGCGCAAGCTGCGGCAGATCGAGCCCGAACAGCGCCGTCGGCCGCAGGAACCAGAGGCCCAGCGGGCCGTCCGACAGGACCGACGGACTGACCAGCCCGGTGGCGACCGCGCTCGGCAGCAGCAGCGTATAGAACCACGCAAGGCTGCCGACCGTCAGGCCCGCAATCGCGCCGCGTGCGGTGCCTTGTCGCCAGAACAGCCCGCCGAAAAAGGCCGGCGCGAGCTGAGCAACCGCTGCGAATGACAGAAGGCCGATGGCAGCCAACTGGGCGTCGCCGACCGACCGGTAATAGAGATAGGCCAGCAAGAGAATCAGGAAAATCGCGATCCTGCGGATGAGCAGCAGGAATTCGCCGACATCGCCCTTGCCGGTGACGAGTTGCGAGCGCCGCTTCAGGAACAGCGGCACGACGAGATCGTTCGACACCATGATCGCGAGCGCGACCGATTCCACGATCACCATCGCGGTGGCAGCGGAGAGCCCGCCGATGAAGGCTGCGATGGTGAAGAACGACGCATCCGCCGAGAGCGGCAGCGCCAGCACGAACATGTCGCTGTCGACCTTGCCGGCGGGAAACGTGAGAAGTCCTGCAAGCGCGATCGGCACAACGAACAGGTTGATCAGCACGAGATAGAGCGGAAACAGCCAGCGCGCGCGCTTGACCTCGGCTTCCGAGTGGTTCTCCACCACCGTCACATGGAATTGCCGAGGCAGCAGGATGATCGCAACGGTCGAGAGCAGCGTCATCGCGATCACGGTGGAGAAATTCGGCGGCGTGGTCAGCACCGCCGCCGTATCCGGCCGGCTCAACGCGCGCGAAAACAGATCGGCCGGACCACCGAACATCCAGTAGGTGACGAACAGTCCGACCGCGAGAAACGCCGCAAGCTTGACGATCGACTCGGTCGCGATCGCCAGCATCAGGCCGTCCTGGTGCTCGGTGGCATCGATGTGACGCGTGCCAAACAGAATGGCGAAGGCCGCCATTGCGAGCGCGACAAGGAGCGCGGTGTCGCCCAACGCGTTCGGGGTGAATTGCGGCGCAACATGCATAAACACCGTGCCGAACATTGCGGACACGGCCTTGAGCTGCAGCGCGATATAAGGGATCGTTCCCACGATCGCGATCAGCGCGACCAGGGCCGCGACCGACTGGCGCTTGCCATAGCGCGCGGCGATGAAGTCGGCGATCGAAGTGATGTTATGGCTCTTGGCGAGCCGCACGACGCGCAGCACCAGCGGCGTGCACAGCCCGATCATCAGCATCGGACCGACATAGATGGTGAGGAAGTCGAACCCCGATTTCGAAGCGAGGCCGACGGAACCGAAAAACGTCCACGAGGTGCAATAGATCGCGAGGCAGAGTGGATAGATCAGCAGCCGGGAGCGATCGCCCCGCGCAATCTTGTGCAGGCGGTCGCCATAGCTCGCGACGACGAACAGCAGGCCGATATAGCCCAGCGCAATCGCTATAACGACCCAGCCTTGAAGCATCATGGCTTTTGCCCCTTCCAGGGCCGCCTCTGCACTCCCGCAGGACAAAACATCACAAATTCCGGTTCGTGGCTACCGGCCATGCATCGCCCCGGCTTTCCAGAATCCCCCGTTCCGCCCTATCGTTAACCCGGGACCTGGAAGAGGAGCCGCGCATGAAGAAGATGCTCAACGAGTTTCGTGAGTTCGCCGTCAAGGGCAATGTGGTCGATCTGGCGGTGGGCGTGATCATCGGTGCAGCCTTCGGCCGGATCGTGGAATCCATCGTCGGTGACATGGTCATGCCGATCTTCGGCGCCATCGGCGGGCTCGACTTTTCGAACTATTTCATCGCCCTGTCCAAGGACGTGACGGCGACCAACCTGGCCGATGCCAAAAAGCAGGGCCCGGTCATCGCCTGGGGCAATTTCCTCACCGTCGCCATCAATTTCGCGATCGTCGCGGGCGCCCTGTTCTTCGTGGTGAAAGGCATCAACTACCTGCGCCGCAAGGCGGCATCCGAGCCCGAAGCCGCCAAGCCGGCCGAGCCGCCCCGCCAGGAGAAGCTGCTGGAGGAGATACGTGACCTCCTCGCCAAGAAGGGCTGATTTGCCGGTCCGGCGGCGCGCAGAATGATACCTGCGCGCAACAGCCATCCACAGCAACGCCGCTGAAGCCTGCCCGCGGCGTTTTTGACCTAGGTTCCGGAGGTAAAAGTCCCTAGCCTTCGCCCCAGCAATTTTTGGGGGGTGGCTATGGTCCGCGTCATATTTGCGGCCGCGCTGATTGCGGTTTCGACGATTTCCTTTGCTCCGGTGGCGCATGCGTCGCGCACGCTGGACGACGTTCTGGCGCGGCTCGAGGCGCTCGAAAAGGAAAACGCCACGTTGCGCAAGCGGGTGCAGCGGCTCGAAGCCGGCGATCGCGAGCGGCCGGTCGTGGCGTCGCTGCCCACGTCCGTGCCCCAGGGCGCCCCGGCCCAGCGTGGCCGTACCCCCGTGACCACGACGCTTGCGCCCGCAGCCGGCCAAGCCTTTGCCGCGGTTCCGGTCGTCGAGCAGCCGCGCAACTGGACAGGCCTTTACCTCGGCGCGTCCGGTGGCATGCGTCGAGAACATCACACATGGACGACCAATTCGTTCCTTGGCTTGGCCATGATGGTACCGAACCGCGAAGCTTTCAACGACACCAGCGCGCGGTTTGGTGGCTTTCTCGGATATAATCTCCAGCTGAATTCGAAAGTCGTAGCCGGCATCGAAGCCGACATCGCCTGGGGCAAGACGAAGTCCAACACCAATCTGATCCCCGGCACTTGGGTCGGCCTCGCCCCGCTGTTCCCAGGTTTGCCGACCGACACGAGTTCGTTTGAAACGGCGTGGGATGCGAGCCTCCGCGCGCGGATCGGGGCCCTCATCATGCCCGACACGCTCGTCTATTTGACCGGCGGAATGTCCTGGCAGCGAATCACGGCGCAGGCGACTTGCGACGAGAACTTTGGCCTCGTCTGCGTAAGCGCCAGCCATGTCGACACACAGAAGACGACACTGACCGGATGGACATTCGGCGCCGGCGTCGAATCCATACTGGCCGGCGGCTGGACCGGCCGCATTGAGTATCGCTACTCGCAGTATGGAGATTTCAACCATCTCTTCATTCCGGTGACGGGCTGCTTCTGCGACGGCAATCTCGACACCACGATCAGCCTATCCACCCATACCTTCCTCGCGGGCATCGCCCACAAGCTCGGAGGATATTGACGGCGGCGCGCCGGCGGCCCACCTGAACCGGGTGTCACTCGCACCCGAGCCCCCCGCCCTGACCGGCACCCTGACTGCGGCCTTGCGCGCACCCGCGCGCGAGGCGCCGGTCAGCGGCATCGTCGAGATCATGAAATACGGCCGCGCGCGCGGCGGCGTGATGGGCCTGTGGGCGGGCGAAGGCGACACGCCGACGCCGGCCTTCATCATCGAAGCCGCAAATCGCGGCCTTGCAGCCGGCGAAACCTTCTACACCTGGCAGCGCGGCATTCCGGACTTGCGCGAAGCACTGGCGCGCTATCACACGCGGCTCTACGGACGCGCCTTCTCCGCCGACGAATTCTACGTCACCGGCTCCGGCATGCAGGCGATCCAGATCACGCTCGCGATGACGGCGACCGAAGGCAGCGAGGTGATCATCCCGACGCCCGCCTGGCCGAACGCGGCCGGAGCGACGGGATTGATCGGCGCGCGCCCAGTCGAAGTGCCGATGCAGTTCGGCAATGCCGGCTGGGCGCTCGATCTCGAGCGCATCGCGGCTGCCATTAACGACCGCACCCGCGTCATCATTCTCGTCACACCATCCAATCCAACCGGATGGACCGCATCGCGTGACGACCTTCACGCCGTGCTCGCACTTGCGCGGCAGCACGGATTATGGATCGTCGCCGACGAAACCTATGCACGGTTCTGGTACGGCGACGGCAGACGCGCGCCGTCCTTCCTCGACATCATGGCGCCGGACGACCGGATTCTGTTCGTCAATACGTTTTCCAAGAACTGGTGCATGACCGGCTGGCGCATGGGCTGGATCGTCGCGCATCCGTCACTCGGTCAGGTGGTCGAAAACCTGATCCAATATTCGACCTCGGGTGTCGCGCAATTCATGCAGCGCGCCGGAGTCGTGGCGCTCGATCAGGGAGAGGACTTCGTCACCCAACAGGTCGCGCGCGCACGCGCGAGCCGTGACATCGCCTGCGATATCCTGGGACGCACCGGCCGCTGCCGCTTCACGCCGCCGCAGGGCGCATTCTATCTGTTCTTCACGGTCGATGGCGAAAGCGACAGCGAGAAGCTGGCGCGCAGGCTGGTTGACGAGGCGCAGGTCGGGCTCGCGCCGGGCAGGGCCTTCGGCAAGGGCGGCGAGCATTTCCTGCGCCTGTGCTTCGCACGCGACCCGGAGCAGATCCGCGACGCGTGCGAGCGGATCGCGCGAGTGTTGTGACTACGCCGCGGCCTTCTCGCCCGCCTTCGCGAACCGCCCGTAAAACGTCTCGCCCTTGGCGGCTAGATCGAGCAGCAGCGCATTCGCCTTGAAGCGCGGACCGAATTTCTTCTCCAGCGCTTCGCACAGGGCGACGAAAGTCTTCACGCCCATGAAGTCGATATAGGACAGCGTGCCGCCGCTGAATGGCGCAAAACCGAAGCCCAGGATCGAGCCGACATCGGCCTCGCGCACATCGGTCAGCACGCCCTCCTCGAAGCAGCGCGCTGTCTCCAGCGCCTGGATCACAAGCAACCGCTTCTTCAATTCGTCGACATCGATCGTGTCGGGGTCGAGCGTGGTCTGCTGCAGATCGGCGAGGCCAGGCCACAACGTCTTCGGCCCCTTTTCCGGGTAATCGTAGAAGCCCTTGGCGTTCTTGCGACCGAGCCGGTTATGCGTTTCGACCATCGCCTGAAGCAACGACTTCTGGCGCGGGTCGACCGCGTCCTTGCCGAGATCGGCTTCGGTGGCTTTCAGGATCTTCCACGCGAGATCGACCGCGACCTCATCGTTGAGCGACAGCGGGCCGACCGGCATGCCGGCGATGCGCCCGACATTCTCGATCATCGCGGCCGGCACGCCTTCCATCAGCATGAGATGGCCTTCGCGGATATAGGTACCCACCACGCGCGAGGTGTAGAAACCGCGCGAGTCGTTGACCACGATCGGCGTCTTTCGGATCGCGCGCACGAAGTCGAGCGCCATCGCGAGCGCCTCGTCTCCGGTCTTCTTGCCCATGATGATCTCGACCAGCATCATCCGCTCGACCGGCGAGAAGAAATGGATGCCGATGAATTTCGACGGGTCCTTCGCAGTCTCGGCAAGCGAAGTGATCGGCAGCGTCGAGGTGTTTGACCCGAACACAATGTCGGGCACAACCGCCTGCGCCTTCGCGGTCGCATCCGCCTTCACCTTGCGATCTTCAAACACCGCCTCGATCACAAGATCGCAGCCCTTCAGTGCGTCGTAGTCGGACGTCGCGGTGATGCGCGCGAGCAGCGCGTCGCGCGCCGCTGAATTCGTCCTGCCCTTGCTGATCTGTTCGGTCATCAGCTTGTGCGACAGCGCCTTGCCCTTGTCGGCCGCATCCTGATCGCGGTCGATCAGCACCACATCAAGCCCGGCCTGCGCGCTGACATAGGCGATGCCGGCGCCCATGAAACCCGCGCCGATGACTCCAACCTTCTTCAGCTTCGATGGCGGCACGTTCGCCGGCCGGCGCGCACCCTTGTTCAATTCGCCCATCGACACGAACAGCGTTCGGATCATCGCCGCCGCTTCCTTCGAGCGCAGGATGTGCGCGAAGTAGCGCGACTCCACCGTCAGCGCGAGATCGAACGGAAGCTGCAGGCCGTCGAACACCACCTGCATGATGGCGCGTGCGGCCGGATAATTGTCGTAGGTTTGCTTGCGATACAGCGCGCTCGCCGGCGAGAACACCATCATCCCGGCCTTCGACCAGACAAGTCCGCCGGGATTCTTGAAGCCCTTCACGTCCCAGGGCGCTTCCGCCTTGCCGCCGGCCTTGATCCAGCCCTTCGCGGCTTTCTCAAGATCGGCCGCGGGCACCACATTGTCAATCAGCTTCATGCCCTTGGCGCGCGCGACGCGAAGCTGGTCGCCCTTCGCCAGGAATTGCAGCGCATCGGCCGGCAACATCATCCGCGAGATGCGCGTGGTCCCGCCTGCGCCGGGAAACAGACCGATCTTGATCTCGGGCAAACCGACGCGGGTCTTGTCGTTGTCGGATGCGACGCGATGGTGACAGGCGAGACAGAGTTCAAAGCCGCCACCGAGCGCCGTGCCGTTGATCGCGGCGACCCACGGCTTGCCGCAGGTCTCGATCCGCCGATACAGCTGCGACAGCTTGCGGCTTTCCTCGAACAGGCGCTTGGCCGCGGCCTCCTCGCCTTGCGTCTTCACCATTTCGGCAAAGGTCGCGCTCATCGTATTGAGCAGCGTGAGGTCGGCGCCGGCGCAGAACGTATCCTTGCCGGAGGTGATGACGACGCCCTTCACCTTCTCATCCGCTGTCGTCTGCTCGACGAGCTCGGACAATTCCTGGATCGTGGCGATGTCGATGACGTTCATCGCACGTCCCGGCATATCCCACGTGATGAGCGCGATGCCATCGGCGTCAGTATCAAGAGAGAAATTGGTCGTCATGAATTGCTCCGGGCGGCGCTCCCCTCCCCCCGCGAAGCGGTGGGGAGGGGTCGGGGGTGGGGGGCACTTTCGGAACCACGGGCGAGTTCGTCTTGGATCGCCGTCACGACACCGTCGATATTCTTCAAGACATCCTTGTTCCAAAAGCGAAACAGACGGTAGCCGTGCCTCGCGAGATACGCATTCCGGGCGCTGTCCTTCGCTGCGTGATCCGCAAGCATATGCTGACCGCCATCGACCTCAGCAACGATCCCGTTCTTGTGGCAGGCGAAGTCTGCGAAATACGGCCCGACGGGCGCTTGTCGCCGAAAATGCAGTTCGGGAAAATCGCTCCGCAACCGCCGCCACAGCTTCCTTTCCGCATCGGTCATCTGACGGCGAAGGCTCCTTGCACTTGGCGTTCTAGGATCACTGCGAAGCCTGACCATTCATCGCCCCCACCCCTAACCCCTCCCCACCGCTTCGCGGGGAAAGGGGAAATGCGCCGTCGCGGAAAAATCTAATACGCCTCACCGTTCTTGCGCGTGAAACGCACGCCGGTTTCGCTCTTGTCGCCCGTCATGTCGACCTCGGAATAATGAAAGCGGTCGACCGATGCGCGGGTGCCGATCTCGAGATAAGCGACATCAGCCTGCGACTTGTTCACCAGGCAGTGGCCATTGGCGACGCCGGCCTTGAAACCCGCACACTCGCCCGCGCGCAGGATGGTCTCGCCGCCGTCCTCGCACAACGTCGCCTCGCCTTCCAGGACATAGACGAACTCGTCCTCGCCCTCGTGCCAGTGCCGCAGCGATGATGCTGCACCGGGCTTCAGCCTCGTCAGGTTCACGCCGAATTGCGTGAGGCCCGCCGCATTGCCGAGCGCGATCTTTTCGCGGCCGTGCGTGACCTTCGCGAATTCCGCGGGATAGATGGTGCTGGTGCGCACCGGGCATTTTGACACATCGATCTTCGGCATGCGGCGCTCACACCCTCTCAATGATCGTCGCTGTGCCCATTCCGGCGCCGATGCACAATGTCACCAGCGCGGTATTGAGATCGCGCCTCTCCAGTTCGTCCAGCACGGTGCCGAGGATCATCGCGCCGGTCGCGCCGAGCGGATGGCCCATCGCGATGGCGCCGCCATTCACGTTGATCCTGTCGTGCGGAATGTCGAGCGCCTGCATGTAGCGCAGCACCACGGACGCGAACGCCTCGTTCAGCTCCCACAGGTCGATGTCGGCAGTCGACATGCCGGCCTTCTTCAACACCTTCTGCGTCACCGGGATCGGACCCGTCAGCATGATGCCCGGCTCGGAACCGATATTGGCGAATGCCTTGATGCGTGCGCGCGGCTTCAGGCCGGCCGCCTTGCCGGCGTCCTTGTTGCCGATCAGCACCGCTGCCGCGCCATCCACGATGCCGGACGAATTGCCGGCGTGATGCACGTGGTTGATCTCTTCCACCTCCGGATAGCGCTGCGTCGCGACGGCGTCGAAGCCGCCAAGTTGCCCCATCTCGACGAAGGATGGCTTGAGCGATGCCAGCGACTGCATCGTGGTCGTCGGGCGCATATGTTCATCACGGTCGAGCAGCGTGATGCCATTCACGTCCTTGATCGGCAGGATCGAATTCTTGAAGCGGCCATCGGCCCAGGCTTCCGCCGCGCGCTTCTGGCTTTCCACCGCGTAGGCATCGACGTCATCGCGCGAGAATCCGTATTTGGTCGCGATCAGGTCCGCGGAAATTCCCTGCGGCATGAAGTAGGTCGGGATCGCCGCCATCGGGTCCATGAACCACGCGCCGCCGGACGCGCCGATACCGACGCGGCTCATCGATTCCACGCCACCGCCAATCGTCATGTCGTGCTGGCCGCTCATCACCTCGGCCGCCGCAAAGTTCACGGCATCGAGCCCGGATGCGCAGAAGCGGTTGATCTGGATACCCGGCACGTGGTCGCCATAGCCCGCAAGCAGCGCGGAAATCCGCGCGACGTCGCCGCCCGCCTCACCGACCGGATCGACACAGCCCATCACCACATCGTCCACGAGGTCAGGATCGAGGTTGTTGCGCTCGCGCACGCCTTTCAGAACCTGCGCCGCGAGGTTGACCGTCTGCACCTCGTGCAGAGAGCCATCCACCTTGCCGCGCCCGCGCGGAGAACGAAGATGATCGTAGATGAAGGCGTCGGCCATGACTCTGTATCCGCTTTCTCTTGTCACCCTCCCTTAAAAAGGGAGGGTCGGACCACCGAAGGTGGTCCGGGGAGGGATCATAATTTCAACGTCGCCCAGGACCCCCACCCGGCGAGCTTCGCTCGCCGCCCCCCCTTTCAGGGGGAGGTGAAGGCCTCCGTCATAGACTCCTCGCGATCAGCAGCTTCATGATCTCGTTCGTGCCGGCATAGATGCGGAGCACCCGCGCGTCCCGGTACATGCGCGAGATCGGATATTCGTCCATATAGCCATAGCCGCCAAACAATTGCAGGCAACGGTCGATCACTTTTGCCTGCACGTCCGTGGTCCAGTATTTGATCATCGACGCAGTGACGCTGTCGAGTTCGCCCCTGATGTGCCGCTCGATGCAATGGTCGAGAAACACCCTGGCTGCAGTCGCCTCGGTCTTGCATTCGGCCAGCGTGAACTGCGTGTTCTGGAAATCGAGGATTGCCTTTCCGAACGCCTGCCGCTCCTTGACGTAGTCGATCGTCAGGCGCAGCGCGCGCTCCATCATTGACACGGCATGGATGCCGACCGTCAGCCGCTCCTGCGGCAATTGCTGCATGAGCTGAACGAAGCCCTGGCCTTCCTGCGGACCGAGCAGACTCTCGGCCGGCAGCTTCACCTCTTCGAAGAACAGTTCCGACGTGTCGGATGAATCGAGGCCGAGCTTCTTCAGCTTGCGTCCACGGCGAAAGCCGGGCGCATCCGCCGTCTCGACCACGAACAGCGATACACCCTTCGCACCCGCTGACGGATCGGTTTTCGCAACCACGATGATCAGGTCGGCATGCTGGCCGTTGGTGATAAAGATCTTCGAGCCGTTCAGCACGTAGCCGTTGCCGGATTTCTTCGCGGTCGTACGCACGCCCTGAAGGTCGGAGCCGGTGCCGGGCTCGGTCATCGCAATCGCGCCGACCATTTCGCCGGTTGCCATCTTCGGCAGCCAGCGCTTCTTCTGATCCTCGGTACCGTAATGCAGGATGTAAGGCGCGACGATGCCGGAATGCAGCGGCGCGCCGAACGAGTCGAAGCCACACAAAGCGATTTCGCGGTTGATCACCGCCTCATGCGCGAATGTTCCGCCGGCCCCGCCGTATTGCTCAGGTATGGCGGCGCAGAGCAGACCTGCCTCGCCGGTCTTGTTCCAGATCGCGCGGTCGTAGATCCCGGCCTCGTTCCAGCGTTCGATATTGGGGGCGTATTCCGCCGCCATGAACCGGCGGGCCTGGTCTTCCAGCAGCACCAGGTCTTCCGTCATCCACGACGGCCGCGGCAGGTTCAGGACGTCCATTGGCGATTCTCTCCCGGAGCCAGAAGTTTATTCCGGGCGATTGACGGGCGCGAGAGCGTCTGATCGATTTTCGATGGTGCAAAGCGGCAGCCGCGCTATACACCCACCCCTCATGGCTCCCCTGATCCAGCTTCGCGACATCGCCCTCACCTTCGGCGGCACGCCACTTCTGACCTCGGCCGATCTCTCGGTGTCGGAGGGCGAACGGGTATGCCTTGTCGGCCGCAACGGCTCGGGCAAATCGACGCTCCTGAAGATCGCCGCCGGCATGATCGAGGCCGACCGCGGCAGCGTCTTCATCCAGCCCGGCGCCACGATCCGCTACCTGCCGCAGGAACCGGACTTTTCCGGCCACGCCACCACCCTTTCCTATGTCGAGGCCGGGCTCGCGCCGGGCGACGATCCGTACCAGGCGCGCTACCTGATCGAGCAACTCGGACTGACCGGGGCGGAAGACCCCGCCCACCTCTCCGGCGGAGAAGCCCGGCGCGCGGCGCTCGCGCGCGTCTTGGCGCCCAACCCCGATATTCTCCTCCTCGACGAGCCGACAAACCATCTCGACCTCGTCACCATCGAATGGCTGGAAAGCGAACTGAAGAGCCGGCGCTCCGCGCTGGTGCTGATCAGCCACGACCGGCGCTTTCTGGAAACGCTGTCGCGCGTCACGGTGTGGCTCGATCGCGGCCGCACGCGCAGGCTTGAAATCGGGTTCAAGGATTTCGAAGCACGACGCGACGAGATCCTCGCCGAGGAAGAACGCGAGCAGCACAAGCTCGACCGCAAGATCGTCGCCGAGGAGCACTGGGTGCGTTACGGCGTCACCGCACGCCGCAAGCGTAACATGCGCCGCATGGGCGAATTGCAGGCGCTGCGCCAGCGGCGGCACGACTATCGCGGCAGCCTCGGCAAGGCCAGCATCAGCGTGGCGGAAGCCGACAAGTCCGGCGCGCTGGTGATCGAGGCAAAAAACATCGGAAAGGCCTATGACGGCCGTCCGATCGTCACGGACTTCTCCACGCGCATCAATCGTGCCGACCGCATCGGCATCGTCGGCCCGAACGGCAGCGGCAAGACCACGCTGCTCTCCCTTCTCACCGGCACGCTGCAGCCGGACGAAGGCTCCGTGCGCTTCGGGGCCAATATCGAAATGGCATCGCTCGAACAGGACCGCGACAGCCTCGATCCGGACTGGACGCTATCCGAAGCGCTGACGGGCGGTCGCGGAGACACCGTCTCGATCGGCGGACAGACCAAGCATGTCGTCGGGTACATGAAGGACTTCCTGTTCGCGCCGGAGCAGATCCGTACGCCCTTGCGCGCTCTGTCCGGCGGAGAACGGGGGCGGCTGATGCTGGCGCGCGCGCTGGCCAAGCCGTCGAACCTCCTGGTGCTCGACGAGCCGACCAACGATCTCGATCTCGAAACCCTCGACGTGCTTGAGGAGACGCTCGCCGACTATACCGGCACCGTGATCCTGATCAGCCACGACCGCGACTTTCTCGATCGCGTGGTGAGCGCGGTGATCGTGCCGGAAGGCAACGGTGTCTGGAACGAATATGCCGGCGGCTATTCCGACATGCTGGCGCAGCGCGGCGCCGACATCGCGTCGACCAAGCCGGTACGCGATGCCGCACCGAAGGAAACGAAAGCAGCCGACCGCACGGCTCCGTCCGCGCCGAAGCCGAAAAAGAAGCTCTCGTTTAACGAGAAATACGCGCTCGACAATTTGCCAAAGCAGATCGCGAAGCTGGAAGCCGACATCGGCGCGCTGCAGAAGAAGCTCGACGATCCGAATCTCTTCACGCGCGACCGCAAGGCGTTCGATGCGGCAACCGAGGCGATGGCGAAAGCGCAGGCCGAACTCGCCGCCGCGGAAGAGAAATGGCTGGAGCTGGAAATGCTCCGCGAGGAAATCGAAGGGTAGCGGCGCTTACACCACCGGTCCCATCGCTCCCAGAGCGCCCAACGCCAGCAGCACGTAGCGCACCGTCTTCGCGATCGTCACCAGAACAAGAAACGACCAGAACGGTTCGCGCAGGAAGCCGGCCGCGACCGTCAGCGGATCGCCGATGACTGGCATCCAGCTCAGCAGCAGCGACCAGCGGCCATAGCGCCGGTACCAGCCCTGCGCCTTGTCGAGCGCCTGCGCCGATACCGGAAACCATTTGCGATCGCGGAAGCGCTCGGCAAATCCGCCGAGCAGCCAGTTCACGCAGGAGCCAAGAATATTGCCCGCGGCCGCAACCGCGATCAGCAGCACCGGCGAAAACTTGCCCGTGAGGAGCAGCCCGACCAGCGCCAATTCCGACTGCGCCGGCAGAATGGTCGCGGCGACGAACGCCACCGCGAACAGGCCGGCGTAAGCCGCAAGCTCGGTCATGCCGGCTGCGCCGCGTTCGATGCCGCAAGATAGCGCGCTGCGCCCTCACCTGCGGCAATGCCAGTCGCAAAACAGGCCTGCAGCAGATAGCCGCCGGTCGGCGCTTCCCAGTCGAGCATTTCGCCGGCAACAAAGACGCCTGGCCTTTTCTTCAGCATGAAGGTCTCCTCGATCTCACTGAAAGCAACGCCACCCGCACTTGAAATCGCGCGGTCGATCGGCGCAACCGCGATCAGCGTGATTGGCACAGCTTTCAGCAAGGCCGCCATCTCTCCCGGCTCGAGCGCACCGAGCCTTCCTTGCGTCGCCTCCTGCGCCAGCGCAATCGCAACGGGCGACAGCGACAAGGCCTTTCGCAACACATTGGACAACGACTGCTTGCCGCGCGGCGCGCCCAGCTTGCGCGCAACATCGTCAGCGCCACTGTCCGGCAGAAGGTCGATAGCGATAACGGCCGCGCCATTGCTCTCAATCGCGTCGCGCAGCATCGGCGACAGCGCATAAATGGCGCCGCCTTCCAGGCCCTCCTCCGTGACCACGGCCTCGCCCCGCACGCGATGGCCCTCGAACGACAGCGCAATGTTTTTCAGCGGCTGCCCGGCAAAGCGCGTTCGCATGTGATCGGACCAGCCCACGCGAAAGCCGCAATTCGAGGGCTTCAGGCGCGAGACCGCGATGCCTTCGCGGATCAGCACATCGGACCAGCCGCCATCCGACCCGAGCCGCGGCCAGCTTGCGCCGCCGAGCGCCAGCACCGTGACGTCCGGTGTCACATGGATCGCGCCGTCCGGCGTTTCGAAGGTGAGCGCGCCCTCGTCCGACCAGCCCGACCAGCGGTGGCGCAATGCCACCTTCACGCCCATCGCATCGAGCCGCCGCAACCATGCGCGCAGCAACGGCGATGCTTTCATCGCATTCGGGAATACGCGGCCGCTGGTTCCGACGAAGGTCGGCTGCCCCAGTTCCTCGCTCCAGGCACGTAGGCGCTCGGGCGGAAACGCATCGATGACCGGCCGCAGACGCGATTCCGCCGCGCCATAGCGCGGCAGGAATGTCGCGAGACTTTCCGAATGCGTCAGGTTGAGTCCGCCGCGCCCGGCCATCAGGAGTTTGCGCGCAAGTGACGGCATCCGGTCGAATACGGTCACATCAATATTTACGCGCGCCAGCGCTTCTGCCGCCATCAGGCCAGCAGGCCCGCCGCCCACGATTGCAGCTTTGCGAAGTTCCGTATCCATCACCTTCATGTGACAGATGCAGCCTTTCGGATGCAAGCGGTCGCACGCTCAGGCAGGATCGAAGATAGCGCGCATGCCGGTTCCGATAATGCGGTGTCTGCGCCAAGCCATCAGAAATGCATGAACCTTTGAACAATCCAGGTCGACCAAGCGACAGGCCCGCAAGACCGACCGCGTTCAGTCCCGCCGTCGCAACGGCGTGCGTACAGCAACCGTGATCTGCGGGTGAGGCGCCGCAAAAATCTTGCGGCCGGCTCGACCAGGGAGGCTGGAATGCTGAAGCAACTCGCATGCGCATGCGTGACGCTGGCCGTTTTCGCGTCCGCCCCGATCACCGCCTTCGCGCAAGACCGGTTCGCGCTGGTCATCGGAAATTCGAAATACCGGAGCGTCAGCGCGCTGACCAATCCCGTGCGCGATGCCGACGCGGTCGGCACACTCCTCAAGGATGCCGGCTTCCAGGTTACCTCCGCGTTCGACCTCGACAAGGCGAGCATGAGCAAGGTGATCCGCTTCTTCACGAACAATGTTGCGGAGAAGCCGGAAAACACCGTCGTCCTGATCTATTTCGCCGGTCATGGCGTGCAAGTCGATGGTGAAAACTTCCTCGTCCCGGTCGATGCCACGATCGCGCGCGAAGCCGACGTTCCACTCGAAGCCATGCGCATGGCCGACCTGATGTCGATGTTCGAATCGGTTCGCAGCAAGACCCGCATCGTGATCCTCGACGCATGCCGCGATAATCCGTTCGACGACATCGCCAAGACCGCCCCGCGCGGACTTGCTCTGGTCAACGCCCCGGCCGGTACGCTACTCGCCTATTCGACCTCACCGGGCCACACCGCCGAGGACGGGTCCGGCAGCAACTCGCCGTTCGCGCAGGCGCTGCTGAGGTCGGCGCGCGAGCCCGGCCTGCCGATCGAGGCAGCCCTGAAGAATGTGCGGCTCGCCGTGCATGGCGCAACCGGCGGACGCCAGACGCCGTGGGAAGTGTCGGCTCTGACCGAGCCTTTCGCATTCTTTCCGGGTGCTGGCGTGAAGCCGGTTGCGAGCTCGGAGAAGACTGCCGAAGAGTGGCGCAAGGATCTGCAAGGCAGGACGGCGCGCGACGCCTTCGCGGTCGCGGTGCAAGAGAATGATGTCGTGGTCTACGAGCAATATCTCGCGATCTACGGCAACGACCCGCTGGCAGCGGGCTTGCGCTCCATTCTCGATCGCCGGTTGATGATGCTGGCGTGGCAGGAAGCCGTGGCGTTGAACAGCGAAGCCGGCTTTGCGGCGTTTCTCGCGCGCTATCCGAACACCGATCTCAGTGCGACCGCGCGCAGGATGCAGCAGCGCGCACAGAGTCGCATGGCGATGGCGTCGGTCCTGAGCGGCGGGCGCGACGCGAATCTCATCCGCGCGGTCTCGACACCGGGCGGCACATGCCCCTGCTCGCAGCCCGGCGGCGCGCCGAACCAGCCAGCCAATCCGGGCGCGACGCCTCCGGGTACGCGCGCATCCATCCCGGTCGCGCCGGGCGGACCCGGATTCACCCCGGTCGGACCGGGTGCGCCGGTGGGGCCGGGAGGCCCGGTCATCGTGCCAACCGGCCCGGTCTATGTTCCGATCGTCCCGATCATCCAGCCGCGCATCGATCCGGTGCGCATTCGCGATCCGCACAAGCCCGACCGATATCCGGATCCGGGCAATCGCGGGACAGACCATACGAAGCCCGGAGATCGCGGGACCGGCAAGACGGATCAGCCGTCCGCTGGACCATCCAAAACCAGCAGCACCGATCCGGCAAAGCCGACCGATCGCGGGACAGGCAAAGCCGGCACGACACCCGTCAAACCCGACGCCGGCAATCGACCTCCCGCAACCAAACCGAAAATTCCCGACCAACCTCGCATAACCAGGCGGGGCACCGGCGGCCGTGTCGCCGCGCGGAGCGCAGCGCCAAGGATCGCAGCGCCAAGAACCGCGGCGCCTCGCGTTGCAGCGCCACGAATTGCAGCGCCGCGGATTCAAGCGCCGCCACGCTTCCAGGCACCTCCCCGGATGGGCGGTGGCGGCATTCCACGAATGGGCGGAGGCGGCGGCGGACGCATGAACATCCGCTGACGACGCACCACGGACAACCGAACCGAAAAGGAAACGCCGCGCGCCGGAAGGCCCGCGGCGCTTCGAGTTTATTCCATGTCGAACGCACGCGCTGTCTTGCGAGAAGTGCAGGCTGCGCGAACGCACGGCGCGACTGTGATTTACGCGCGAGGCCCGTGATCTTCTTTTTGCATGCGGCGGCTCTTTCGCATGCGAAAATATCATTGGTTGAGGGCAGCGCCTGCAGAGCCAATTCACCCTACATGGTGCGTGGTCACAATCGCGGAACACACCCATGTCCATTTCGATCTACCAGGCCTCCGTCCCCGTTCTGATCCAGGGACTGGATACGCTCTCCCATATTTTGCGTAAGGGCGAAGAACATGCCCGCACCAGCAGCATCGATCCGCAATCGCTCGTCGACGCGCGGCTCGCGCCGGACATGCTCACGCTCGCCGGTCAGGTGCAGCGGGCGAGCGACACGTCGAAGCTGTCGGTCGAGCGGCTGAGCGGCTTGCCGGCGCCGAAGATGGAGGACACCGAAAAGACATTCGATGACCTGCACTCACGCATTCAGAAAACCACGGCCTACATAAAGGGCGTCACCGAAGCTCAGCTGTCCGGAGCGGAGACAAGGCGCATCGAACTCAAGCTGCGCGACTACAATCCGGTATTTTCAGGCACGTCCTATCTGTTCGGGTTCGCCCTTCCGAACTTCTATTTTCACGTCACCACCGCCTACGACATCCTGCGCCACCGCGGCGTGCCGCTCAGCAAGCGCGACTTTCTGAGGTTGCAGGGATAGCCAAATCGCAACACCAGCCAAAAAGCAAAAGGCGGGCTGAGCAGAACTCAACCCACCTTTCAAACGGTCGCGCGAGACGATCAGTAATAGTAGCGCGGCGCGTAGTAGCGCGGTGCGTAGTAGCGAGGCGCATAGTAACGCGGCGCGTAATAGCGCGGTGCGTAATAGCCGTAATAGCGCGGACGGTAGCCATAGTAGTACACGGGCTGAGCGGTCGTCGCCTCCGGCATTCCCGGCGACGGACCGAACCGGGCTTCGGCGTTGGTCGGCGCGGCGACAGCCGCGACAGCGAGGCTCGCAGCAGCGACGGCAAACATCATCAATTTACGCATGACGTCTCCTCTCCTGTTGAACCTGTAAACCACGCACTCAGTCGCGCCGCTTCGTGATGTTTCTCTCTCATGAAGGCGCCAATTGGCGCCGTCATGAGGGACCCTTACCAGCGATATCCGTAGCGATACGGACGATAGCCGTAGCCATAACGCGGCGCGTAGTAGCGCGGCCCGTAATAGCCGTAGCCGTAGCGCGGCGCATAGTAACGCGGCGCGTAATAGCCGTAATACGGGCGATAGCCATAATAGGCCGGCTGGTAATAGCCGCCGCCGTACCCACCATAGCCATAGCCGTAACCGCCATAGCTGCCGTAATAGGCCGGATAGCCATAGTAGCCGTAGCCTGCATTGGCGATAGCAGCACCGGCGATCACGCTCGCAGCGACACCCGCGCCGACCCAGCAGCCATAGCAGCGCGCTTCGGCGTTCTTCGGCGCGACGACGGTCGCCGCAGCGATCGACGCGACGGCGACAAGCGTCAACAGAATCTTACGCATCACACTCTCCTCAACACGCGTTGGATCGCCCCACAGGGATCGAACCCGGCAGAACTATAACACGCGAGGAGGCTTCGACTTTCTGAACAGCGTTCACACTTTCATGAATGAAGGTGAACGAATTGCCAGACAGATTAATGCATTTCTGCCGAGTGCAGTGCCGCGATCATTGCGGCAGCGCACCGAGCGCGAAGGTGTTCAGCAGCACCGGGCCAGGCTTCAGATTGATCTGATCGAACCACTTCCCAAATACCGTAAAGATGAGACCGGTGCGAAACACCTCGGCGAGCGCCGAATTCACGGCGAGGCGGAATGCCCAGTCGCCGCGGGGCAGAACGATGGCGTAGGGCTCGAACGAGAGATCGTCGGGCAACATGGTGAGTGCCTTGGCATCCTGGAACTTCGCACCGACAAGCAGCAGCTTGTCGCTCGCATAACCATCGACCTCACCCTTTTCGAGTGCGGCAATACCAGCGGCGCGGTCCTTCACCGGAACGACCGTGATCTTGAGCTTGCCCTGCTTGACCAGATTGTTTAGCGCGGCCTCGTTCGTGGTATTCGCGGCAACCGCGATCTTCTGCCCGCTCAGGTCCGCTGCCTTTGCGACATTGGCCGTGTTGCGCACCACAAGACCCGTGCTCTCTGCAAAGGTCACCAACGAGAAATCCACCTGCTTCATGCGCGACAGCGACATGGTGGACGACCCGCATTCCATATCGACCTTGCCCTGCGCCACCATGTCGAAGCGGTTCTGCGTCGTGACTTCGACCCATTCGATCTTGAGCGGTATGTTCAGCGACTTGCCGATCGAGTCCACGGCGAGCTTGCAGAGGTCGATGGTGTAGCCCGCCGGCTCCTTCGCCTGCTCGTTATAAAACGAGAATGGCGTCGCCGCCGCGCGATAGCCGATCTTGATCGTCTTCGAGTCCGTGATCCGCTTCAGACGGCTGTCCGCCGGGGTTTGCCCGCTCGCAAGTGAGGCGGTCAGGGCGAGGGCGACAAAGGCAATCGCAGCACGCAGCATCAGCAGATCCCCCCAATAATTGGCGGCGGGACGTTACCGGGTTGCGATGGAACCGGCAATTCGTCCCGCGCCGGTGGAAACGGCGGCGGAACGAACCCTTGCTGCGCTGCGTTCACCGCAAGCTCGACAACTCACAATCTTGCGAGGATGCCATGAAGCGCACCTTGATCACCGTCGCCTTCGCGTCGGCCGCGATGCTGACTGCGGCGCAGGCGCAGACCATCGGCACCGCCACCACCGATCTCAACATTCGGTCCGGTCCCGATCCGCAATTTCCCGTGATCGGCATGCTTCGGAACAACCAACGAGCCACCGTCATCGGTTGCATCGAAGGCAGCCGATGGTGCCAGATCGATCTGCGCGGCCGCACCGGCTGGGCCTATTCGCAATACATGCTGATGTCCGGCGACATCGCAGCCGTACTGCCGGTGCCGGAGCTCGAGGTAGACGTTGCGACGCGTCCGGTCATCGCCGCGCCGCCGGCCGTTGCGTATCGCGCGCCCGTTCCTGTGGCCACCTATCAGCCGCCGGTCGCCACCTATCAGGCGCCGGTTGCGACTTATCAGCCTGCGTACCCGCCCGTGACCTACCAGCCGGTCGCAACCTATCAGCCGGCCTACCCGTCCGTGACCTATCAGTCTCCCGCACCGGTCGTGGCCTATGACACCGCGCCCGCAGTGACGTATCAGGCGCCGCCTGTGGTCGCCTATCAGACGGCTCCGGCCGTCACTTACCAGACGGCTCCGACCGTGGCCTATCGCGCTCCCGCAACGACTGTGGTCGAGACCACCGCCGCGGCGCCGCGAGATTTCGCCGGCCGGCTAATCCCGCCGCGCGAGACGATCTATGCAGCGACCAACGCGCCACGTGCTTACGTTCCGCCGCGGGCGGTACGGACCTATCTGACGGCCAATCCCATTGACACGGTCTGGCTGGAGGGGAGTCTCGTGACGGGCGCGAGTCTTCCGGAAGAGGTCGACCTGATGCCCGTGCCGGGATCGCGCTATCAATACGCTTATGTGAACGACTATGCGGTGCTGGTCGAACCGGGCAGCCGGCGCATCGTCTACGTGTCGCGATAACACAATCACAGGGCGGACGGCATGTGGCGTCGTCCGCCCTGGCCTTTTCCGGTCTCCGCAATATTCAGGCCAATCGTGATCACGGCTTCGCGTGCCGGGATCACGGCAACGTCACGGCGCTTTGATGGCGGCGCGCCTCGTCGAACACGAACCAAGTTCCCACATCCCCGTTAGGCGGTTGGACATTCATTTCAGACGTCCGATCACAGAGGGGCACATCATGAAACGCATTCTTATTGCCGCAGCTGTTTTGACATTGACGCTGGCTGGCGCGGCGCACGCGCAGACCGTCGGCACAGCAACGACCGATCTTAATCTCCGCTCCGGACCCGGACCCGAACAGCCAGTGATCGGCCTGATCAAGGCGCGTCACAAAGCGCAGGTGCTGGGCTGCGTCGAAGGCAGCCTGTGGTGCCAGGTCGAATATCGCGGCAAGCAGGGCTGGGCCTATTCGCAATACATGGCGCTGCAGGCCGGTGGCGGCCGCATTGTCGTGCGCGAGCCTGCCAATGTCGCGGTCGCCGGCGTTCCGGTCGTCACCTATAACGGTTACGTCGAGCCGACCTATCGCGCGGATGTCGCGCCGGTCGCAGAAGCCATCACCACTCCCGTCGTCGGTGCGGGCGGCACGGGCGCAGGCGCCATCGGCGCACCGAAGCCGACCATCTATGCATCGACTTACGCACCGCCGCCGCCCGCGGTGAACACCTATGTCACCACCAATCCGGCGCCGTCATTCCCGTATGTCGGTGAAGTCGTGGTCGGCGCGAGCCTGCCGCAGACTATCGTGCTGAACAACGTGCCCGACTATCGCTACCAGTATGTCTACGTGAATGACACGGCCGTGCTGGTCGATCCGGCGACGCGGCGCATCGTCTACGTGTTTCGCTAGATCATAGAGAACATCCGCAACGGCGACGCGGATAGCACGGCGGATCTGCGACCCCGATCCACCGCGCAGAATGGGCCCGGGAGCGCCAGCCCGGGCCCATTCATCTTGGGGCATTTGGTTGCGTGTGAAGCTATGCGCGCAGCGCGTGCAACATGCGACGTCTCGGCCATTCGGGACGTGGACAAGCGCCGGGCACAGGCGGACAATCACACCATAGGTGATGGGGGACCTGACTTGTGCCGCACACGCGGTGAGCGCGCATGTAACACGCATGGAAGGAGTGCCGCCATGAAAGTGAAAGACGCAATGCACGAGGGCTGCGAGTGGGTGTCCCCCGACACCAAGGTCACCGACATCGCGAAGAAGATGCGCAAGAGCGACATCGGTGCGATCCCGGTCGGCGAGAACGACAAGCTGATCGGAATGGTCACCGACCGCGACATCTGCTGCAAGGGTGTCGCCAACGGTCATGACATCGACATGCTGACCGCGCGTGATGTGATGACCGTCGGCATCGCCTGGTGCCGTGACAGCGACGATGTCGAGGATGCGGCCGAGATGATGGAGCGGCGCAAGATCCGCCGTCTGCCGGTGATCGACCAGAACAAGCGCATGGTCGGCATGCTGTCGCTCGGCGATATCTCGCATGCGGCAACGCCGAGCCTCACCGCCGAACTCACGCAGGCGGTGTCGTCACATCACTGATGCGTTTGCAGAACCGGCCGGTGGCGGCCGGCTTACCTCGCCGGCGCGCAGCACATGCGCGCCGTGCAAATGCCCGCCTACTTGACCTTCTTCGCGCTGCGCTTGCCGAGCCGCTTCGCATTGGCCTTCACGGTCTTCAATGCGGGCTTCGACGCGGCTGCGCCGAGTTCGGCAGGCGCACAGGCCATGCGCGTGGCAGACACTTTACCGAGCGAGATGTCGCGCGACAGGCGTAGCGCCGCCTTCTGCGTCTCGAACACGCCACTCGATGCGGCGGCCACCTTTTCGCTGATCATGCGCGCGCGTTCCACGCTGGTCTGCGGCGCAGCCAGCCGATGCCACAGCACCGCGCCGATCTGCATGTTCGCGACCACCAGATCGCCGGCGAAAATCCACGGGTTGAAGCGATGTTGCCCTATCATAACGCATACTCCATTGACCGGCCGTCAAGCACATTGCGGGCGGATGTTGCCAAATATGCGGCATGCCGGCACCGCAACCACGGTATCGCGGTCAGGCGTTAACCCGGACAGCCCGCTTTCACGCCGGCCGGTGCGAGAGCCACGCCCGAGGCGCCGCCGGCCTCGATCGCGCGCTGCAGGGCGCCGGATGCGCGAATCTCGTCGATCACTGCATTGACAACCGCCAGCGCCGCCGGACGGTCCTTCGGCACGATGATATTTTGCGGCACGCTGAAGAAATCGTCCGCGAGGATGCGCGTCCCGGGCGCCGCCTTCATCATCGCCGTCAGGCGTTGCCGGTTCGCGCCGAACGCGGCAATCGATCGCGCGGCGAGCGCCTTGCCGATTTCGGCCGGATCGTTCGGCACCTCCACGACGCTCGCATGTTTCAGCACGCGCTTCATGCACAGCGTGATCGAGTCATTCGCCGTCCCGGCGATCGCCTGTCCGGCGCGATCGATGTCGGCAACCGAACGGATCGGCGAATCCTCGCGCACGAGGAAACTCTGCCGCACCAGCATGTAGACCTGCGAGAAATCGACGGTGCCGAGCCGCGTCGCCTCATAGGCGACGAAACCGATATCTGCCTCCCCGCTCCGCACCGCATCGATCACCGCGGGCGGACTGGAGATCGGCTTCAGCACAAGCTCGAGGTTTTCGCGCCGCGCCAGTTCGCGCGCCAGCGCCGGCGCCGGCCCGCGCATCTCGCCGGATGCGGCATCGCGCGTCGCCTGCGTCGGATTGGTCGCCAGGTAGGCCGCGCGCAGGGTCTTGCGCGTCGCGACGTCGCCGGCATGGGCGAGCGTGCCGGTCAGGGCGATGAGCGAGACGAGCGCGAAGCGGACGATCATTACGACACCATGCGTGCGGGACAACCGGGCACGACACTAGCGCAACATCGCCGCCGCCGCTCGTTGCCGCAAAAGCGCGGACCGGGCCTTGGGCAGGCCGCCCGAAACGACATGCAGCCCGCATTCCGAGAATGCGGGCTGCACGGTCCGGTTCAGAACCTGTCAGCGAGGCGAAGCGCCTCAGCGCACCACGACGGCGCGGCGCGGAGCGACGACGACAGCGCGACGCGGCGCAACCACCACCGCGCGGCGCGGAGCAACCGCCACGGGGCGAGCCACCGGCGCGACCACCACGGGGCGCGGCGCGGCGCAGGCGACACCGCGCGCGCCGCGAACACAGGCGGCCTCGGCGTCGGTCGAATTGAAGCTGATAGTCACGGTAACGGTCGCGGCAGCGATTGCCGCGAGGAACAATGCACGCATGGTGGCCTCTCGTTGAAACGATGCGGCCACGCATAAGGTCCGCGGATTAACAGCGCATTTAAATTCAGTTGCAGACTTGAAGCGTCACGACGCGACGTCGATGTTCCGCGCCGCC
>NZ_DATMRV010000090.1:0-30448 GCF_035565795.1 Pseudorhodoplanes sp.
GATCGCGTATCCGGAGCGGGTCGAGGTCCCCGGTTCGTGACGTCCAACAAGCGGCAGTCTTTGTCTCACGATCTCGCGAACGCGGTTCAACAGGAAGACGCAGCCTCGCCTGTCCCAACTGCTGATGGCGCGCGCGGGCGAACTCAGCCGCGCACTTGGCTACGGCCCGCTGTCGCACGCGGCGGAGTAGTGCATCCACTCGGGCGCGCCGGGAGTACGAGCCAGGCGCCTGAAGCATAAAGTCTTGCGACGAATCCGGGAGATGAGCCGCTCACACGGAGCAGGCGCTCGCTGCCGTCGAGCAAGGCAACGTCCGCCGAACGGATCGCTGTCAGCATCCTTTCGCGATCAGGCGCGAAGACGATCACGGCACGTGTCGGCTCGGCGATGACGGTCAGCGCGACGACGGCGACGAACCACAGCGCGAGCACCGCAAGCGCGCCGCCGGTCCAGCGCATGAAGGGCCTAGTAATCATAGGCGTGCTCGAATTCTCCGCCGGCCTGCCGCAGAGCCTGCCCGAAAGCGGGCAATGCCGCGATCCGCACCGAATAGCCGCGCCGTGAGAAGCCGGGCCGCGCCTGCAGCGGAACGGCGATCAATGCGCGTGCGCCCTCCGGCGCGAAGGGCTCGCCGTCCTTTGTCAGTACGGTTATGAATATCTCGTCGTTGCCTGCGATTTCGACGATCCTACGATTGCGTTCCATCAATGCGAGCAGGATCTGCGTGAAGGCGCGATAGCGGGGCGTTTCGACGATCGACGTGCCGTCTGAAAGCTGTTCGACAACTTTCATGTCGGCGCCCGGCACCGGATCGCCATCCGCGATCACGCTGCGGATGGTGAGCTTCGCCGGCGACAGTGCGGCGCCTTGCGCAATCAGCCACGCATAGCCAGCCTTCACACCGTATTCCATCGTGAGCGCCATGCGCCGCTCAATCGACCGGATGAAGCTTGGCGTGGACCACGAGGTGTCGCGCCAGAACCGCGCGAGTGTCTGACCGAAGGGGAACTCATACCATGGAGTCTGGCGCAGAAAGGCTGCGTAGTCGTCGTTGACCTTGTGTGCGAACAGATCTTCCGGCGTCGGCTTCGATCTCCGGATCCATTCGGTCAGCTTGCCGGCGGTCTTTTCATAGGCGCCCTTCACGCCCATTTCCCCGGTAAAGCTGATGCCTATGACATAGAGCATCGTCTTCATCTCGCCGGTAACCTCGCCCTTCGCGGAAGCGATAGCGGAGAGGCTGCACAAGCTCCGCCAGTAGCCGGCGATGCTGTCGAAATAGCGGAAGGCGGATTCGCCCCGCTGCCGCGCAACGCCTGCAAAATCCTCATAGGCGTGGACGATCGACCATTCCGGATAAGTCAGATAGGTGTCGACCATGTTGCGCCGATGCTCGGCCGGAAGGATGGCGCGGTAGCTCTGCTGCTCCCTGGGCAGGCTGCCCATGCATTGCGTTTCGATCCAGACGATCGGGATAGCGCACAGCACAACGATCACCGCGAGCGCGATGCCGAGCCGCTTGAGCCATCGGAGCGCCCGCTTCAAGGGAGCCGTCGCGACAGGAAGAAGCCGGTGAACGCCGCAAATCCGCCGAGGAAGATGTGCGGCAGGTTGGCGAGAATCTTGAAGCCGAAGGGCAGGTTCTGCACACCGTAGATCAGGATGCCGAGATCGAGATATCCGGAGCCGGTGATTAACCCCAGTAACCCGTCGAGAAGATAGAGCGTTCCGAAAATCTGGAAGAACAGCACGCTCGCACGCCGCGAGGTGAAGGCCGCGATTGCGGCCCAGGCGGCGGAGCCGAAATGCAGCATGTCGTCATAGATATCGAGCGCGAAAATGCCAAAGGCGCGCCCTTGCGCATCGGTCAGTCCGGGGATGTAGTTCAGGAGGCCCGCAAGTGCGAGCGCCAGGGCGTAGCCAACGGCAATCCAGCGGATGATCGACATGCGGCCTCTGTTTGTCGCTGTGTCTGGTCGTTGTGACGTTACGCTATTGACGCAAGATAAGTGTCCCACAGCGCATTGCGGAACAGCAAACCGGGATCGTAGTGCCGTTTGCGCTCGGCGAAACGGGCGGCATTCGGATAGATCGACGAAAACTGATCGGGCCGTGCGTGCAGACGATAGGGCAGGTAATAACTGCCGCCGATCGCGCGCACATGATCGATCAAGGCCTCGGTGGTCACGATCATGTCGGCCTCGCCCTCGGGCGTGATCTCCTGCGAGAACGACATCACTGCGGCGATGCGATTGGTTGCCGCGAAGGACAGCACGCTGGTGTCGTCCTTCAGGACGTGCCTGAGCGTGACATTGAGAAATTCGGACTTCGATTTCGGAATGATCCTGCGGCAGCCCTCGATGAAGTCGTTGAAGCGCTCGGGCGCGACGAAATATTCATGAAGGATGTCCGTCCGGCGGCGGTCGCGGTTCTCCAGATTGACCGCGGGCTCATTCATCAGCGTGTTGCGCGTTGCGGCGCCGCCCGATGCGCGCTTCTCGGCAAACCATCGCGCCGCCTTGGCGCGTTCCGATCCCACCTGGGCACGATAGATCTCACGCGACAGGAACGGGAAGGCGCCGACCCGTCTGACCGGCGGCAATCCGTCCTTCGGTGTTGGCGCAATCGCGTACGAAACCAGCTTGGCTTCCTCGAAAAAATCGCCGCGCGTCACATTGAGCCGGCCGTAAATCATGCGAATGGCGGGATCGTTGGCCGCCTTGATGAACCGTGCGGCAAAGTCCTCCGCGGGCATGATCTCGGGGTGCGGCTGCATCATGCGATTCTCGACCATGTCGACGTCGAGATCGAGAATGATGCCGAAGAGCCCGTATCCGCCCATGACAAAGCCGAACAGTTCGGGATTTTCGGCGCGCGAGCAGGTCAGGATCGAGCCATCCGCCAGCATGATGCGGAACGAGCGAACAGTCGAGCCGAACGGGCCGTAGGGGGTCGGCCAGCCATGAGCATTGACGCTGAACGTCGCCGCAACGCCGAAGTCGCTGTTCGATTGCATGACCGCAGGCGACATCCCGATCCTGTCGAGATGCGCGATCACCTGATGCCAGCGCGTGCCGCCGTTCACCCGGAAGGTCATCGCCTTCCGGTCGGGCTCGCAGCGATCGATGTCCATGGTGATCGCGACGCCATTTCGCGGGAGGCTCTGGCCGCCCATTGAATGGCGCGCAGCGCTGATACAGACCGGACGCTTCTCCCCGGCCGCGTCCTTCAGCTCCTTGCGGAATGCGGCGATCAGCTCCGCCTCCGGGTCCGGCTTGACGATCCAGTGCCTGAACACAGGGGTCGGGCTGAGACGACTGGCATCGTTCATGACGATGCGCTGTTGGGCCCTTCCGGCCTTTGGGCTCAGAGCAAGGGCGGCACCGGCGGCCATGCCGGACATCATGCTGCGCCGGGTAATCCGTTTCATCGTTGTGTTGGACGTTTTTCGAGGCTGGCGGTTAGCGACGCATTCATCAGGCAGGGTAGCATTCGTGCATTATACAACCTGAGTCTGACTCAAGGCGGAACCCATCATGCGCAATTTTACGCGATGGACGCGACGCTTTCTCGCGATGATGCTGGACCGGACTGAGGCCGCGACCGACCGGCAGGCCGGGATTCTGCAAACGCCGCTGCGACGCGAGGGCACCACGCAGAGCTATGCGCAATGGTTGCTATTCCTGCTGTTTCCGGACCGCGCCGCGAGAAGCGCCGATCCGCGCAGTTACGCAGCGATCCGCGTTCCGACCGCGCTGATCTGGGGCCGGGAGGACAGCGTCACGCCGCTGCCGCAGGGCCAGCGTCTCCGCGCGATGATCGCGGGTTCATCTCTCGACATCGTCGATGGGGCAGGCCACATCCCGCATATCGAGACGCCGGATAAACTCGTCGGCGTGCTCGCGGACCGGCTGAACGCCCTGCGGTCGCGACAGCATTATCGCTTGCGGGTGCCCTGCAGGAACAGTTCGACCCATTTCAGGGCCGCGCCTTCATCGGCGTTTTTTCGGCGCGGCAATGTGGTTGCCGCGCTGTTGCACAGGGCGAGAACCGCATCGGCCGCGACATCGACATCGAGGTCGGCGCGCCATTCGCCGCGCTCGACGCCGTGGATGAAGATCTTCTTCCATAGCTGGCGATAGGCGCGCGCCAGCGTGTTCAGTTCCTTCACGACGCCAGCCGGAAGATTGCGACGCGAAAAGACGAAGTTCTCGACATAGGCTCGCCGGTCGCTCGTCAGGTGTCCGAGCATGCCGGCCCGCACCATCGCAACCGCCGGGCCGCCTTTCGCAATGATCGCGCGAAGGCGCTCGCAGAATTCGACACCGCTGAGGCGGCACATCTCTTCGAGAGCTGCCTCCTTGGAGGGGTAATAGTGATAGAGACTCGCCGGTCGCATGCCGAGCCGATCGGCAATATCCTTCATCGTGGCATTGAAATAGCCGCGTTCGGCGAACACGCCCGCGGCCGCGTCGAGGATCGCGCTGCGGCGGCGATCCTGTTTCTGCTTGACGTGAGGCGAGGGTTGGCGCGGCGGTGCCGCACGGTCATTTCGCTTTGCTGCTGCGGCTTTGGCTGCCATCGTGTGCGGTTCCAGAAATCCGAATTCGGATTTGAATTTTAAATCAGGCCCAAGCTATGATCCCGGGCGCGCTCCGGCAATGATAAAGCATGTGGGAGGGGCCTTGGAGTGCCGCGACCTGACATTTCCTGCCGCATTGCGCGAGCAGATTGCGGCAAGATCGGCATTCTGAAGCAGCAGGGTGCGACCGGGCGGCCATTGTCGGTCTATCCGCTGTTTCAGCACGCGGCGCGGACCGATAGGCTGGAAACCGGACGGCTGGCGCAGCTTTTTCTCACCAATGTGAAGGCGCGCCGTTTCGTGGATGGACGGAGCCGGTAGATCTCGTTCCGGGGCCGCGCGAGGCGCCGACCCCGGAATGACGACCGGACCTAGTTCGTCCCCCATACGGCGCGGGCGAGCTCCGTCACGCGGGCAAGTTTCGCCCATTGATCGGCTTCGCTGATCGGGTTGCCACCGACGCTCGATGCGAAACCGCATTGCGGGCTGACGCCGAGCCGGTCCTCCGGCGCATGCTTGAACGCCTCATCGAGACGCCGGCGGAGCTGATCGAGGCTCTCCATCGTGCCCGTCTTGCTGCTGACGACGCCGAGATAGCCGCGCTTGCCCTTCGGCAGGAAGCGCAGCGGCGCGAAGCTGCCGGCGCGTTCGCTGTCGTATTCGAGCAGGAAGCCGTCAACGCCGGGCAGAGAGAACAGCCGCTCCGCAATCGGGTCGTAGCCGCCCTGGCCCATCCAGTGGCCCTTGTAGTTGCCGCGGCACAGATGCACGAGCACCGCGAGATCTTTCGGCTTGTCCTTCAAGGCCAGCGAGATCATGTCGAAATAGAAATCGGTGAGCTTCTGCGGGTTCTCGCCGCCGGCAGTGAGCGAAGCGCGGATGCTCTCGTCACACAGCAGCGCCAGCGCAACTTCATCCAACTGCACCACGCGGCAGCCCGCGCGATAGAGTTCGTCGATTTCCTGCCGGTAAATCGCGCAAAGGTCTCCGGCGAGGGCCTCGCGATCCTTGTAGGACTTCGGATCCATGCCTTCCTTGCCGCCGAAGAAATGCAGGATGCTCGGGGTCGGCAGGGTGACCTTAGGCGTATTCTTCGTGATGCCCGCAAGGAAGCGATAATCGTTCACGACGATCGGATGCTTTCGCGCGAGCTTACCGGTGACAGCGGGGCCGAACCAGGTCGCCTCGTGACCGCCCAGCCGGAACATCAACTCGGCCTTTTTCAGTTCGATGCCCGAAAGAGACTCGACAAAGCCCAGGAACCAGGAGCCGCGGCGGAACTCGCCGTCGGTGACAAAGCGCAGGCCGGCCTGCTCCTCATGCCGCACCGCATCGGTGATGCACTCAGCAACCACCTTTTCGAGTGCTGCGTCGTCGATTTTCTTTTCCACGTGGGCACGGTGCGCCTTCCTGAGTGCATCCGGCCGCAGCAGGCTTCCGACGTGGTCCGCGCGGGGTAGATCGAGCATTGGGCTTCCTCCGTTTTTTTCAGGCTAGCAAACAGGGTAAAAAAATCAAATTCACATTCGAAAAATTTGGGCGAGACATCGCCCCCGCGCCGCCCTAGAAAGGGGCGGGCGAGGGACAGAGCAATGAGCCTTTATCTGGACGATCTGAAAGCCGGCCAACGGTTCGAAACCGCAAGCCGCACCGTGACCGAGGCGGAAATCATCGCGTTCGCGAAGGAGTTCGACCCGCAATATTACCACGTCGACCCGGTGGCGGCGCAAAAGTCCGCGTTCGGTGGTCTGATCTCGTCGGGATTTCATACGCTCAGCCTGTCGATGCGGTTGTTCTTCGATCTCAATCTCTGGCCGGAATCGGTGATCGCCTCGCCCGGCATGGAGAATGTGAAATGGCTGAAGCCGATGCGACCCGGCGACACCATCCGTGCCGCGGCCGAGGTGATCGAGGTGCGGGTCTCGACGTCGAAGCCGGACCGCGGCGTGGTCATCATGGATCACCCCTGCTGGAACCAGAAGGACGAGATGATCCTGACGCTGCGTTGCGCGCATATGCTGCGCCGGCGGCCCGCGACCAATGGACAATGACGCGACGGTGATCCGGGTTTTCTATACGGCATTCGCGAGCGACGACGTCTATCGCGCGATCCGTGCGGCCGCGCCGTCCGGATGTGAAGTGCTGACGCTTTCGAAGGACACCCCGCAAGAGCGCCTGCGTTGTGCCGAGGCCTGCGACGTGATGATCGCGGCAACGTCCCGTTTGTCCGGAGCTGAAATTGACGCAAGCCCGCGGCTGCAGCTCGTGGTCCATCAAGGGGTGGGTTACGAGGATTCGGTCGACCTGGCTGCATTGAGGAGACGAAACATCCGGCTGGCGATTACCCCGGACGGAATTGCCGAGGCTGTGGCGGAACACGCCATCATGCTGATGCTCATGGTCTATCGGCACGCCGCGCTGTGCGATCGAAACATAAGACAGGGAACGTTCGACCGGCAGACATTCCGGCTGCGTTCGCGCAACCTGCACGGACGTCATGTGGGTTTTGTCGGGATGGGGCGTATCGCGCAGGCGGCAGCGCAGCGCTTGCGGGCCTTTGGTGTATCCATGTCCTACACCAACATGTCCGGGCCGCTATCTCCTGAGCGGGAGAACGATCTTGGCATACGCTGGATGAGCTTGCCGGAGTTGCTTCGCAACTCCGAGGTGCTTTCGCTCCACTTGCCGTTGAGCGATCAGACGCGGGGCATGATCGACGCTGACGCGTTGCGCCTGATGCCGCGTGGCTCGATCCTTATCAACACCTCACGGGGAGGGCTCGTCGACGAAGGTGCGCTTTGCGATGCCATTCGCAGGGAGCATCTGCTGGGCGCCGGGCTCGATGCGTTCATGGAAGAACCATTACCCAGTTCGCATCCTCTTTGCATGCTGCCGACGGTTGTGCTCACGCCGCATAACGCCGTCGGCACTCTCGACACGTTCCAGAAGCGCATGGCTGCAATCTTTGCCAATGTTGCGCAATTTCGGGATAGCGGAACACTGGCAAACGAAATTGTATTATAGACCCTCACAAACAGAGACTTTCAAAAACTCCGGTGCAAGGGGGGTGTTTCGATGACGCTGAGGATCGGTTCGGGCGCAGCTTTCTCAAATGATCGCGTCGAGCCGGCAGTGGATCTCGTCAAGCGCGGGCGGCTCGACTACATCGTCTTCGAATGTCTTGCGGAGCGAACGCTTGCGATATCGCAAGCGCAGCGAATGCGTGACCCCACCAAGGGGTACAATACCGGCCTCGAGCGGCGGCTACGCAACATCCTGCCGCTGTGCGTCGAAAACAACACCCGCATCGTCAGTAACATGGGCAGCGCAAATCCCGGCGCCGCGGGCGAGGCGGCCTGCAACGTTGCGCGCGAACTCGGCCTCAAAGGCGTCAAGATCGGTGTCGTCGAGGGCGATGACGTGATCGACCTGATGTCCGACGACACGCCGCTGCCAGAACTGGGCACAACGATTGGCGGACTCGGGATGCCGATGATCAGCGCCAATGCTTATATCGGCGTCGATGGTCTGCGCCCCGCTCTTGAGGCTGGGGCCGATATTGTGCTCGCCGGTCGAGCCTCGGACTCGTCGCTGTTCGTGGCGCCCATCGCGCATCACTTCGGCTGGCGCAACGACGATTGGGATTTGCTGGCACGTGGCGCAGTCGCGGGTCACCTGATGGAATGCACAGGGCAGGTCACGGGTGGATGCTTCGCCGATCCGGGCTACAAGGAAGTGCCGGACATTGCTTATGTCGGTTACCCCTATGCCGAGGTCGAGGAGGACGGCAGTTTTGTCCTCACCAAGCTGGAGAATACCGGCGGGCTTGTCAGTATTCAGACCGTCAAGGAGCAGCTGCTGTACGAAGTGCACGATCCGCGTGCCTACAAGACGCCGGATGTGACCGCGAATTTCGCGACCGTCCGCCTTAGCCCGCTCGGCAAGGACCGGATCGAGGTCAGGAATGCGACGGGCAAGCAGCGGCCAGACCAGTTGAAAGTGACGGTCGGATTCGACGCCGGCTTCTTTGTCGAGGCGGAGATCAGCTATGCGGGGCCAGGTGCGATGAACCGTGGTGAACTTGCACGTTCGATCCTGATCGAGCGGTTCAAGAACCTGTTCCAGTATCCCGAGCCTGTTCGTGTCGATCTCATCGGCGTCGACTCGGTGCATCTGACGGCGGTGAAGCGAGAAGCCCGTACCGAGGATGTGCGGGTCAGAATTGCGATGCGGACGCGCGTGCGCGAGCGTGCCGAGCGGGTGGCGGAAGAGATCGAGTGCATGGGCATCACCGGGCCAGCTGGTGGCGGCGGTTTCCGCGCAACGATCGTGCCGAGCGTCGCCACCCATTCGACCTATGTCGATCGCGACAAGGTCAAGTATCGCCTCACCATGCTGCAAAGCTGAAGAAGCCGGACAATCGACGATGAAGACCAGTGTGCCGTTGCGGGAAGTGGCCAGTGCGCGAGCCGGGGACAAAGGCAATGTCTGCAATGTCTGCGTCTGGGTCTATGACCCGCGTCACTATGAGGATGTGAAGGCGAGCCTCACGGCTGAGCGAGTGAAGGCAGCGTTTCCGAACCAGTTTCGCGGCAAGGTCGAGCGATACGAAATCGACGAGCTGCATGGACTGAATTTCGTGATGCATGACGCACTGGAGGGCGGGGTGAACTCCTCCCTCTGCGTGGACCTGCATGGCAAGGCGGTGAGCTTCCTGTTGCTGTCTATGCCGGTCGACGTCGTGTTGCTGAATGATCCGCAAAACAAGCCATCTCAGGCGCAATAGAAAATTGGAGGGAACCTTGACGAGGCATTTTCGCGCATTCGCGCTTGGTATGCTGTGTGTGTTCGGCGCAGCCACGCCGGTGTTGTCGCAGGATTATCCGTCCCGACCGATCAAGATCATCGTTCCATTCGCCGCCGGGGCTGCAACCGATGTGGTTGCGCGCCTGATCGCGGAGCGCACATCGAAAGAGCTCGGGCAGCCGATGGTGATCGAGAACATTGCGGGTGCCAACGGCGTTCTGGCGGCGCAGGCGACAATGCGGTCAAATGCGGATGGCTATACGCTTTTGTTCGGCTCTGCTTCGACCCATGGCCTGAACCAGGCGATGACTAAGTCGCTGCCTTACGATGCGGTGAAGGACTTTGCGCCTGTCACGAAGATCGCCGACTCCATGTTCGTTCTGGCGGTCCACCCGTCGGTGCCGGCAAACAACGTCAAGGAGCTTGTGGCGTACGGGAAGTCCAATCCCGGCAAACTGACGATCGGCTCCGGCTCGGGCGGATCTCTGCTGTCGGGAGAGATGTTCCGCGTTCAGAACGGGATCGAGACCATCAGCGTGCCCTATAAGGGTCTTCCGCTCGCGATGAACGATCTGATCTCCGGCCAGATTGCGATGTCGTTCACCGATCTTGTGAGCACTATCCCGCATCGCAATGCCGGAAAGGTGAAGTTCTTCGCTGTCACCGGGCTCAAGCGTTCCGCGCTGGTGCCCGAAGTGCCGACCATGGGCGAGGCCGGAGTGGAGGATGTCAATGTCACTGCCTGGATCGCCTGCTTTGCGCCGGCGAAGACGCCGCGGGCGGTTGTCGAAAAGCTCAACAAGGCCTTTGCCATCGCCCTCAAGGATCCCGCGGTGGTCAAGAGACTGTTCGACCTCTCGCTCGAGGCTCGGCCGACCAGCCCGGAAGAGCTTGGAGCGTTCGTCGTCGAGGAGATCAAGCGCGCCAAGGACATGGTCGCTGCCGCCGGGATCGAGGTGAAATAGCCCCGGCGCTAAAGCAGGGCCGCTATTCTCGCAGCAGCGGCCTCTGTCGTTTCACGCCCTCACGCTCCGTGTATGATGCCGTCGCTTCGGGACAGGGAACCCGAGGCGGAGGGAGCATCGTGTGACGGCCGCGCTGGAACGAAGCTATGACGGAATCATCATTGGTGCCGGCCAGCACGGCCTTGTGCTCGGCTCATATCTCGCGAAGGCGGGTCTGAAGATCCTGCTGGTCGACCGCAGGCTCACCTATGGCGGCGGATTGTGCACACGTGAGACTACGAAGCCCGGCTTCTACCACAACCTGCACTCGATCAATCATTTCAGCATCAGCGATGCGCCGTGGTTCCGGGATCTTAACCTCGCCGACAAGGTCAGTTACATCACGCCGCGCTACGAATTCGGGCAGGCGCATCTCGACGGCACCGCGCTCGTACTGGGCCGCGATCTCGAGGAAACGGTTGCGAATATCGCGCGATTCTCGAAAAAGGATGCCCAGACCTTCCGTGAGTGGAACGCGCGGGCGGAAGAGATCACCGCGAAGATCCTGATCCCGGAACGCTATGCCGAACCGCTGCCGCAGGCCGAGCGAGAGGCGCTTCTGTCGCAGACCGCAATCGGGCGCGATTTCCTCGCAGTGACGCGGCGGCAGCCGCTCGATGTCGTAGAGGAGCTGTTCGAGAACGAGCACGTCAAGCTCCTGTTCCTGTTCAAGGTGTCGCTGTTCGGCACCTGGCTTACCGACACCTTGTCCAAGTCGAGTCCGACGGGATCGGTGATCCGCGCCTTCGACCTGCAGACCGGCTATCAGCTCTGCCAGGGCGGCTCGTTCAATCTGGCGCGCGGCCTGATGGAGACGTTCATCGCAGCCGGCGGCACATTCCAGCCGCAGGTGGCGATCGACCGGGTCGTGGTCGAGGGCGGGCGCGCGACCGGCATCGCACTTGCGGACGGTCGTACGGTCCGCGCTTTGCAGTTCGTCGCCAGCACCGTCGACGTGCATACGACGCTTGAGGGGCTGCTCGGACGCGACCAGTTGCCTGAGCAATTCCGCAAGAAGCTCGACAACTTCAAATATACCGCCTGGACGTTGTTCGGGCTGCATCACGCCCTGCATGAGAGCCCGAGCTTTGCGGCGGCATCCTTCGATCCGAATGTGAACCGCGCCCTGAAATGGAGCCTCGGCGCTGAAACCATGCAGGATCTGTTTGCGGCACATCAAGATGTACAGGCCGGCCGCGTGCCAGAGCTCGTGCAATTCGGCTCAGGTCCGCTGAGCCTCCTTGACCCGACGCAGGCTCCGCCGGGCAAGCACACGACCTACGCCTGGCACGTCATGCCGCTGCTGGATGAGATGAGCGAACGGGACTTCGACGCGTTCAAGGAGGAATTTTCCGACAAGATCGAAGAGGTCTATGCGCGCTATTGCCCCAATATGACGAAGGACAACATCATCGATCGATACGTCTACACGGCGCGCGAATATGTGCTCGAGTTGCCGAATATGCGCGGTGGCGACATCTTCATGGGGGCGTTCAACGCCGATCAGGTCATGTACAACCACTTCGGCTACCGGACGCCGCTCCCCAATTTCTATTACGCCGGATCTGGTGCTCATCCGGGTGGCGCGATTTCGGGTGGACCGAGCTATATCAGCGCCGGAATTATCGCGCGCGACCTCGGGCTGAAGCCTTGGTGGACGCCATGGGATGCACGTGCGGCGCTCGAAACGCTCGCATCGAAGGCCGCTTGACATGAACGCGAACCTGAAAGCAGCCGGCGGTCAATCCGACTTTGCTTCGTTGAAAGGACGCGTCGCGATCGTCACTGGCGCAGGGCAGGGGCTGGGGCGGGCATTCGCGAAAGCTTTCGCGGCCTGTGGCGCGATCCCGGTGATCGCCGAGATCAACGCCGCCAAGGGCGAAGCGGTGGCGAAAGAAATCGCGGATGCTGGGGGGCAGGCATTCGCGATCGCGACCGATGTCGCGTCGCAGGAGTCCATCGCCGCCATGATCGAGGCGGTCGAGCGCCGCTATGGCCGCATCGATATCCTCGTCAACAATGCCGGCATCTTTTCGACCCTCGACATGCGCCCGTTCGATCAGATTCCACTGGAGGAGTGGGAGCGCGTGCTCCGTGTCAACGTGACGGGACCGTTCCTCTGCTCGCGCGCCGTATTGCCGGCGATGCGCCGGGCGAAGTTCGGGCGCATCATCCATATGGCCTCGGGCGCCGTCACCATGGGGCGGCCGAACTATCTGCACTACATCGCGTCGAAAGGCGCGCTGGCCGGGATGACCGGCTCGATGGCGCGCGAACTCGGCGATACCGGCATTACCGTCAATGCGATCCTACCCGGTGCCACCTTCACCGAAATCGAACGCAAGACGGTCAGTCCCGAACAGAAGGTGCGCATCGTCGCACAGCAATGTATTCCACGCGCCGAAACACCCGACGATCTCGTCGGCACCGTATTGTTTCTGGCGTCCGATTCATCCGCCTTTCTGACGGGTCAGTGTCTGACCGTCGATGGCGGCGCCACCCACCGTTAAGCGAAGGAGTTTCCGATGAATGCCCATCCCCGCCTGAAAGCGTTCAACTTCCAGGACTGGATCGAACGCAACAAGGGCAGCCTGAAGCCGCCGGTTTCGAACAAGCAGCTGTTCGACGAGAAGACCGGCATGGTCGTGATGATTGTTGGCGGGCCGAACCAGCGCGTCGATTTCCACGACGATCCGGTCGAGGAATTCTTCTATCAGCTCAAGGGCGATATGCTCCTGAAGATCGCCGAGGGCGGCAAGATCTACGATGTGAAGATCAAGGAGGGCGACGTCTTCCTGCTGCCGCCTCACGTCCGGCATTCGCCGCAGCGGCCCGTGGAGGGTTCTGTCGGTCTCGTGGTCGAAGGGACGCGCGGCGACACGATGCGCGATGGTTTTGAATGGTTCTGCTTCAAATGCGGCGGGCTCGTTCACCGCGTCGAAGTCCAGGTGAAGGACATCGTGAAAGACCTGCCACCGCTTTATGAGGCATTCTACGCCGACGAGAAGGCGCGAACCTGCCCGCATTGCGGGACAGTGCATCCTGGCAAGACGCCGCCCGAGGGTTGGGCGAAGATGTGACGGCGACTACGGGCACCCGTTGCCCGGCCATGGTGCGCCGCATGCTTCGACCGGCGCCGCCTGGCCTTGACCATGAGCAATGATTTTCGCAGGACGCGACAAAATCGCGTCCTGTTGCTTTTTGGCGCGTCCTTTCGCGGCTTGCACCTGTGGTCGATTGCCCTATAGATTTGCAACAAAATAATACGCGCCAGAGGGAGAAATGCTCATGTTGAAGAAGATCATGATAACGGCTGCTGCCTCGGTCGCATTGTGCGGCATTGCTGGGGCGCAAGAGATCAAGGTCGGTCTCATTCTGCCGTATTCGGGTGTTGGCGCTGAACTCGCGCAACCGATCGATCGCGGCGTCGAGCTCTATCTCAAGACTCACGCGGACGAACTGAAGCCCTATACGGTCAAGCTGATCAAGCGCGACTACAAGGATGCGAGCGGCGCGACCGCCAAAATCGTGGTTCAGGAACTGCTGACCCAGGACAATGTCGACGCGATTGCAGGCTGGGTTTATTCGCCGAACGCGATCGCGACCGCGCCGCTGATCACCGCCGGCAAGAAGCTCGCGGTGCTGATGAACGCTGGTACCGCGCACATCACGAATATGTCTCCTTACTATGTGCGCACGTCGTTCAGCATGTGGCATGCCGGTCACGCGCTCGGTGAGGCGGCTGCCAAGCAACTCGGCGCGAAGACTGCGGTGATCGGCTACACCGACTTCCCGCCCGGCAAGGACAGCCTTGCTGCGTTCAAGTTGGGATTTGAGAAGAACGGCGGGAAGGTGATCGATGAGATCCCGATGGGCGGTGCCAACGCGGTGCCGGATTTCACCCCGTTCTTCCAACGCGCCAAGGACAAGAAGCCGGACGTATTCTTCGTCTTCGTTCCGGGTGGAGACCACTCCACCGCGGTTGTGCGCACCTATAACGCGCTCGGCATGAAGGAAGCCGGCGTCAAGCTGATTGGTCCGGGCGACATCACCCAGGACACCAAGCTGCAGCCGATGGGCAAGAACGCAGACGGCCTCATCACCATGCATCACTACAACGCCGACCTCGACAATCCGCAGAACAAGAAGTTCGTGGAGGACTGGAAGAAGGCCTACGGTCCGGATTCGACGCCGGACTTCATGGCCGTCGGTGGTTATGACGGCATGGCTGCGATCGCGGCGGCGATCAAGGCGACCGGTGGCAAGCTCGATGGCGACAAGGCCGTTGCGGCGCTGAAGGGCTGGAAGTTCGAAAGCCCGCGCGGACCGATCCAGATCGACCCCGAAACACGCGACATCATCATGAATGAGTATCTGTCGCAGGCGTCGTTCCAGAACGGCCGTGTGGTGCAGAAGAATATCGGCAAGATCGACTCCGTGAAGGACGCCTGCAAGGCGAACAAGATCGGCCCGTGCGGTAAATAACGGTCCGGTAAACGGATGAGGAGACCCGCCGTCCGGCGCACCGGACGGCGGTTTTATTCAGGGGAGCGGGCGTGATCTTCGGCGAGGACGTTGCAGGCATTCTGCTCGGTGGCCTGGCGGCTGGCATGGTGCTGTTCATCGTCTCTGTCGGGCTCTCCGTCACGATGGGCCTCATGGGCTTCGTCAATCTGGCCCATGGCGGCTTCGCCATGATCGGCGGCTATGTGATCGTGCTGTCAATGAACCGGCTGGGCGTGCCGTTTCTCCCCGCGGTTGTGCTGGGCTTTGTCCTGACGGCGGCTCTCAGCGTGGTGCTGGAGCGGCTGTTCTATTCCAGGCTTTATCGAGCGTCCGAACTCGATCAGGTGCTGTTCTCGATCGGCCTCGCTTTCATCATGATTGCGACCGTCATTATCGTGATCGGTCCGGAAACGCAGCCGCTGATCCTGCCGTCCTGGTTGCGCGGCCAGATCGACCTCGGCTTCACTGAATATCGAACCTACAGCATTTTCCTGATCGTGTTCGGGGCGCTGGTCGCGCTTGGTCTTTGGCTGGGCTTCGAGCGGACGCGCGTGGGCGCGCAGATCCGCGCGGCGGTCGACAACCGGCGCATGGTGGAGTCGCTCGGGATCAATATCGACCGCCTGTTCACCTTCACCTTCGCCTTCGGCAGCGGCATGGCCGCGATCGGCGGCGGACTCGGCGCCGAGTTTCTTGGCCTCGATCCGCAATACACGCTCAAGTATCTCGTTTTCTTTCTGATCGTGGTGGCGGTCGGCGGGCTCGGACGCATCACCGGCGTGTTCTACGCGGCGCTTCTGATCGGCATCATGGACTTCGTGCTGAAGAAATATCTTCCGCAGGGTGGCACCGTCTTCATCTACGCGATGACCATCGTGATCCTGCTGTTCCGGCCGCAGGGCCTGTTCGGACGGAGCGGGCAATGAGCGCTATCGAGACGGATCAGCCGGGCGTTCGTGATTTTGTCTACCGTCACCGGTTGCGCTGGTGGGAACCGCTTCCGTGGATTCTCGCAATCGCTTTCTTCTTCATGTTCCCGCGTCACCTCGGGATCGGCAACGAGATCCTCGTGGTGATCCTGTTCGCGCTGTCGCTCGATCTGGTGCTCGGCTATGCGGGCATCGTTACGCTGGGACACGCGGCCTTCTTCGGTATCGGCGCGTATACTGTCGGCATGCTGGCGCATCACGGCATCTGGACCGAGCCGCTGAGCGGTCTCGTGATTGCCGCTGTAGCGGCCGGCATCTTCGGTCTGATCTCCGGACTGATCCTGCTGCGGACCACCGGGCTCACATTACTCATGCTCACGCTCTGCATGATGCTGCTGCTGGAGGAGGCCGCCAATCTCGGTCAGGCCTGGACCGGGGGCTATGACGGTCTCGATACCGTCCCGATCGATCCGATCTTCGGGACATTCGATTTCAACCCGCTGATCCCGTCCACGCAATACATCTACATCCTGTGCGTCCTGTTCATCGGCTTCGTCGTGGTGCGCACTATTGTGTATTCCCCGTTCGGGGAGAGCCTCACCGGCATCCGTGAAAACACGCTGCGCATGCATGCGGTCGGTGCGCCGGTGCGAAAGCGACTTGTGATCTGCTACACGCTCTCGGCCGCGATCGCGGGCGTTGCCGGGGCGCTGTGGGCGCAGGCCAATGCCTACGTGAACATGTCGACATTCAGCCTGGATCGCGCCGCGACGGTCCTGATTATCCTGGTGCTCGGCGGGTACGGGCGGCTTTACGGCGCCTTTGTCGGAGCCGTCGCCTACATGGTGCTGTCGCATTACCTCGCAAAGCTCTATCCGACGGCCTGGCAGCTCGGGCTTGGATTGATGCTCGTCATCATCGCGCTCGGCGCGCGCAACGGCATCCTCGGCATTGCCGATGCCATTACGAGCCGTTTCCGCGGCAAGCGTGCCGTGCCATGACGCAAATGCTGCTTGAAGCGCGCAACGTCAGCAAGACCTTCGGCGCACTGGTTGCGTCGAGCAATATCAATTTTCAGCTGACGAAGGGCGCGCGTCATGCGCTGATCGGTCCGAACGGAGCCGGCAAGACAACCTTCATCAACCTGCTGACGGGCGTCCTCACCCCCACCGAGGGGCAGGTCTTCCTCAATGGCGAGGACATCACGCAGGTCGCGCAAGCCGAGCGGGTGAAGCGCGGTATAGCGCGTACCTTCCAGATCAACCGGCTGTTCCGCGGCTTGTCTGTGCTCGAGAATGTCTACATCCCGGTTTCCGAGCAACTCGGCGCTGCGCCGACGATGTTCAGGCCGGCGGGCAAGCGCAAGGATGTTATCGACGCCGCGATGGCGCTTCTCGAGATGCTCAAGCTGCAGGATGTGGCGAGCCACAGGATTTCCGAATTGCCCTATGGCCGCCAGCGGCTCGTCGAGATCGCGATAGCGCTCGGGCTTGCACCCAAGGTTCTGCTGCTCGACGAGCCCGCGGCGGGCGTTCCGAGCGCGGAGAGCCATATCATTCTCGATGCGATCGCACGATTGCCAAAGGATATCGGTGTGCTGATCATCGAACACGACATGGATCTCGTGTTCCGGTTCGCCGAGCGCATCACGGTGCTGGTCGGTGGACGCATCTTTGCCGAAGGCACGCCGAAGGAAATCGGCGCCAATGCCGATGTCCGCGCCGTGTATCTGGGGCAGGCTGCACATGGCTAGCGCGCTCGCCTGGAAAAACCTGTCTGCCGGATACGGTGATACCGTGGTGCTCGAAGGCATCGATCTTTCCGTCGCGCCGGGCGAGAGCGTGAGCATCATCGGCCGCAATGGCGTCGGCAAGACCACGCTGCTCGTCACCGCCATGGGGCATACCAACGTCAAGAGCGGTGATGTGCTGCTCGACGGCAATCCGGTGACACACCTGCCGGTCTATCAACGGGCGCTCAAGGGGATCGGTCTCGTTCCGCAGGAGCGCGAGATATTCCCCTCGCTGTCCGTGCGCGAGAATCTCGAGATCGCGGCTCGACCCGGCTACTGGACGGAGGCGCGGATCTTCGAACTGTTTCCGCGCCTGCGCGAGCGGCTCGGCAATATGGGCAACCAGCTTTCCGGCGGCGAGCAACAGATGCTCTCGATCGCCCGCGCGCTGATGACCAATCCGTCCGTCCTCCTGATGGATGAGCCGACGGAGGGGCTGGCGCCGGTCCTCGTCGAGACCCTCGCCGAGGTGCTGGGGAAGCTGCGCGACGAGGGCGCCCTGACCATTGTGCTGGTGGAGCAGAACAGCCGGGTTGCGCTCGCTTTTTCGCCGCGCACGATCGTCATGGACAAGGGCCGGGTCGTCTATGACGGACCGTCCAAGCCGCTGCGGGACGATCCGGAGCGGCTGGCCGGCCTCATTGGCGTCTCCGAATAGGCGTTTTCCTGAGAAAAATCCGGCTTCCATGCGGGGTCGCGCTGCAGCCGATGGCTGCCTATGATGGCTCCCCATGATTCGGACCAGGCCCAGGATCATGCGTCTGCGCTTCCAGGACATCGTCTTCGGACTGTTCGCCGCGTTCGCGGCCGTCGTGGATGCAGCACCGGCGCGCGCCCAGCATGACCTGTCCGGTTTCGGCATTGTGCTGATCCACGGCAAGGGCGGCACCCCGACCACCATGATCGAGGGGCTGCATGAATCGCTGAAGCGCGAAGGCGCTTTGGTGGACGCCCCGGAGATGCCGTGGTCGGCGCGCCGCATTTATGACGCGACCTACGAACAGGCGATGTCCGAGATCGATAGCGCAGCCGAGCGGCTCAGGAAGGCCGGAGCGCAGAAGATCGTCGTCATCGGACACAGCCTCGGCGCGAATGCGGCTATCGGATACGGGGCGCGGCGCAAGGGACTGCATGGCATTGTGGCGCTTGCGCCGGGGCACCTGCCGGAAGCCTGGGCTTTGCGCGCCCGCACGGGCGGGGCGATCGCACAGGCAAGGAAGATGGTCGCCGCCGGCCAGGGCCAGGTGCGCACGTCGTTTCCGGACCTTGCGCAGGGAATCCCGTTCCAGGTTCGCGCAACGCCGGAAGTCTATCTGTCGATGTTCGATCCGGACGGACCTGCGGTGATGCCGAAGAACGCGGCTGCAATGGACGACGTGCCGCTGTTGTGGATCGTCGGTATTGCCGATCCGATGGTGCTGCACGGCAAGGACTATGTCTATGGGCGCGGCGTCAGGCATCCGAAGAGCAAATATTCGGTCACGGCAAGCATGCATCTGTCGACGCCGTACCAGTCACGCGGGCAGATCATCGACTGGCTGAAGGGATTGTAGCGCTCCGGTCGAGCGTCGCGGACGACGATCAGGGCTCCTTCAGCCCGTTCACCTTCGTGATCCAGGCTCGCACGTCCGGAAGGATTTGCGGCAGCAATTCCTTAACCTGCTCCTTGGTCATGCCTGCGCGGATGCGCGGATCGTACAGGATGTTGAGCAAATACTGATCGTAGATGTCGAAGAAGCCCATCTGGACATCGTCGTTGAACATCGTGAACGGCAATGCGTCGTCATCATTGATCGGTCCGAGCGCCTGCAACAGTTCCTCGTAGACGCAGTCGAGAAAGATGAATTCGCCAGCGTCGACGGCGATGATCACGTCCGAATGCTGGATGCGGTACAGGTCGTCCTTGCGGAAGCCTGAAAGGCATTGCGGCTCCAGCGACTTGACGATCCGTGCGGCCTGCTCGCGACCGTAGAATTGTCGGATGGTTTTCTCGATGTCGCGGTCGCGAATCAGCGTCACGGTGACGTTGGCGTCCTTGCGGTTGTCGACCATCGCGATGTCGAGATTCCGCACCTTGGAGCGGATGTCGTCGACCACGGAAGCGAGCTGCTTGCGGCGATCGGGCTTTGCGCGGCTGTCCGCATAGACGCGGATCGGCATCTCGTATTTGCGGATGCGGTCGACCCGGCCGGACACGTGAAATTCCGCGCCAAACACGATCCGGAAGAAGCCGTCGGTAATTTCGTCATCGGTAAACGTAGTGCGCTCGGCGGCGCGGCGCTTGGCGACGTCGGGATGCTCCGCGATAGCGCCCGGAGCGAACACTGCTGTCGCAAAAACGGTGAGCAGGAGCAGTGCGAAGAAGCGGCGCGGGCGTGTTGGCAGGGCAGGCAATCCTTCGTCAGGGCGTGGTCGTCAGTCGCGACGCTCGGGACTGAAGCGCACGCATGCGATCGGCCAGGCTGCCTTTGGTGTCGTCGCCGATGTCGTTCGCCGGCGCCGGCACGGGGACCGGGCCGCTGGGCGCAGCACGCGCCGGCTTTGTCTCGGATGAAGCGAGGATCGCCTCGATCGGGGAATTCGGCCCCTCGAGCGTAACCGCGAGTTTCGCGACCTCGGCGGCGACGTCGTTGATGCGCTCGCGCAGCAGGGCATTCTCGACACGCTCGGCCGCCCAGCTTGATTCAGCTTCGCGCTTCATCGCGGCGAGCTCTGTCTGCAGCTTGCTCCGCTCCGAATTGGCGAGCTCAAGCTCTTTCTGCAGGACCTCTTTTTCCGCGGTCAGCGTCTTGACGAACTCGCGCTGTTGACTGCCGGTTGAGGCAAGTTCCTCGCGCAGGTGAAAACCGGTGCGCCGGGCATTCTCAAGCTCGGTGCGCAGCCGGTCGCATTCGTATTCGCGCTCGACCAGGAGACGTCCCTGATCGGCGATGCGGCCTTCGAGTTCAACCACGCGCTTGCCGAGCATTTCGGCTTCCGTGGTCTGCACCAGGAGTTGCTGTTCGAGTTGCCCGACCCGGCTGCCAAGATTTTCGACCTTGCCGCGCTCGTCCATGAGGTTGCTGGTCGCCGCGGCGGATTCCTGCCGCTGCTTTTCGAGGCGCTCTTCCGTTTTCTTGATGTCGCGCTCGTAGTCCTCGATGCGCAGCTTGAGCGCGTCGATCTGTGTCCTGAGCGAGATCAACTCGACGCGCTGCGCTTCGGTCGTCGCGGTGCGGTCACCCAGGTCGCCGGACAGGCGGGCCATCTCGGCTTCCTTGTCGGACAGGTTGCGTTCGGTTTCGTGCAGGCCGAGGGTCTTGACGGACAGTTCGTCTTCCGTCGCCTTCATCTGTTCTTTCAGTGCCTTCTCGCGCGCTTCGAGCGCGAAGATCGTCGCCGACTTTTCGCCGAGCTCAGCCTTCAGGCGGTTGATGGCGTCGTTCTTCTTGCCGAGTTCGGCAAGCTGGCTTGTGCTCTTCGCCTTCAGCTGTTCGACGCTCATCTCGAGCCGCCGTGTCGACATCGCGAATTCGGCGCGCAGTTGATCCTTGTCCGCCTGGATCTCCGCCATCGAGAGCGGGGTCGCGGCTTCCATGCGGCGGATGGTCAGCCGCACCGCGCGCGAGTGGACCAGGGGAAGGAAGATGAGCCCGAACAGGCTCGCCACCAGAAAGCCGATGCCCAAATACATGGCCGGCTCGATCATGACGGAAACTCCAACCGACGGGCGCCGAGCGGATGGCGTGACACGGATATCCTGCCACGGCGGCGGCGCCGCTCGCTGGCGCCTTGCCCGTTTAACCTAAACCGGCCGACGGCCGGCGGGGAAGCGGATTCGATTACGATCAACGAAAGTTAGAACGGGTTCCAGGTCGCCTGCGGCGTGAACTTGAGATAGCCGATATTGGCGCCGAGCCGCAGGCCAACGCCGGCGCGAATCGGTACAACAATGACATTGCCAGCGCCGAGCGCGGTCATGCCGAAGCCACCGATGAAATAGGCCGAGCCGTCGATGCCGCCGAACCGGTTATAGATCGTTTCGGTGGAGGGCAGGTTGTAGACCAGCATCATGGTGCGTGCGCCTTCGCCACCCGCGTCCAGGCCGATGGAGGGACCCTGCCAGAATACCCGCAGGTCGCCGGCATTCTTTGTATAGAGTGTGCCTTCGCCGTAGCGCAGCCCTGCCACGAAGGCGCCACCGGCTTCCTCGCCGAGGATATAGCCGTTCGGCTGGCCGAAGTCGCTGAAGGCCTTTTCCACCACCTGCGCCAGCCCGCGCGAGACCGTCCCGAAGAAGCGGTGGCCGCTTTCGAGGATCTCGTTCGAGGAATATCGCGGCTGGCCGGGCTGCGGCTGGTTCTGTGGCACCGGCTGCTGTGCCGGCGGCGGCACGGGTTGCGGCTGTTGCGCCAGCGTCGGCTGGCCGGTGACGCAGGCCAGGCAGGCCGCGGCGGCCAACAGGCGGATCAGCGAACGCATCGGGTGCTCCATAAGGAAAGATCGGTGGGCCGGCTTAACCGGTTACTCACATGGATGCAGTCAGTTAAAGGCATCCGAATCGGAACACTTGTTGGACCGAATCATGACAACACTGCGCCGTCAACGGCTTGGCGTCCGACTTGCGATGCTCTGGCTTCTGTTTTCCGGGGCTCCGGCCGTGGTCCTGTGGCAGGCCGGTTACGCGGCGACCACCGAGCAGATCGTCACCGATCACAACACGGGTCTGGCGATCTACGGCTACGATCCGGTCGCCTATTTTACGGATGGCGCGCCGAAGATGGGGCGCGAGCATCTCGAGGTGAAGCACGCGGGCGTTGCCTGGCGCTTTCACAACGAGGGCAATCGGGACGCCTTTGCCAGGGATCCGGACGTCTACATGCCGCAATATGGCGGCTACGACCCGATTGCGATTTCGAGCAACATCGCCCGTCCGGGCCACCCGGATTTCTGGGCGATCCATAACGACCGCCTGTTCCTGTTCTACTCGGAAGACGCCCGCAAGCAGTTCAGGGCCGATCCCGGTCAGGCGGCGCTACAGGCGGAAGTCAACTGGCCGCACGTGAGCCAGAGCCTCGTTCCGTAGTCAGCCAAACCGTGCCGCGTCCGCCGGGTCGCACCAGGCGACGAAGGACGGGACCTTGAGATTGTTCGCGATCTGTCCGTATCGAACCGGCGTCCCGTCCAGTGAAAGTACGACGCCGCCGGCAGCCGTCAGCACCGCGTCGCCAGCTGCGATGTCCCATTCCGACGTCCGGCCGAGGCGCGGATAGACATCGGCCGTGCCCTCGGCAATCCGGCAGAACTTGACCGACGAACCGCAATCAAGGCGCTCCAGTACGTCAAAGCGTGTGAGCCACTGTTCAGTATTCGGGTCGAGATGCGAGCGGCTGACCACAGCGCGCCATGGCCCGCTTTGATGCGCGTGCGTGCGCAGCGCCGACCGTTCGCACGCATCTTTCGGCGAAGCACCGGGTTGCAATCGCAATCGTTCGGACCCTGAATCGATTGCGCCGCGCCATATTGTTCCAAGCGCGGGCGCGGCGACGATACCGGCGAGAGGCCGGCCATCCCGGACGATCGCGATGTTGACGGTAAACTCGTCGCGGCCGTCGATGAATTCGCGCGTGCCGTCGAGGGGATCGACCAGAACGAATATGTCGGGCAACGCCGGCATCACTTCTCGCGATGCCGCCTCCTCTGACACCACCGTGATCCCCGGCAGCGTGCGCGTGAGCCCATCGAGGATGATGGCTTCAGCAGCTTCATCCGCTTCCGTCACCGGACTTGCATCGGATTTGGTGCGGACGCTGGTTCCCGCGCTGCGGATGCGCATGATGGCGGCGCCGGCTTGCGATGCGATCCCGGTCAATGCGTCGAGCAAGGCTGGATCGGCGAATTCATTTGTCATGCAGCGGGTCCGAAGAGTGGTTGTGTCGCGAGACGCTGCTTGGCGCTGCGGCGTGCGCGGTGTATCAAGCGGCCGGCTGTATCAGGATCGAGTGATTCGCGTTCCGCCGCCGCTTTGACCGGAGCCAGATTCATGTCCGCCATTTCCGCTGCGCAAGCATCCGTCGCTCCGATGTCTGATGCCCAGACGTCTCCCGCCAAGATCGAATCTTTGGACCTCGCCGCTCTGTTGTGCTCGCGGGTGTGCCACGACCTGATCAGTCCTGTTGGCGCGATAGTCAATGGCCTCGAGGTCATGGAGGACGAAAACGATCAGGAAACCAAGGATTTTGCCATGGACCTGATCAAGAAGAGCGTGCGGCAGGCGTCCGCAAAGCTCCAATTCTGCCGGCTTGCATTCGGCGCCGCCGGGTCCGCTGGCGCGCAGATCGATCTCGGCGACGCCGAAAAGGTGGCGCGTGGCTTTCTCGAAGACGAGAAGACGAAGATCACCTGGAATCTTCCTCGCGCGTTGCTTCCGAAGAACCGCGTGAAGCTCCTGCTCAACATGGTGCTCATTGCCGGCCAGGCGATTCCGCGCGGCGGCCAGATCACAGTCGATCCGGTAGGCGAAGGCGAGACCATGGCATTCCGGATTGCCGCCACCGGTGGTTATGCCAAGGTTCCGCAGGCGGTGCCGGACCTGCTCGCCGGCGGCTCGCATGGCGGCAGCATCGATGCGCATGCGGTACAGCCGTATTACACCAGCCTGCTCGCGAAGGATTGCGGGTTGACTGTCACGGCGGCCAGCGAGGGCGAGGTCATCGTCGTCGCAGCACGCTAGCGGGCGCCGTTTTCCCGATCTTTTGCGGTTAACACGGCGCTAACGGGCCGCATTGTTGCGCTGCCCTTACGCAATATTAAACGGTTACCAACACACTACCATGGTCGACGGTGAGGTGCCGGAGCACTTCCGGCGCGGAAGGCGTTTTGTCCATGGACGAGTTGTTGCGGGATTTCCTGACCGAGACCCATGAGAGTCTCGACACGGTCGATTCCGAGCTCGTGCGCTTCGAGCAGGAGCCGAACAACGCCGAAATCCTCGCCAACATTTTCCGCCTCGTCCACACCATCAAGGGCACCTGCGGCTTCCTGAATCTGCCTCGGCTCGCGACGCTTGCGCATGCCGCCGAAAGCCTGATGGGACGATTCCGCGACGGGATGCCTGTCACGCAGAACGCTGTCTCGCTGATCCTTTCGACCCTCGATCGCATCAAGGAGATTCTCGATGCGCTGGAGCGGCACCAGAGCGAGCCGTCGGGGACCGACGACGATCTGATTGCGCGGCTTGACGCGATGGCGAGCGCAACGCCGCAAGCCGCGGCGCAAAGCTCAGGCACGCTGGCTTATCAGGTGCTGGAACGTCCGTTGAAGCCTGGCGAAGCGACGCTCGGCGAACTGGAGCGCGCATTCCGCGAGACACCGGGACCGGCGCAGCCCATGCCAGCCGATTCCGACAAGTCTGCGGAGCGCCAGCAGGACGGCAAGGTCGTCAGTCAGTCGATCCGCGTCCATGTCGACACGCTCGAACACCTGATGACCATGGTGTCGGAGCTGGTCCTGACCCGTAACCAACTGATGGAACTGGCGCGCCGCCAGACCGAGACCGAGTTCAAGGTACCGCTGCAACGGCTTTCTCATGTCACCGCCGAGTTGCAGGAGGGCGTCATGAAGACGCGCATGCAGCCGATCGGCAATGCATGGCAGAAGCTGCCACGGCTGGTGCGCGACCTCTCGGCCGATCTCGGCAAGCAGATCGAACTCGAGATGCACGGTGCCGAGACCGAACTCGACCGGCAGGTCCTCGACATGATCAAGGATCCGCTGACGCACATGGTGCGCAACTCGGCGGATCACGGCATCGAGGCGCCAGCGGAGCGCCGCGCCGCAGGCAAACCGGATCGCGCCACCATCCGGCTCACCGCTCGGCACGAGGGCGGACATATCATCATCGAAGTGTTGGATGACGGCCGCGGCCTCGACACGCGCAAGATCCGCGCAAGAGCGCTTTCAGGCAGGCTCGCGAGCGAGGCTGAGCTCGAGAAGATGTCGGATGCGCAGATCCAGCGCTTCATCTTCGCCGCCGGCATGTCGACCGCCGATACCATCACCAGCATTTCGGGGCGCGGCGTCGGCATGGACGTCGTACAAAGCAACATCGATCAGATCGGCGGCACCATCGATGTGAAATCCGTGCCGGGGCAGGGCACCGTCTTCACGATCAAGATCCCGCTGACGCTGGCCATCGTGTCCGCGCTGATCGTCGAGGCCGCGGGCGAACGCTTTGCCATTCCCCAGGTCGCTGTCATGGAACTGGTGCGCGTGCGGGGCGACGGCGAGCATCGCGTCGAGCGCATCAAGGACACGCCGGTCCTGCGTCTGCGCAACAAGCTACTGCCTCTGGTGTTTCTCCGGAAATTCCTGCGTCTCGGTGAGGCGGCCGAGCAGGAGACCGAAACCGGCTTTGTGGTCGTCACGCAGGTCGGTCCGGAATTTTTCGGGATCGTCGTCGACCGCGTGTTCCACACCGAGGAAATCGTGGTGAAGCCGCTGGCAAGCAAGTTGCGCCACATCCACGCGTTCACCGGAAACACGATTCTCGGCGACGGCGCCGTGATCATGATTCTCGATCCCAACGGGATTGCGACCGCCTTCGGTTCCGTCCGCGCGGGCGTGATCGGCGTCGAGACAGCGGCCGAAGCCGGGCCGCATGCGCAGGACAAGAACAAGACGGCGCTGTTGGTCTTCCGTGCGGGATCGAATGCGCCACGCGCGGTCCCGCTATCGCTGGTGACGCGCCTTGAAGAGATCGACGTCAGCAGCATCGAGATGACGGGCGGCCGCCATGTTGTGCAGTATCGCGGCCACCTGATGCCGCTGATCTGCCCGGGGGATTGTGTCCGGGTGAAGGAGAGCGGATCGCAGCCGCTCCTTGTGTTCTCGGACGGCGATCGTTCGTTGGCGCTCGTTGTCGATCAGATCGTCGACATCGTCGAAGAGGAATTCGAGATCGAAGTGAGCGATGGACGCCCTGGCATCCTGGGCTCTGCGATCGTCAAGGGAGAGGCAACCGACATTGTCGATGTCGGTCACTATCTTCCGCTCGCCTATGCCGACTGGCTCGTCACCTCGACGCCGCAGCGAACGCGCCGGCACGTTCTTCTGGTCGACGACTCGGCCTTCTTCCGCAACATGCTCGTCCCGGTGCTCCGCGCCGCGGGCTACGCCGTCACGACCGCTTCGAGCGGGCAGGAAGCGTGCGATCTGATCCGCAGCGGACGCGCCTTCGATCTGATTGTCACCGATCTGCAGATGCCGGGCATGGACGGCATCTCGCTTGCGCGTGTGCTTCGCGCCGAGTCCGCGACCGCGCAAACCCCGCTGATTGCATTGTCGGCGATGACAACGCCCGACATGATCGAGCGTGTCCGCCGCGCCGGCTTCCACGACTTCGTCGCCAAGTTCGATCGCCAGGGCCTGATTGCCGCGATCAAGGAACAGGCCGACGCAATCATCAGTCAGGCGGCATGACGTCATGACAAGCAGCAATCAGCTCAGTCCCGAATACGTGACCGTGATGATCGGGGCGCAATTGTTCGGCCTTCCGATCGCACGCGTGCAGGACGTTTTCGTGCTGAGTCAGATGACGCGCGTGCCGCTCGCACCCGATGATATCGCGGGTGTGATCAATCTGCGCGGCCGCATTGTCACGGCGATCGATTTGCGGCGCCGGCTCGGCGTGTCGGGTGAGACGCAACGCGCGCAGATGGCGGTCGGTATCGAAAGCGGCGGCGAGTCGTATGGGCTCGTCATCGATGCTGTTGGCGAAGTGATGAAGCTGAGCAGCGAAACCGCGGAGCCGGTGCCGGTCAATCTCGACGAGCGGCTGAAGCTGGTCGCGTCCGGCGTTCATCGTCTCGATGACGGGCTGCTCGTGGTGCTCGATGTCGATCGTCTGCTTGATTTGAAGATCTCGGAATTGGCCGCATGACGCGGCGGGACTCGCGGACCGGTCCGCTAGGGAAGCGAATGAGGGTGGTGCCATGAAGACCTGTCTGGTTGTCGACGATTCCAGCGTGATCCGCAAAGTCGCAAAGCGGATTCTTGAAGGCATGGACTTTCAGATCATGGAGGCCGAGGACGGACAGCAAGCGCTTGACCAGTGCTACCGCATGCTGCCGGATGCGATCCTGCTGGACTGGAACATGCCGCGGATGGATGGATACGATTTCCTGAAAGCGCTCCGGCGCATGCCCGGCGGCGAGCGTCCGAAGGTCGTGTTCTGCACCACCGAAAACGACGTCGCGCACATCGCACGCGCGCTGCATGCGGGCGCCAACGAATACATCATGAAGCCGTTCGACCGAGACATCGTCGAGGCGAAGTTCCAGGAAGTCGGACTGATCTGAGCGCGGCAGCACTCTTGTGGGCAGCGTGACGGCACGTCCAGGGAAACAGGCCCGGCCGGCGGCAGCGTATGCGGCGCCGCTGCGGGTGATGTTAGTCGACGACTCGGCGGTCGCCCGCGGATTCCTCCGGCGCTGGCTGGAGCCGGAGCCGGCCATCGAGATCGTGGCCTCGCTGCGGACCGGGCGCGAGGCTCTGGACTATCTGGATCGCACCAATCCGGATCTTGTGGTGCTCGATGTCGAGATGCCGGACATGGACGGTATCACGGCGTTGCCTTTGCTCCTGCAGAAGAAGCCCGACCTTTCGGTGATCATGGCGTCGACGCTGACGCGCCGCAATGCAGAGATCACGCTGCGCGCGCTGTCGCTCGGTGCGCTCGATTGCTTTCAGAAGCCGGACGCGCAGGGCGTCATCACCAGCGAGACGTACCGGCAGGCGCTGGTCGCGAAAATCCGGGAACTGGGTGCGCGCTCGCGCCGGACCCTGGGCCCCGCCCGGGCGGTACGGCCGATCGCAGATCCGAAAGAACCGGTCACGCAGCCGCGGTCCATCACGCTGCGGCCAGCGTCCGCCGCCACGCCGCGCGTGCTGGTGATCGGCTCCTCCACAGGGGGGCCGCAGGCCTTGAACGATATCTGCAGCAAGCTCGTGCCCGTGATCGACGAGGCGCCGGTGCTGATTACCCAGCACATGCCGCCGACCTTCACCACCATTCTTGCTGAACATCTTGCGCGCGCGACCGGCCGGATCGTGCGCGAAGCCGAAGACGGCGAGCCGATCCGCGCGGGCCGCGTCTATGTCGCGCCGGGGCATCGGCATCTGAAGATTGCGCGCGCGAAAGGACAGGCGGTGGCGATTCTGGATGACTCGCCCCCGGTCCATTTCTGCAAGCCGGCGGTCGACGTGCTGTTCTCCTCGGCGGCAGAGGCGTTTGGCGGCGGCGTGCTCGGCCTCGTGCTGACCGGAATGGGCACCGACGGCACCCAGGGCGGTGCCGACATCGTCGCCGCGGGCGGCAACATCATCGCGCAGGACGAAGCGACCAGCATCGTCTGGGGCATGCCGGGATCGATCGCACAGGCAGGCCTGTGCTCGCAGGTCCTGCCGCTGCCTCAGATCGCGCCCGCGCTCATTCGCGCCTTCGGGAGGCGTGCATGACGGACAACGATTTCGAATTCATCCGCAAGCTGCTCAAGCAGCGATCCGGTCTGATGCTGTCGGCGGAAAAGCAATATCTCGTGGAGAGCCGGCTGATGCCGGTGGCGCAGCGCAGGGGCCTGCCTGATCTGTTCGAACTCGTGCGTCGTCTGCGCGCCGGCAACGATGAGACGCTGACCACCGAGGTGGTCGAGGCGATGACCACCAACGAGACCTTCTTTTTCCGCGACCGCGTGCCGTTCGAGCATTTCAGGAGCGTAATCCTGCCGGCGCTGATGGCCGCGCGCGACCGCCAGAAGCGCATCCGCATCTGGTGCGCGGCCGCGTCCAGCGGGCAGGAGCCGTATTCGCTCGCGATGACGATCAAGGAGATGGGCGCAGTCCTCGACGGCTTCCGCATCGAGATTCTCGCGACCGATATTTCGAACGAGGTGCTGCAGAAGGCGACGGCCGGCGTCTACAGCCAGTTCGAGGTGCAGCGCGGGCTGCCGATTCAGTTGCTGCTCAAGTATTTCACGCAGGTCGGCGAAGCTTGGCAGATCGCGCCCCAGATCCGCGCCATGGTGCAGTTCCGCCCCCTGAACCTCCTGACCGATTTCTCGCGGCTCGGGACGTTCGACCTCATCATCTGCCGCAACGTCCTGATCTATTTCGATCAGCCGACCAAGACCGATGTGCTCGACCGGCTTGCGCGCGTGATCGCACCGGGCGGCTACCTCATTCTCGGGGCCGCCGAGACCACCATCGGACTGACGCACGCCTTCAAGTCGTTGCCGGACAAGCGCGGCCTGTACGCGCCCGCGGACCCCGTGGCCGACAAGGTGATACGCTTCCCGGCCGCAAGCCTGGCGTCCTGAAAGTCTCGCCGGATCGCCTTGATCAGGCTTTCCGCCGGCGCGGTGCGGCGAGCCGCGCCGCAAGCACGATCAGCGCGACCGAAATCAGCAGCGCCCAGGTCGGCGCCGCAAAGCCGAGCGCGATCAGCAGCGACGTCGAGATCACCGGCGACGCATAGCCGAGCACGCCGAGGAACGCGACGTTGCCATGCTTCATGCCGATATCCCACAGCATGAACGCCGCGCCGATCGGCCCAAGGCCGAGCAGCACCATCGCGATCCATTGCCACGCCGTTGGCGTGACCCAGCCTTCGAAGGTCAGGTTGCACAGGAGTGCGAGCAGGGCGGTGGCGAAGCAGGCCGGCGCGACGCTTTCGCTCGGCACCGCTGCGATCAACCGCGACATCACCGAATAGGTGGCCCAGACCACGGCGCTGGCAAAGGCAAAGGTGAAACCGAGCAGCGCATCGGGATGCCCGGTGGAGGCGCCGATCTTG
>NZ_DATMRV010000091.1:0-2677 GCF_035565795.1 Pseudorhodoplanes sp.
AGGCGCGGGGCGCGAATTTGCCCGCAAGCACGGTTTCGTGCCGGTCAACCACGTCATCGTGGCGAAGCAGTCCGTGGTAGACCAGCATCGCGATGTGCTGATGGCGTTCTGGTCGGCGGTCAAGGATGCATGGAAGGACACCGCGTCGGCCAGGGAGCTTCCCATCGGCCGCAAAGCGATCGAACCGAGCGTTGCGCTCGCGCTCAAATACATCTCGGCCCAGAGCATGTTGCCGCGGCCGATGACCGAAGCCGATGTCTGGGCCGGGCTGCCGGACGGGTTCTGACGTTGCTGTCATTCCGGGTTCGTCGCTTCGCGACGCCCGGAATGATCAGCCGGCTTTCAGCCCGCGAAGTTCACAGAGACCTTGCCAATCGGCGCAAGCTCCCATGACAGCGTCCTGTCATCCGCCCCGAGAAACAGCGGCGGCGTGACCGAGCCCGCGATCACGACATCGCCCGCCCTCAGGACTTCGCCGAACGCCGCGAGCGTCGCCGCAACCTGACGCACGATGTCCAGCAGCCGGCCGGTATTGGCTTCGAGATCGGCCGGGACCGGCACGGATTGCCCGGAGCGGATCACTTCGCCGGTCAGTGCCGTCAGCCCGCCGGGCAACGCCACCGCGCGGCGCGGGCCGAACAGGACGTGGCGCTGGAAGATATCGCCGGCGAGGATCTGCTCGACGTCGTCAATGGGCCCGTCGATGTCTGCGAGTTCAATCGCAGGTCCTATGGCGGCGATGGATTGCGCCGCGTCCTGTTCGCTGACGCCGGCCGGCACATCGCGGCCGATCTCGACCGCGATTTCGGGTTCTGCGGCCGGCTTCGTCCAGCTGGCAAGCGACACGCTCGCGCCATCTGGCAGGATCGCACGGTCGAGCAGAAACCCGACGAGCGGCGCTCCGATCTTCAGCTTCTCTTTTGCCGCCGGCGCGCCAAAGCCGACCTTCCATCCGATGCGGCGTGCGCCGGATTGCTTGCGTTCGTCGAACAGCGCGAATTGCCGCCGCATCCCTGCCTGGATGCGGGGATCGTCAGATGCCGTGCCCGTCATGCGTGGCTCGCGGGATCGACTTCGTAGCCTGAGTCTTCGATCGAGCCGGCGCCCATCCAGCCCCAGACCAGCACGACGTCCTCGTCCGAGGTATTGTTGAAGCCGTGCCAGCATCCGCGCGGCGAGTAGATCACGTCGCCTTCGCCCGAGGGCTTGTCGCCTTCGTCGGTGTAGATGTGGCCCTTGCCCTTCAGCACGATGAAGAATTCATCGCAGTTGTGGTGGCGGTGGCTCTCGTGCCGCGCGCCGGGCTTCAGCACGGTCCAGCCGACCACGTGATCCGCGCCGGCCGATTTCTTGTCGATCAGGAACTGGACCTGCATTTCGACCCAGCCGTCCTTACGCGCGAGACCCTCGACCTTGGGTACGTCACGGATATTGGTGCGATACATCTTCGGCGTGTTCACTGCGGGTGTCCTCCAAGGCGGCGATAGACCTGATGCGCGACGACGAAATCGTTTCGATCGATTCCGAGCCCTCGGCAGGCGTTCATCAATTCATTTGCGGCGGCGGCGAGCGGCACCGGGCTGCCAAGCTTGCGTCCCATGTCCAGCGCGAGGATCATGTCCTTCTGTTGCAGCGTCACGTCGGCGAGCGGCACGTCCGGCATCTTGCCTTCCAGAATGAAGGGGCCGCGATAGCCGAGCACGGGTGCGGCGGCGACGCTTTTGAGGATCGCATCGACCGCGGCTTCGCGAGACACGCCGCCTTTCTCCGCGAGTGCAACGGCCTCGCCGAAGGCGATCACCTCGACCATGAGCAGGAGGTTGACCGCGATCTTCATTTTCACCGCAAGGCCGCTCGCGCCGATGCGCGTGACCTTCGGTCCGATCGCGAGCAGAACGGGTTTGACCTTCTCGAACGCGGCTTCATCGCCGCCGACCATGACCGACGCGTTGCCCTGAGCGAGCGTCACCGGCGAGCCGGAGATCGGCGCGTCCAGCATCACGAGGCCTTTCGCCGCGAACGCGTCGGCAACCTCACGGGTGACTTCCGGCGCGATCGTGCTCATGTCGATATAGACGGAGCCGGGCTTCAGACCTGCGATGATGCCATCCGGCCCGAGCGCGACGTCCTTCACGGCCTTGCCGTCGGTGACGACGGTGAACACGACATCCGACACTTCGGCAACCGCCCGCGGTGAATCCGCCCAGGCCATCCCGGCATCGAGCAGCGCTTTCGCCTTCTCCTTCGTTCGGTTCCAGCCGGTAACCTTGTATCCCGCGGCCTGAAGGCGCGGCACCATGCCGAGACCCATCACGCCTAGGCCAACAAACCCGATTTTCACGCCTTTTCTCCTGCAACTGCGATCATTCTTTTCCTGGTCGTTCCGGGACATCGCGCGGTCGAATTGCGCACGACGGTTTCGACGGGCAGCACAAGATGGTGCGGCTCGGATGTTTCGTTCTCGATCAGGTCGACGAGGAGACCTGCGGCCTCGAAGCCTGCCTTGTGATGCTGAACGCGGACGGTCGTCAGCGCGGGAGACAGGCGGTCCACAAGTGGCATGTCGTTGAAGCCGGTGACGGAAACATCGCCCGGGCAGGCGACGCCGTGCCGCCGGAAGGCCGAAATCGCGCCGATCGCGAGCCGGTCGTTCGCGCATACAAGGGCGGTGAAGCGC
>NZ_DATMRV010000092.1:0-57914 GCF_035565795.1 Pseudorhodoplanes sp.
ACCAGGATCATGGCGATCGCCTTGACGACAGATCCCTTCGCCAACACGACGGCAAAGATCAGGCCGAGCACCATCAGCGAGAAGTATTCGGCCGGTCCGAACAGCAACGCGATGCTGGTGAGCGGAGCCGCCGCCGCAGCGATGACCACCGTCGCAACGCAACCGGCAAAGAACGAACCGATCGCAGAGATGGCCAGCGCAGGGCCGGCACGTCCCTGCAACGCCATCTGGTGACCATCGAGCGTTGTCACCACGGATGCTGACTCGCCCGGTATGTTGACGAGAATCGCGGTGGTCGAGCCGCCATACATCGCGCCGTAATAGATGCCGGCCAGCATGATCAGCGCGCCAACCGGCGGCAGACCATAGGTGATCGGCAGCAGCATCGCGATGGTCGCGACCGGACCAAGGCCCGGAAGCACGCCGATGAGCGTGCCGACAAGCGCACCGATCAAACACAGCAGCAGGTTCTGCGGCGTTGCCGCGACGCTGATGCCGAAAGCAAGGTTGTTAAGAAGATCCCACATGACAGATCACCGCGGCCAGAGCTGGAGTGGAAGGTTGAGGCCGTAGATGAACAGCGCCACGCAGCCAACCGTCAGGACGGCCGACCAGATGGCGCTCTCGACCCAGCGCACTTCTTTCGAAGCGGCAGCGGCAATCATCAGCGTGAAGAAGCTCGCAATGATCAAGCCCAGCGGTCGCACCGTTGCGCCGAAGAACACCACGGACGCGAGGAACAGCACCGGCGCGCGTATTCCCCATCTTTCCAGCGGCGGTCCCTGCGTGATGAGACCATTGACGGCAATGATCAACGAAACGCCGACCAGCAACCATCCGAACAGCCGCGGTGCCGTTCCCGGCCCGAATGCAAACCCGCGAAGTCCCGGAAGATCGCTGCCCGCCCATAATGAAAACAATGCAAAGACTGTGAGCGCTACCCCGCCCCAGAAGTCTTGCGGATTGCGGATGAGTCCAGTTGATTGCCCACCCGTTGGCTGTCCGATGCCTTCGGCCATACGCCCTCCCACGCCCGTAAAACTACAGTGGTCCCCGCGTTGGGTCTTTCGCCCAAGCTGAGCCTCTTGTCTAGCAAATCGCTGACAGGAACCTAGAGAAAAACTGCGTCCGGGCGATTAGATCAACCCAATTGCGCCCATTATCGCGGCAATCGCGAAAACCCAAAGGGGATTCAACCTGCTGAAGTAGCCAACCGACGCAGAAACCACGGTGATGCCGGCGGCAATCCATGTTGAGTCGGTTGTCAACGCCATGATCCAGGCGCTTGCGGCAAGCAGACCGATCGAAACGGGAACCAGGCCGAGCTGGATCGCGATGCGCAATGGTGCATCGCGAAAACGATCCCAGACCTTCGTGATGAAATAGGTTGCAATGCATGTCGGGCCGACCATTGCAGCTGTCGCAACCAGCGCGCCCGTGATGCCGGCGACCTGATATCCGATCAGCGTGGTGATAATGACGTTCGGGCCAGGCGTGACTTGTGCAATCGCGAACAGGTCGGAGAATTGTTGATCGGTCAACCAGCCCTCGAGCTGGACTGCGATCCGATACATTTCCGGGATGGCGGCATTCGCCCCGCCAATCGCGAACAGCGACAGCAATGCGAAATGACTGGCCAGAACGATGAGCGGATCGGACGCTTTCATCGCCGTTGCCACCAGAAGGCCAGTGCGATGCTTGCGGGTGCAAGCACGAGGAGCGTCGACACCAGCGGCCAGCGTGCGACCCCAACGGTCAGGAAGGTTGCGATCAGCACCAGCGGCGCGGGCGCGAGCAGTTTGCGCAGCAGCGGCTCGGCCATCTTTACGATGACGGCGATCATCAGGCCGATGGCCGCGGCAGCAATGCCGGTCAGGATACGGCGCAGCACATCGACATCACCATAAATCGCGTAGAGCGCGGACAAGGCTGTCGCGATGAGTGCGGGCGGTCCGATCAGACCAAGCAGAGCGACGGCTGCGCCGGCGGGACCGCGCATGCGCGATCCGAACACGACCGACATGTTGACCACATTCGGTCCCGGCAAGAACTGCGCGAGCGAGTAGGTCTCGTTGAACTCGTCCGCGGTCAGCCACTTCTTGTCCTCGACGATGAGGCGTCGCGCCCAGGGCAGGATCATGCCGAAGCCGGTCACCGAGATCTTCGCGAAGCCGAGGAACAGTTCGAGCAGCGGAAGGTCGGGGCGTTTGGTCTGCGTCGGGTCGTGCGGGGTGTCGTGCATCCGTTAAGGATAGCAAGAGTCGCGCGCGGCGCTTCCGCCCCGCCGCGAACATGCGGGATGCGTTTTTGCCGAGGTTGCCGCCGATCAGCCGCGCAGGCTGATATTCACGGCGCGAGGAAGGCGCAGGGCAGCTTCCCGGTCTTAGGAATCAGGCCGGGGCCGAAGCCTTCGCCCGTTTTGGGATTTTTTTCACATGAAGCCGCTTCGCCCTTCCCTCCGGGGAAGCCTGAACATATATTCCCCAGCGCCGGCGCAAGCCGGCTATGGCGATAAACGGACTTCGCAATAAACCTTTCGGACCCGGGGGCAGTGCCCGGCGCCTCCACCACCAGCGGCCCGATCTTCGCGGGGCCGTTGCTGATGGGGGCGAAACAGGATCGACGAGGGCGTAAAGGTTGTTCTTTCGCTCGGTATGGTACCCGCCGTTATCGGGCCAAACGTATAGTTGCCAACGACAACTATGCTCCGGTTGCTCAGGCTGCGTAACGCGGTCTGTAATACCGAACTAAAGCCCTGACGGGTTAAGCTCCGTCAGGCGGGGTTCGGAGGCACCTGGCAACAGAAGCCTCCACTCATCTTCGGCCCGCCAGAATTGGTCACGCAGAGCCCTGCCCACGGGCTGACGGACCGATCCCGCCGGGCTACCATTGCTTTTCGATTCTGGCTCTTTGGCACGACCACAATGGCGACCGACCACATCCGCTACGACCTCCTCGCGCAGGACGCGCTGCGCGGTCTCGTACGCAAGGTCCTGGCCGACACCGCCAAGAGCGGGCTGCCGGGCGAGCATCATTTCTCGATCTCGTTCAAGACAGACGCCGAGGGCGTCAGGATGTCGCCCCGCCTGCGCGAGCAATTCCCGCAGGAAATGACGGTTATCCTTCAATATCAATTCTGGGATCTGAAGGTCACGGACACCGCCTTCGAGGTCGGGCTCTCGTTCGGCGGTGTGCCTGAAAAGCTCACCATCCCGTTCGCGGCCATCAAGAGCTTCTTCGACCCGTCCGTGCAGTTCGGCCTGCAATTCGAGACCATCGAGGCGGAACCTGCCGCCAGCGGGGACGTCGTCGTCGCCAAGACCGCAGGCGAAGCCAAATCCGCTTTGCCGGCCGATGCCGATCCGGCCGCTGCGTCGGCGACCGAAGGCAAGCCCGCGGACACAGGCGGCGACAAGCCGTCCGGCGAAGTCGTCCGGCTCGATCGCTTCCGGAAAAAGTAGTTTCGATCAATTCCGGTTCTTGTCCGGTCTTGCGGCTTTGGCGCGCGTCCGTGTGACGCTAAGGTCCCCACATGGCCAAGACATCAAACAAGACATCGAACAAGACATCGAAGCCCCGAACTAGCACCCGCAGCGAAACCGACAGCTTCGGACCGATCGACGTTCCGGCCGATCGCTATTGGGGCGCGCAGACGCAGCGCTCGCTGCAGAATTTCAAGATCGGCGGCGACCGCATGCCGGAGCCGCTGATCCGCGCCTTCGGCATCGTCAAGCGCGCCGCGGCGGAAACCAACATGGCGCTCGGCACGCTCGACAAGAAGCGCGGCAAGGCCATCGTGAATGCGGCGCAGGAAGTGATCGACGGCAAGCTGTCGGACGAATTCCCGCTCGTGGTCTGGCAGACAGGTTCGGGCACCCAGACCAACATGAACCTCAACGAGGTTATCGCCAATCGCGCCAACGAGATGCTGGGCGCGCCGCTCGGATCGAAGACGCCGATCCATCCAAACGACGCCGTCAATCTGGGCCAGTCGTCGAATGACAGCTTTCCTACGGCGATGCATATCGCGGCCGCGCTCGAGATCACGAATGCGCTGCTTCCGGCGCTCGAGCATCTGCACAAGGCGCTGCGCGCGAAGGAAAAGGCGTTCGCCAGGATCGTGAAGATCGGCCGCACGCATACCCAGGATGCGACGCCGCTCACGCTCGGCCAGGAATTCTCCGGCTACGCGGCGCAGCTCAAGTCCGGCATCGCGCGCATCAAGCTCGCGGTGAAGGAACTCTATCCGCTCGCGCAGGGCGGCACCGCAGTCGGCACCGGGCTCAACTCGCATCCGAAATTTGCCGGCATGTTCGCCAGGCGTGCCGCGGCGATCACGGGACTTCCCTTCGTCAGCGCGCAGAACAAATTCGAGGCGCTGGCTGCACACGACGCCTATGTCTTCGTACACGGCGCCCTCAACGCGATGGCGACCGGCCTGTTCAAGATTGCGAACGACATCCGGTTGCTCGGCTCCGGTCCGCGCTCGGGTTTTGGCGAACTCATCCTGCCGGAAAACGAACCCGGCTCTTCGATCATGCCGGGCAAGGTCAACCCAACGCAGGCCGAAGCACTGACGATGGTGTGCTGCCAGGTCTTCGGCAACGAAACGACGATCACCGTGGCCGCGAGCCAGGGGCACTTCGAGCTGAACGTATTCAAGCCCGTCATCGCATTCGCGATGTTGCAGTCGATCCGGTTGCTCGCGGACGCATCGCGCTCCTTCACCGACAATTGCGTGGTCGGCATCCGCGCCAACGAGGCCCGTATCCGCGAGCTCATGGAGCGCTCGCTGATGCTGGTGACCGCCCTCGCCCCCAAAATTGGCTACGACAACGCGGCCAAGGTGGCCAAGAGCGCACATCTCAACGGGACGACGCTCAAACATGAGGCTGTGACCGGCGGCTTTGTCAGCGCAGAAGAATTTGAGCGGCTGGTTCGTCCCGAGCGCATGATTCGGCCGGGCTGATCGAAGCTCAAAATTCGCGCGAATATTTTCCGGGGCAGGCGCCAAATACGACTTTCTGAGATCGACTTAAGCTTGCGAAAACTCCAAATTCTGTTCGTTGCCAATTCCGCCTTGCCACTGCCACGCTAAAGGCGCAATCAACAGCCGGTATGCGTCAATAGATTTGGGCCCGTGGGGGTCCAAAGATAGCCGGTAAGTGACCGGGTCTTTGATGGGCGACGTCTTGAATCTTCGGCTGGCGCGGAAGAAACGCGATCGGCAGCGTGAAGCGGATAACGCTGCTGTGCGTCGACTAATCCATGGTCGTTCAAAGGCGGATCGCAAACTGGAAGGGGCGCAACGTGACAAGTCTGCAAGCAATCTCGACGGCCACCGGATTGGAAACGGAGAGGCCAATGAAGTCGCCGGTCGTGAAGCGATCGATCGTGATCGCCGGCCACAAGACGAGCGTGAGTCTTGAGGACGCTTTCTGGAAGGGCCTTAAGGAAATTGCCGATGCGCGCAACATGACGCTGTCGGACATCGTCGCGAGCATCGATTCACAAAGGCGGCACGGCAATCTGTCGTCCGCGATCCGTCTGTTCGTGCTGGACCATTATCGTGGTCAGTCTCTCGACAGGGATCTGCGTCGTTAGTCGATCGGAGCCGGTCGGCTCCATGTGAACGAAATATGCGAACGAAATCGATCGTCATTTCGGGGTGTCGGGCACGCCAGGGCCTGGGGGACATCTCGAAATGGCGAACCCCGCCGCGGGGTTCAGTCAGCGTGTTCTGAGTTTCGTTCAGTACATCCAACGTTCAGAAAATCGGTCTCACGGTCTGCGGGCTCGTTGGCCGCGCGACCGGAGATGAAGGCGCAGGCGGCGAACCAATCGGCGTCGGGAACGGATTTGCTCCGCCCGGCCGCTGTGGTTCGACGCGTTGCGGCTCCGCACGCTGCGGAGGCTGCGGCAACACACGCCGGAGATCGCCGGGTGCCGGCCTGATTTCGACTGCCGGCGGCAACGGCTGCGCGGCAGGCTGTGACGGCTTGCGACGTGGCCCGACTGCTGCATCGGGCTTTTCCGGAGCGGCTTCCTTTGCGGCCGGCGCAAGCGTCTCCTCGACCTGACGTCCCTGCTCGATCGCCTCGATCTTTTTCGTGTGACGATCGACCGAACGCAACGCCAGCCATCCGGTGAACGCGGAAATATCCAGATTGCGTTCGGGCTTCGCGGCCAGTCCACGCAACTGCACCGAGATTTCGGGCGGAAGCGATCCAGCGGGCGCAGGCCCGGACATCGCGAACCGCAAATCAACGCGCGCATCGGAGAAATCGTAGGAGCCGGTGACCGCCAGATCGGCCGCCTCGGCCTGGGCCTTGAACGTATCGATGCGCGCGACGCCGGCAGCGATCGTCAACGTGGCTTCCGCGTGGGGCACGACCAGCGGACCGATGCCGAGTCCGCGGTTCGCAATCTCGCGCACGCGCGGCGCATCGATCGGGAGCCCCTGATCAACACTCTGCATCGCGACATCGAACACCTTGGGATCGAGCGAGGCGATGCGCGCCTGATCGAGCACAATCGTACCGGAGCCGTTGAGCGAGCCGATCAGCGCCCGCGGACTGCGGCCCATGCCTTCGAATTGCGCGGTCAATGCGGCCCGGCCGGTCAGCGGCGCGGCGCCATCGCCGAACAGCAATTGGGTGGCGTCGGCATCCGCAATCGCGACCTTCCCCTGCAGGCCGAGGGCATCGGGAGCACGGCGAAGCGTGACCTCAGCGGACAATTGTCCCCCGAGAAGCTCGCCGGCGATGTCATCCATTCTGACACCGGAATCGGTGAAGCGCAGAGCGGACCGGAACTTCGTCGCCTGCAGGGACGGCGACAGCACGGCCTGCGCTGCGCTCAGTGTCAGTCCACCGGACAGCCTCGGCAAGGCCGGCAGCGCGAACGGCGTCTCGCTCCAGCCCCTCTCGTTTTTTCCGGATCGCGCAAGGCCGGTCGCGACACCAAAAAGGGCCGCGATATCGATCGTGTCCGTGCGAAGTTCGCCATCGATTGCAGGAACGTCGCCCGACGCCAACGCAATCCCGCCACGCACCGAGGACCCTGCGATGGACCCCGCCAGATCCTCAAACCGCACGCTGAGCGCATCGCTCTGAAACTTGGTCTTGATCGCAACAGGAATGGCTTTTGCGGCCATGCCTTCCAGCGTGATGTCGGCCCTGCCGATGGTGATATCGAGCGCCGTCCGCCGGGCGTCGTCTGCGAACGGCCGAACGCTTCCCGTGGCGCGCGCATCGAGGCTGCCCGAACCGATCCGCGTGTCGATCGTCATGTCGCCCCGCGCCTTGCCTTTAAGCACGAGCGTATAGGTCCCGGGCTGACGCGGTGCGGCGACGAACCGCTCGACCGCCGCAAGCTTCAGCAGTGAATTCACGTCGGCTGCGTTCAGGAAGGCGTCGACCGATACATCGGCCTTGTCGAGATCGCTTAAGCGGCCTGTCAGCGCAGCGTCCATCTTGAGATCCACCGCCCCGACCGGTCCGGAGACGGAAATGAGCGCCCGGCTGTTGCCGCTGCCGGCAGGCTCGACATTCACCGTGCCGGTCAGCTTGCCGGGGACCGCCGAGCGCACTGCGCGCTGCAATGCATCGGACAATACCGGAGGCGCGCGCTTCGCCAGCGTGGCGAGGCCGTCTGCGTCACGCACCGCGATGTTGAAGGAAACCGAACCGCGTTGCGCCTGCGTGTCGAACCGGCCCTTGCCGTCGATGCCGAGGCCGGCAAGATTGCCGATCGTCAGCGTTTCGATCGCGAGCGCTCCTGCCTTCATCGACAACTGGACATTGGCAGCGTGGGCGTCGAGCCCGCCGAAGCGCACGCGCTTCAGGGCCAGGGCCAGCGAAACATCATGAGGCTGCTTGATGTCGGGAAGGACCTTCACCGCCTCCGCGGTTTCCATCCAGGCATCGAGATCGAGTTCTTCCGCGCGCAGACTGGCCGTGAGTTGTGACGGGTCCGAACCATGCGCGAACACATAGACGAGGTCGCCGTCGAAGCTTTTGCGGTCGAAGTCCGCCTGCATGCCTTCGACTGCAACCTTGTCCGCACCTAGCGTCACCTCGCCGCGAAACCGGACCGGCCGCGCCGGCAGCCCGCTTGCGCCCGCCTTGCCCTCCAGCCAGTCTGCGAACGCGCGCGGATCGGTCGAAGTCACGGCAACAGGTCCGGCGAATGACAGATGATCTCCGGCCTTTTCGATGCGGCCACTCGCCTGCACCTGCGTGAAGCCCGGTGCGCGCGCCTCGAACGCGCTGAGCACCATCTGGCCGCGTCCGAACTCGATGTCACCCCTGATATTCTGAATGCTCGCTCCGCCGAGCGTCAGCGCGTCGACACCAAATCCGAGCTGTGTCGGGATCGGCGGCCCGATGATCCGTTCGGCCGCGGAGACGAGCGCGGCAAGCGCAGCGCGCGGCGCCTTCGCTCCATCGGCACCGCCAAGCAGCTTGTCGGCATCGAGCGTCCGCGCCGTCAGCACCGCATCGAGCCGCGGATGCGCGCCGAACTTCGCTTCAGCCGTGCCGTTCAGCTTCAGCGCACGCTCGTCCGGGCCATATTGATACTCGACCTGCTCGAACAGAGCCGACACCGCATTGGCTTTTACACGCGAGGTGATGCGCCAGGGCTCGGCAACATCGCCCTTGTCACCCTTCGGCGGAACCCGCCGTGCGACTGTCGCCGTTCCTTCGAACTGGGGGGCGCCATCGGCGGTCGTGACGAAGCCCTCGGCCTCGGCAAAAACCGGCCTGTCGGCGGGATCGACGGTGAGCTTGATGCGCGATCCGTTCGCTTCGGGACGCCCCGTCGAGATGCGGTAGCCATAAAGAGCGCCATCCATCACGAAGGCGCCCTCGCCCCGGATCGGTCCGGGCAGCGCACGGACCTCGCCGTTGAACCAGAGCTTGCTCAGGGTGGCGCTGGTGCCGCTTGCGGCATCGGCCAGTTGCAGGCTCGCATCCTCGACGGTGAGTTTGTCGATCGACAGCGCCTGCGTATCGATGCCCGCCAGAGCATTGGGCAGCATGGCACGCCCGTCCGCAGTCAGGGAGACGCGCATTTCCGGAGCGATCAGCCGAAGCTCCACGGCCTTCAGCTTCCCGGACAGGAGCGGCGGCAACGCGAACTCGATCCCGAGCGCTTTTGCGCGCAGCGCCTGTGCATCGCCGGGCCTGCCGATCTCGACCCCGGACAGAACCAGCGACGGGGACGGCAGCAGGCGCACGTCCATGTTGCCGGTCACGCGGACCGGCAGGCCTATCGCCTGGCTCGCCTGCTCCTCGAACGTGGCGCGATGGGCGTTCCAATCCACAAAATGTGGCCCGAGCAGCGCTGCAAGCAGCGCCAGAATCGCGGCAATCGCCAAGGTCAGCAGTGTTGCCTGCACGGGTCCACCTGAATCGTAAGTCGCAAATGATGAGCCCGGCCATTCCGCACTGCAAGGCGGAGGCTGTCGCAGGCCGTATCCTTTGTGAGTACCGACCCTGTTACCGCGGCTCGGCGGCAAATCTGTGGTGCGCGCCCTCCACCGTTCGGTGAGGGGGACGGGCAGCGATGAAGTGCCGGCTATTCCGCCGGCACCAGCTTCCCCGGATTCATGATGTCATCGGGGTCGAGGGCCCGCTTGATGGCACGCATCGCGGCGAGCGCCGGCGCGCCGTGCTCGGCAAGCAGGTATTTCATCTTGCCCTGCCCGACCCCGTGCTCGCCGGTGCAGGTTCCGCCCATGCGGAGCGCGCGATCCGCAAGGCGCGACAGGAATTTCTCGGTTGCCGTGACTTCGCCCGGGTCGTTGCCATCGACCAGCAGCGCCACATGGAAATTGCCGTCGCCGACATGCCCGACAATCGGGCCCAGCAGCCCGGTTTCCTGAAGATCGCGCTGCGTCTCCGTCACGCATTCGGCAAGCCGGGAGATCGGCACGCAAACATCGCTCGCCAGCGGCAGCGACGAGGGCCGCAGCGACTTCGCCGCCCAGTAACCGTCATGCCGCGCCTGCCAGAGCCGCGTGCGGTCCTCTGCCTTCGCCGTCCACTCGAAGGGTCCGCCGCCGAGATCGGCTGCGATTTCCCCGAAGCGCTCGGACTGCTCGGCGACGCCAGCCTCGGTGCCGTGGAACTCCAGCAGCAGAAGCGGGCTCTCCGGCAAAGTCAGCTTCGAATAGGCATTGCACGCCTTGACCTGCACCTCGTCGAGCAATTCGATCCGCGCGACCGGGATGCCGGACTGGATCGTCAGGATGGTCGCATTGCAGGCGGCCTCGACCGTGGGGAACGGACAGATCGCGGCTCCGATCGCCTCCGGAATGCCGTGCAGCTTCAATGTCAGCTCGGTGATGATGCCGAGCGTGCCCTCCGAGCCGACAATCAGGCGGGTCAGGTCGTAGCCCGAGGACGATTTGCGCGCGCGCGTGGACGTGGTCATCAACTCGCCATTGGCGAGTACGACCTTCAGCGCCATCACGTTATCGCGCATGGTTCCGTAGCGCACCGCATTGGTGCCGGATGCGCGCGTCGCCGCCATGCCGCCGAGCGAGGCATCCGCGCCCGGGTCGATCGGGAAGAACAGGCCCTGATCGCGCAGGTGCTCGTTCAGCATCTTGCGGGTGACGCCGGGTTCGATCACGCAGTCCAGATCCTCCGCGTGGACGGCGATGATCCGGTTCATGTCGCGGAAATCGATCGAAACGCCGCCGCGCGGCGCGTTGATGTGCCCTTCCAGCGAGGTGCCGGTCCCGAACGGAATTATCGGCACCTTGTGGCGCGCGCAGATCCTAACGGCCTCCTGCACATCCGCGGTCGATTGCGGGAAAACCACCGCGTCCGGCGGCTGGTTCTCGATCCAGGTGGTGGTGTGGCCGTGCTGCTCGCGGACGGCCTGCGAGGTCACGAGGCGGTTGCCGAAGCTCTTGGCCAGATCGCCGATGGCGGCCTCGATCGCCCGCTCATCACGCTTTTCGTTGGAATATTTTGCAGCGGCAACGGCCATCGGCGCCTCTTGGAATTGGCCTTTTGGGATTGAAGGACGCGGACCCTAGCAGAGAGGCGGACTGCTGCAAGCAAGTCGGAAGGAGCGGTGTCCGCCGCAAACAAGACGTCTTCCGGCGGGATCGGAGTTGCAAGGTTGCCCGAAGCGGCGAGCACTCGCTCGTCGTGACGCAATTTTGCCTAAAATCAAGTAATTTCAAACGTTTTTGATTTACACGATGTGCGCGCTGCCGCACTATGACAGCATGCTCGACCGCAGCGATTTCGAACCTGTCTTTTTCGCACCGTTTGTCTCGTCGGTGATGACCGTCGATCCGGCATGGATCGATCTCAACGGCCACATGAACATGGCCTATTACAACGTGTTCTTCGATCGCGGCATCGACGAGATGTACAGCCTCGCCGGCTTTGGCTGGGACTATCTGAAACAGCGGAACCACTCCTTCTTCACTGCCGAGGTCCATCTGCGCTACCTGCGCGAGCTGAAGCAGGACGATCCGGTCCGCGTGACATTTCAACTGCTCGACTACGATTCAAAGCGGCTGCACTTCTTCCAGCAGCTGTTCCACGCCACCGAGGGCTGGGTGTCGGCGACCAGCGAAAATATGTCGCTTCACATCGATATGGCCGCACGCAAGGTGGCGTCCTTCCCGTCCGACATCCTCGGCCAACTCTGCGAGATTAAGAAGTCGCACGGACGGCTGCCGCGCCCGGAAGCGGCTGGCAAGCGGATTGCGATGCCGGCCTGACGCCGCCGCGGTCTAGTCGCGAAAGAATGGATCGTTGTCGCGTCGCTTCGGAGCCGCACTGAGCGATGGTCCCGCTCGTTCAGGCTCGTCGTGAGCCACGGTGCGGCGGCGGTGCTCCCGCGCCATCGCTCTCGCCGCAGACCCGCCGATAACCTGCGTGCGCTTGGGAGAGGGATCGACCGGTACGGGCGTGTACTCATACTTCGCGGTCGGCACGATCCAGACCGGAACCCGGTTCGGATCGTCCCGTATCGCTTCCTCTCTCGCGCGCTCCGCTCCAGCCGCACGACCATCGGTCCCGCTGTCGACGCCCTTGGCCAGCACGGGCTGTTCTGGTGACTGGTGGTATTCAAGCGACGACACACCCAGGAGCACGGCCGCGACAACGGCGGTCACGACCGACAGATACGCAACGAGACCAATGAGGAGTTTCATGCTGGCCGAACGCCAGACGATTTCGCAGCGTTCCATCTCCTGATGAATTGTTCGTCACTTTCCGGTGACGCCCTCACGCTTGACGGAACAGGTCGCACCGATACGATTCAACATCACAACGACGTGTACCGAATCCTGGTACATGCACGGGAGGATCCATGACGGCGGCAACAACAACGCATTCGCAGCGCTCACGTTTCGACGAAGCGCCGCCGCTGATCCGCGCGCACAAGATCCCGTCGCAGAAGTCCGAACCCTATATCTGCATGGAAGGCCCCGACCGGGCGCTCTGGTTCTGCGAGAGTGGCGCGTCGAAAATCGGCCGCTTCGACCCAACGGATTCGTCCTTCCGTGAATTCGCGCTGCCGATCAACAATGCCATGCCGATCGGCATCACGATCGGCGGCGACGGCAATATGTGGTTCTGCGCCAAGAAGGCGAGCAAGGTCGGCCGTATCACCATGCGCGGCGACATCACCCTGTTCGATCTGCCGACGCCGAATGCGGGACCGGACGGCACACTTGTCGGACCCGACGGCAATGTCTGGTTCTCGGAAACCGAGATCAGCAGAATTGGCCGCATCACGCCGGACGGCAAGGTCACGGAATTTTCGGAAGGAATTTCCAACGGTGCGCGCCCGCTATCCATCGCCGAGCGCGACGGCGCGCTGTGGTTCTCCGAAGCCGCCGGCAACCGGATCGGCCGCATCACCCTCGATGGCACCGTCACCGAATTCCCGATCCCGAGCCATGACAGCCAGCCGCGCGCGATGACCACACACCCGGACGGCTCGATCTGGTTCGTGCAGACCTCCACCAATTCGCTCGGCCGGATCGACCGGCAGGGCCACATCACCGAACACAAGGTGACGACACCCAACTCCTCGCTGCGCGGCGTCTGTGTCGGGCCTGAGGGCGACCTCTGGTTCACCGCGAACGCGGCCAACAAGATCGGCCGCATGCGTCCGGATGGACAGATGGTGGGCGAATATCCGATACCGGTCCCGAATGCCGGCGCTCGCTGCATCGGGCCGCATTCAAACGGACGGATGTATGTGACATTGTTCGATGTCGGGATGATCGGCGAAGTCATCCCGCAATAGTTTCTGGTGACTTTTCGTTCTTGGAGGAACGCGTGGCAGTCGAGAGAATCAAATATCAAGCCGGCAATGTGGTGGGCCACGGCGCGCTGGTGTGGAATGACAAGATCACAACCAGGCGGCCGCTGCTGCTCGTGATGCCGAACTGGCTGGGCGTGACCGAAACCATCATCAAGCGCGCCGAGAAAATGGCCGGTGACAAATACATTGCCTTCGTCGCCTGCATGTACGGCGAGGGCAAGACCGCGGAAGGCCCGCCTGAATCGCAGGACCTGATGATGGCTGTGCGCGCCGACCGCGTGGAGGGCCGCAAGCGCGTCAACGCCGCCCTGCAGACGATGATCGCGGAAGCTGAAAAGCGCGGCATCGGCGATTCATCGAAGAAGGCGGCTGTCGGCTTCTGCTTCGGCGGCGGCAACGTGCTCGAGCTGGCGCGCAGCGGCGCCGATCTCGACGCCGTGGTCTGTCTGCACGGCGACCTTGCGACCACCATGCCGGCGAAGAAGGGCGACATCAAAGCCGCCATCTTCGTGATCCACGGCTCGAAGGACCCGGTGGCGCCGAAGGCGGATCGCGACGCGCTTGAAGCCGAACTCGATGGCGCGGAGGCGAACTGGCAGTTGCTGGATTTCGGCGGCCGCCTGCATTCCTTCTCCGAGGAAGAGACCGACATGCCGGGCTTTGCGAAATATCATCCCGGCGCTGCGCACCAGACCTATCGCATGCTGGACGATTTCATCCAGGACGCGTTCGCGAAGCGGCTGTAAGCAGCATCGCAGGTGAAAGCATTCGGGCTCCTCGCAGACGCGGGGAGCCCGAAGTCTTTCAGATCGGCCTTAGGGCCGGAGAGCCGCGCACGCAGCAGCTGCGCGAGTGCGCTTACGCGCTTCTCGGCACCACTGACCACGACGCCTCCGCCCGCGCGATGATCGAAATTTTATTTTGCGCCCCTGTACCGCATCGCGGTCGGCGCGGCTTGAAGCGGCGAGCTGCGCCGCTATCATTGAGCAAACGACAAAAAGCCGAAAAGACGTCGTTCAGGGAGATAACGCCATGTCATGGCTCGCGCGCCTGTGCGCCGGCGCTTGCATCGTTGCCACGTCTTCGCTTTCACCTCTTCACGCACAGACCTATCCCGACAAGCCGATCCGCGTGATCGTTTCGATCGCCGCCGGCAGCGTCACCGACGTGATCGTGCGTGCGGCGGCGAAAGACCTCGAAGCCAAACTCGGTCAGCCGCTGGTGATCGAGAATAGAGGCGGCGCCGCGGGCATTCTCGCCGGGCAAGCCTGCGCGCAATCGGCGGGTGACGGTTACACGCTGTGCGTCATCTATCACTCGACGATGTCGTATAATCCGGTGCAGTTCGACAAGTTGCCCTACGACGCCGACAAGGATTTCGTACCGGTGACGCGACTGTTCTTCCTCACCGAAGGTCTGTTCGTGAACGCCGATGTACCTGCGAAAAACGTCGCCGAGCTGAAGGCGTTGGCGCAGGCGAAGCCAGCCGGCCTGAATTTCGCGACACTCGGCAACGCATCCTTCCCGGATCTGTTTCGCGTGTGGCTCAACAACCAATGGGGCACGAAGATCGTCGGTGTCCCCTACAAGGGCGGCGGTCCGGCGGCGCAGGCGCTCGCGGCCAACGAAGTGCAGCTGACGCGCTTCGGCGTCGGAAACTTCCGCGGCGCGATGGACGCAGGAAAGGTACGCATGATCGCGATCGCAGCGGACCAGCGCTCGAAGCAGTTTCCGGATGTGCCGACGTTGAAGGAAGCCGGACTCGATTATCCGGGTCAGGGTTGGTGGGGCCTTGCGGCGCCGAAGGGCACGCCCGCGCCGGTCGTCGAGAAGGTGAATGCGGCTTTCGTGGCGGTGTTCTCCGATCCGAAATTCGCCGAGTTCCTCGACAAGCAACTGGTCGTGCCGGCGGCGACCGGGCCCGCGGACTTTGCAAAGTTCCTGAAAGAGGACCGGAAGGCGGCCGAAGATCTGGTCAGGACCGCCAACACGCCCAAGCAGGAATACAAGTCGCAATAGGCGGCCGGAACATCGGCGACGATCACAGACGCTCTGGCGATCGGAGGGCCGACCTTCGCCGGAGAAAGGGCCGGCGAGGCCGCATAACGGCGCCGTCCACAAACGCGCGGCGGCCCCCTCCCGTTTTGCCCTCTCAGGTGCCATGTTGGGCCTTGAGATTCGCATGGCAGAACAAGCAAAAAGTCCCGAAAAATCAGGCCAGAAGCTGGGCATCGCCGCGCGCGCGATGCAGGCGATGCAGGGCGGGCCGGCGCCCGACTACCTCAACGCGCTCAATGCGGAGCAGCGGCTGGCGGTCGAGACCCTGGACGGCCCCGTACTGGTGCTGGCCGGCGCGGGAACCGGAAAAACGCGCGTATTAACAACGCGGATCGCCCATATCCTGCGGCTCGGGCGTGCGCATCCCTCGCAGATCCTGGCGGTGACCTTCACCAACAAGGCTGCGCGCGAAATGAAGGTCCGCATCGGCGACATGGTCGGCCAGATTGTGGAGGGAATGCCGTGGCTTGGCACCTTCCACGCGATCGGCGTGAAGATCCTGCGGCGCCACGCCGAACTGGTCGGTCTCAAGAGCAATTTCACTATTCTGGACGTCGACGACCAGATCAGGCTGATCAAACAGCTCCTGGAAGCGGCGAACGTCGACGAAAAGAGATGGCCAGCACGGATATTCGCCGGGATCCTCGACGGCTGGAAGAACCGGGGATTGACCCCCGACCAGATACCCGCCGGCGAGGCGATGGCGTTCGCGAACGGCAAGGGCAAGGAGCTCTACGCGGCCTATCAGGAGCGGCTGAAGACGCTCAACGCCTGCGACTTCGGCGATCTGCTGCTCGAGCAGCTGCGGCTGTTCCGCCATCACCCGGATGTGCTCGCCGATTACCAGCGCCGCTTCCGCTACATCCTGGTCGACGAATATCAGGACACGAATGTCGCGCAGTATCTGTGGCTGCGCTTGCTGGGACAGCCGCGGCCGGCGCGCCCGGCAACAGGTGCTCTCACCTCTCCCCTCGGGGGAGAGATCGATCCGCTGGAGCGAACCGAAAGAGGATCGGGTGAGGGGGAACTGCACGACCGCGAGACCGATGCCCCCTCACCCCAACCCTCTCCCCCGAGGGGAGAGGGAGCCGCACCAAGTCTGCCGCATCTGCCGGCGCAAAAGAACATCTGCTGCGTCGGCGACGACGACCAGTCGATCTATGGCTGGCGCGGGGCTGAGGTCGACAACATCCTGCGCTTCGAGAAGGACTTCCCCGGCGCCACCGTCGTTCGTCTGGAACGAAATTACCGAAGCACCGGCCACATCCTCGCGGCCGCCTCGCATCTCATCGCGCACAACGAAGGCCGGCTCGGCAAGACGCTGCGCACCGAGGACGTGCCCGGCGAGAAGGTCACCGTCACCGGCGCCTGGGACTCCGAGGAGGAAGCGCGCGCCATCGGCGAGGAGATCGAGCAGCTCCAGCGCAAGAAGCACAAGCTGAACGAAATCGCGATCCTGGTGCGCGCGTCGTTCCAGATGCGCGAATTCGAAGATCGCTTTGTCACGCTCGGCCTGCCTTATCGCGTGATCGGCGGCCCCCGCTTCTATGAGCGCGCCGAAATCCGCGATGCGCTCGCCTATCTGCGCGTCATCAACCAGCCGGCCGACGATCTCGCCTTCGAGCGCATCGTCAATGTGCCGCGCCGCGGACTTGGCGACGCCACGGTGAAGCAGCTGCACGACTATGCGCGCATGAGCCGTGTGCCGATGACGGAAGCCGCGCTCGCCATCATCGAGACCGACGAACTGAAGCCGAAGCCCCGCGCCTCCTTGCGCGATCTCATGACCGCTTTCGACCGCTGGCGCACGCAGGCCGAACACCTGCCGCATACCGAGCTTGCCGAAATCGTGCTGGACGAAAGCGGCTACACCGAAATGTGGCAGAAGGACCGCTCGGCCGACGCCGCGGGCCGGCTCGAAAACCTGAAGGAGCTTGTGCGCTCCATGCAGGATTTCGAGAACCTCAATGGCTTTCTCGAACACATCTCGCTGGTGATGGACCGCGACGCCGAGGGCATCGACGACGCCGTCAGCATCATGACGGTGCATTCCGCCAAGGGTCTGGAATTCGACACCGTGTTTCTGCCCGGCTGGGAGGAAGGCCTGTTTCCGCATCAGCGCTCGCTCGACGAAAGCGGTAGAGCCGGCCTCGAGGAAGAGCGCCGCCTCGCGCATGTCGCAATCACGCGCGCGCGCAAACGCGCCAAGATCTATTTCGCCACCAACCGCCGCATGAAGGGCCTGTGGAATTCCACCATCCCCTCGCGCTTCCTTGACGAATTGCCGGAAGCCAATGTCGAGGTGACGGAGGCGAAGGGCGGCTTCGGCGGCATGGCCGGTTATGGCGGCCTTGGCGCTGCCTTCGGCGGCGGGCGCGGCATGGGTGGCTCCTACGGCGCATCGCGCTTCGACAACTTCACGCCGGCCGCGTCGAGCTATTCGACACCGGGCTGGCAGCGCGCGCAGAAGCGCAAGCGCGACGACGAGTTTGAAGGCTTCGGCGACGAAGGCTCGGACTATGAGCGCGAAGCGCGCTACGCGAACGACGATGACAACGTCGACTCCGCGTACTCCTCTTCACCTCCCCCCTTGCGGGGGAGGTCGGCCGCCACCGGCGGCCGGGAGGGGGTCGGCAGCGCCCGCCCGGGCTCTCATTCCTCGCGCGGCACCGGCACATCGAAGGGCCGCTTCGCCGCGCGGCGCGAACCGCTCACCATCGAGGGCGAACTCGTCGCCAAGTCGACCGGCGTGTCATCTCCTTTCAGCAAGGGCGACCGCGTGTTTCACATCAAGTTCGGCAATGGCAATGTCGTCGCGGTCGACGGCAACAAGCTGACCATCCAGTTCGACAAGGCCGGCGAAAAGCGCGTGGTGGATAGTTTTGTAGAGAGGGTGTGAGCCTTCTTATCTTTCGATCAAACGAATATGGTCTGACGCGTAATTTGCGAGCTTAACTGCAGTTATACCTTCCTCGTAAGCTTGCTTAACACTCATTCCACGAACTAAAGCATCATAAAATCCCCTAGTAAATTCCAGCGCAGCATCGTCGTCGACAGCCTCCTCCATTCCCACGGTCGCAGGCGAGATCGGCGCATCTAAATTTCTTGCGGTTTCACACGCGTTCAGAACAACTCCTTTGATGGACTTCCTTCGATTGATCGCATCTCTAATGGCGTCGAGTGGCACCTCAGCCGCCTCGCCTCCTTCCTTCTCAAATATTAGATTGTGCCCATCCGAGTGCCCAGCGAAGTGCACTAGATCGTAGTCCTTATCCAACAGACCTCTACGAAAGTCGGTTACGGTTGCTGCGGGCAGATGATCCACATCCAATTTTACGGACCGGTTCTGGGCGGCACATTCACGAAGTATTCGCAACTCACCGTTGACCCTAAGGGCGTCAACGTCGACCGGATTGCACGACACAAACAGAACGTGGATTGTGTCAAGCATCTCCCCCAAATTGCCGACAAGCCCCTCAGTCTTCTTAATGTCCGCTTTGAAGGCGCTGTCGAGGTCAGCCCAAGCCAACTTCAATTCAGTAAGCAGGCCTTCGACGTCAAATGGCTTCTTGCGTGTGCCAATTTCCTGCGCGTTCGTTGACGCCTTGACGGCTTCAACCCTCAGGGCTTCAGCTAAGTCCGGACGGGTACTCTCGACAGCTCCAGATATTCGCAAACATAGCTCAACTATTGCCCTGTTGGCGTCACCACGATCGAACGGAAGCTTTGTGCTTAGTCCTGCGTGGCCACCAAAACTCTCAAGCACCTCATGCGCTACCCGTTTTCCCTCTTTAGAGAACTCCTCGATCGTTTCAAAGAACGGCCGCTCATTGGCCCCGATCTCCAACTCTTTTGCCATCCGACCGACCGTCGCCTGCGGCACGCCTGGGCAAACACAAACTTTGGAGCCACACTGTCCACAAAGACCCGGATAGCGCGCCAAAAATTCCTTTTCGAACGAAAACTCCAAACTATCTTGAGCTAGTTTGATTTGATGCTCGTTTGCGATTCCCATCAAATACGAAAATGTATCGGCAGCCTCCCCGAGAAAATAACGTGGGTGGATCTCAAAGACCCTAATCGCTTCAGCTAGTTCTCCGAGTTCCTCCAATAACCCAATTGTGCTTCTGCCATGCTCTTCAAGCGAACGTGGATATATCCTCTGGAACATCTGCTGCCACTCATTTAGTCCTCTCGGGCGAGTGTCCCAGTTTGCTTTGAAGTGCCGCGAAACCTCTTCGTGAGAGACGGTCGGGTTAGTGCCCTTCACAAGCTTGCATTCTGCCTCCCGATGCGGCGATGATCTGCAATAGGGACACACGTTCGGAAACTTTCGAAACACCAACTCTTCAACACTATTGACCCGCATCTTTGCCAAGAGTGGGAAATACCAACCAAGCGCTTTGCAAAGCGCATCAGTTACATCCAATCCTTCTCGCTTCTTTTTCCGATCATGTATTGTTAACATCCCGCACACTTCAACGAAGTGCGAAAAAGTAGCCATGCTCGTACGCGACATGTTCTTGTCGGCGTAGATGTGGCCCAACATTCGGTAAAGATCATCCAGAGCGAATTGGGTCATATCGACGGCCCTCCCACTGAAGAGTGCTTTAATACCGCCCACCATTGCAACCCTAGGATGAGGAATCCAAGCAATTTCGCGCACCCCCTGTCGCCTTCGCGCCGAACAGCGTTTTCCGGCAGGAAGCGATCTGTGGAATCTCGCCTTTGCGGACACGCTCACCGGCATTCGTCGCATGCGCACAAATCACGAACGCGAGGAACGGACATCGCCCGCATCTACGTGCCGGTGAAGCAGCGCGCGACGCTGGAGCAGGCGAAAGTCGATGCGCTGGCCGCCGACATTCTGGCCAACGGCATGACGATGCCGATCCTCGTGCGGCCGGACGGCGAACGCTTCGTGCTGGTCGAGGGGTTGCACCGGCTGGAAGCAGCGAGGTCTCTCGGCGAAACAACGATCGCGGGCTATCGCGTCAGCGCCCGAAAGCACTGAGCAGCCACGCGGTCTCCGCTACGTCCATTGACCGAAGCGCTTCATCGCGAACGCCCAGATGCCGGCGATAGCCACGCCGATCACCGACAGGATGAGGATGTTCGCGGTCGAGCGGTCACCGCTCCACCAGACCATGAAGGCGATCCAGAATGCGGCGAAGAAGGCGGTGAGGACGATCTGACGGATGGTCATTGCGGATACTCCCTTTCGCATCTTTAGTATCCGCAGCAGGGCGACAGGTTCATATCGCGGGAGACATAGCAGCCGCGTTGCGCGAACCTCTCGCCTTCCGACAATTGCGGCGCCATCCGCTGAACGTGTCGATCGAGCCGTTCTCGCCCTGACCCTCATGGGTCGTCACCAGCAATTCGTCGTCGAGATCTGTCTGTCGAGATTTGTCTATTGAACAAACGCTGCTAGTCTGCCGCAAACGTGCCGAGGGGCGCGAAGCGGGAGGATGACATGCCTGGCTTGATTCTGCTGGTGACGTTTCTGGCGACAGCGGCGGTTTCCGTTGTGGTCGCCGTGGTCGTGGGCGTGGCCATCGACAACCTTCCGCGGGTCCACGACCTGCTGAGCGTGATGGGCTTTTTCGGCACGCTCGTGGTCCTGCTCCCGGTCGCCTGGGTGATGGCAGTCCGCTTCACCGAGCCCAAGCACCCGACGGCCGCGTAACACCAGCCTGTTGCCGGCTCACGTCCTCGACGCCGGCAACACCGCAGATCCAGTCGCGCTTGCGCTCCGCCCAGTCCATGCGCTGCGGCGGGAGCGCTGTGGCATCCACGTTCGCGCCGTCACGCCTGATCCTTCCACGCTCCGTATTTCTTCATCCAGAAGCCCCAGACGATCGCGATCGCAATGCCGATGACAAGCATCGTGGCGACGCGCGCGGTGCCGTAATCGCCATTCCACCACAGCATGAAAGCCGTCCAGAAGATCGCGAACAGCGCGATCATGAACATCTGCCGCTGGTTGAATGGCATGGTGGTCCCCCCTCTCCGGTCAGTGGCTCAAGGTCACATGCCGGGTGCCCCGTGTAAACGGGATCGCTCGCCGCAGGCGCGGAGCGTCTCACAAGCGCGAGGCGCAAAACGAAAAGCCCCGGCTTTCGCCGGGGCTCCCGTCACGCGGTGTCCGCGTTCCGCAGTCACTCCTCGTCGGAGCCGATCGCAGGTGCTCCACCGGAGCCGTAAGTCTCACCACCCGTCGCTGGCGCAAACGGACCGTAGGTCATGCCGGATTGCGGCGCGTAGGTGTTGAAGCCCGGCGCATAGGTCGGGGCCGGCGAGCCGTAAAGCGGAGTGCTGTAATAGGGGCCGAAGCTGCGCGGCTGGTTTTCCGCGCCGGTGTCCTCCGCGCCCGAATTGAGCGAGCCGGGATTGACGTTGCCGGGAGGAGGCAGATTCTGTGCCGAAGCCGGAGCAATCGCAAAGCCGGCGGCAAGCGCGCCAGCGGTGAGAGTGGTGATGAGTCGGTTCATGACTGAACTCCATTTCTTGGGTACTGGCTGAGCGTGATGACGCCTCGCGTCGATTACGCGCCCGGCGGGCAATGCTGCACCGCACCTGAAGGTTCCGAAGCCGGGCGCGATGCAATGGCGAAGGTTTCGTCACGTTCCCGTGTGGTAATTTCGTCGCGAATAAAGCTTCGGCACGCGATACGCGCTCTCATTCCCCGCATGCAGAACAGCTTTGCGTCGATGGAGATGACACGGACGTGAAGCGGAGCAATGCGTCACGCATTTGTGCGTAATTGAAGCATTCGCGGGCACGCCTGGTTAGCCTTTCGGCTTAAGCACGTGCGCAATTGCGCCTTAATTCACTGCCGAAACATGCGTATGGTTATGGCGAAGCATTCAAGGTGGCAGTCCATGCGTTCCCGCGTTTCGTTCGTCCTTGCGTCGCTGGCAGCGTTCTCCGCCACGCCGGCATCTGCGGATCTCCAGATCACCGTCGACAAGGCGGCGCAGACCCTGACGGTCGCGCGCGATGGCCAAGTGCTGCACAAGTGGCCGGTCTCGACCGGCCGCGTCGGACGCTTTACGCCCTCGGGAAGTTATCAGGCCTTCCGCATGGAGAAGGATCATTACTCGCGCGAATTTGACGACGCGCCGATGCCGCATTCGATCTTCTTCACGAAGCGCGGCCATGCGATCCACGGCTCATATGAGACGCGCAAGCTCGGCCGTCCGGCGTCGGGCGGTTGCGTACGGCTCGCGCCGGAAAACGCCAAGGTGCTGTTCGACCTCGTGAAGTCGGAAGGCGTGCTCAAGACCAAGGTTACCGTCGCAGGCGACGAACGCATCGCGCTCGCGCGCGCCGACCGGCAGCTGACCCAGCGCGGCGGTCAGAACGAACGCGGCGCCGGGCTGCCGCCGACCTATTCGCCGCCGATCGATGATGAGCCGCGCGCGCAACAGCGCTACGCCGCGCCGCGCGACGGCTACGGTCCGCAATACGGCTATCGCCAGCCGCAACAGCAGCAACAACATTATTACGATGGCTATCAGTGGCGGCCGATGCAGGGCCAGCGCGTACAGCCCCAGCCCGCTTATGGCGGATATGCGCAGCCGCAATATTACTATCAGCCGCGACACTATTACGACTGAGCGCAACCGCGCGGTGTCGTGATCGGTTGTGCCTTGATCGCGTGAACGCGATGCCGCAGGCTCGCGGCATCGATCGGGAGAAACACCATGGGCATCCTCGATATACTTCTCGGTGGCGCGGGCGCACGCGGCGGTGCGCAGGGAGGCAGTGGCGGCGGCAACATGACCAAGATCGGCATGGCGCTGATCGCGTACATGCTGTGGCGCTGGTATCAGAATTCGCGCGCAGGCGGCGGCGCAGAGCCCGCGCCGGTGCCCGCACCGGGAGGCGGCGGCCGCGCGCGCATGCCGCAGCAGGAGCCGCCGGCGCAATTACCCCATGGCGATCCTCTCGATATTCCCGCGCCGCGCTCCGGTTCGCCGAGCGACAGCGACTTCGGTCCGCTGATCGAATCCACACAGCGCATGCCCCCCGCGTCACGTGGCGGCGGCCGCGACATGGATGACGGTGGCGGTATGGGAGGAGGCATGGGCGGCGGGCTCGGCGACATCCTGAACGACATCCTGAATGGCGGCCGCGGCATGCCCGGCGGTCAACGCGGCGGACCGTCCGGCGATCCACGCGGTGGCGGGGGGCTCAACGATGTGCTCGGCGAGATTCTGGGCGGTGGCCGTAGCGGCAATCCGCGCGGTGGACCCGCCGGTGGCGGTCGCGGCGGCGGCCTCGAGGACATTCTCGGAGACATCCTCGGTGGCGGGCGCGGCGGCGGCATTCCCGGATCTCGTGTCGCGGGTCTGCAGGGCGATCCGTTCAGCGGGCTCCTGCAGGGCGCGGGCGTTGGCGGGCTTGGCGGTCTGCTTGCCGGCGGTGCGAACGGCGGAATGCTCGGCGACCTGATGCGGCAATTCGATCAGGCTGGCGCGGGCGATGCCGCGCGGTCCTGGGTATCGCAGGGCGACAACGTGCCGGTGACACCGCAGCAAGTCGAAAGCACGTTCGGTTCCGACGTCATCGACCAGCTCGCCGACCAGTTCGGATTGAGCAAACCCGAACTGCTGCAGGGACTGAGCGAAGCCCTCCCCGACGTCGTCAATCAGCTGACGCCGGACGGACGGCTGCCGACCGAGGACGAGATCTCGCGCTGGCGTTGACGCTTCGGCGGCAAGCCGCACACAAAGAGGCCCGGCACAAGGCCGGGCCAAGTTGCGCAGGCGGAGCGTCCGACGTGACCCGGTGCTCCGCCACGGGAAACCGCCTGCTCGGCGATCTTTGCAAAGCTAGACGCGCTCAGCGGTCCACGATTTGATCCGGATCAATCCAGAAATGTAACGGCCGCTATTTCGGCCCCTGTGGCGTGGCCGGCCATTTGCGCTCGAGCCATTCCAGCACGCGTGCGAGCGGCGGCCGCAGTGAGGGCATGTCGACGGCAAGCAGCAACAACCCGAGCGGCAGCATCCAGATCCCAAGTACCGGCAGGAAGCTGAAGATGCCGCCGAGGATCAGAAGACCTGCGGTCGGAATGCGGACCAGCCTGGCGCGAGGCTCGCGCAGCGAGCGCGATCTGCGCGCGATCCACAGCGGCAGCCGCTCCTCGAAGCGATACAGAAGCGCATCGAAATCACACTTTTGCGGCATGGTCACTATTCTGGATCCACTCCTGTTGTCCTCGCGGTGATCCGGATTCAATGTCAGACTCCCAAGGCCGTTATGTGTCGGCTGTGGACTGAACCTCGTTCACCGGTCTCTTTTGCGCGCAAAGAAAATCACGCGCCGCCGAGACGAAGTCTTTGATACAGACCGCGAAGAACAGCGGGCCGGTCATTTCTTCTCCAGCAGCAGTTTGCCGCGTGCGCGAATGACCGACTGAGCCGCCTCCGCAAATTTCTGCAAGAGCCAAGGCAGCGTCACTTCGAGACGCACATGGTCTTCCGCGACATCGACAGTACCGGCGGCGGATTGCCCAAGGGCGCGAACGCGAAATGTCAGCCGGTCGCCCGACCAGAATTCCTCGTCGACCTTGAGAACCGGAACCGACTGCGCTGCGCCGGACAGGCCGGACTTCAGGCGACGCAACGCTTCGTCCTTGCCAAGCTTGTGCGGGATGGAAACAACAATCGGCTGCGACATGGCCTCGTCCGGACAGGGCACGTTTCGGCGGGCGTCAGCGCCCGCGATCCGGGATGTAGGTAGTCCCGCCGCTTTGCGCCAATGCCATGCAGCCGATGGCAGCAAGTTTCGTGGTGAGCGGCAAGTGTGGAAAATATGGGGAGAAAGGCACATGGACGCGCAAAATAAGGGCTTCACGGCTCTTGCTTCCCGAGATTTGCAGTGCAAAGCGTGTGCATAACCTCTTCACACAAAACGGTCCGCCACCTGTGAGTTCCCTCCTGTGAAGTTCGGGGTTCCCACCACAAGACAGAACATGACGACCCCTCCCCCGCATTCCGAAACGTTTGTCGCGCGCATCGCAATGGACCGGGCGTCCGCCTACCGCATTGCGGATGCGCTCGCAGACGAACTCGATCCCGACACCACCGCGGTGTCCCTGTTCGAAGATGGTGATCGCTGGACCGTCGAGGCCGCGTTTCATGACGATGCCGATCGCGCATTGATTTCCCAGATCATGACGCGCGCGGCAGGATCCGAAGCAGCAAGCGACATCGTGTTCTCGACAATCGGCACCCGCGACTGGGTTGCCGCAAGCCTCGAAGGGCTCGCTCCGGTGCATGCGGGGCGCTTCGTCGTTCACGGTTCGCATGACCGCGACCGCGTCCGCTTGAACGAAATCGGAATCGAGATCGAGGCGGCACTCGCCTTCGGCACCGGGCATCACGGCACGACGCGCGGCTGCCTGCTCGCCTTCGAGTCGTTGCGCAAGGCCGCGCCTGCGGCGAGGACCTGGCGCATCCTTGATGTCGGTACCGGGACCGGTCTGCTCGCGATTGCCGCGGCCCGCTCGCTCTACCTGCCCGTTCTTGCCAGCGACATCGATCCGACCGCGGTCGCAGTCGCGCGCGACAACGCACGGCTCAACCGCGTGGCCCCGCTGTTTCGCGCTTTCGCCGCCAATGGCGTGGACGCGGCCTGGATCCGACGGCATCGCTATGATCTGATCTTCGCGAATATCCTGGAGGCGCCGCTCCGCCGCATGTCGGCGCCGATGGCCGGCTTACTTGCGCCCGGTGGGCGGCTGATCCTGTCGGGCTTGTTGCCGGCGCATGCCGCAGGGGTGATCGCCGCTTACCGGCGCCAGGGGTTGCGCCTTCAATCCCGGCTGATGCTGGATGGCTGGGTGACGCTGGTGATGCGGCGCGGGCGTTAGATAAAAACAAAAGCGCCCCGGATTACGGGGCGCTTTGAAACTCGAATCGTTGCGTGCTCAGCGAGCGAACGGCAGGTCTTTCTCGCTGCGCGGTGCAAGGCGCTCACCGACCGCCTCGAGCTGGCCCGGAAGCAGATGCCGGTGGCGCGCGATCTCGCGCTCAGCCTGACGCATCCGCGCGGCAACAAATGCGTCTACGACGCGCGCGAACAGGCCTTTGCCGGCCACGGGGGCCTTCGTGGCGGGCGACTTGGCAGCTGCCGACTTGGCAGGAATGGTTCCGACGGTAATGGCGGTCATGGCGTGTCTCCTTCTCGAAAATCAACGGACACCCAGGGTCATCCTCAAGACTTTCTTGCAACGCAACATAGTTTGAGTCTGCTCTTTTTGCAGTCGCGAATAACTCATAGCGGACCCTCTAAGTATGCATAATCGCTTCACATTTTTGAAATGAATGCGGCGCTTCACACCGATTGATAACGGCCTCGGCGCGGAAAATTACTGCATTGCACAAATTTCTGAAAGCGGAGTTCCCGCGACAGAAAATGTCCCGCGCGGGGCCGTCCCCGGCGCATCCTTTAGTCGGGAGTCGCGGATGGATGCGGTGACCGGGGCGTACGCGCGCGTGTTGGTGGGCTTTCTTCAAACGAGCCGGTATCCACTCTGCCTGAAATCGCTTTAAGGTCGCTTCGATGTTTTCAGCCAAATTCCAGACCTTCGATGAGACGGCCGATCCGGCCGCCGCGGCGCCCCGGATCGCGGCGCTGCGCGCCGTACTGAAGCGAGAGGGTCTCGACGTCTTTGTGGTGCCGCGCGCCGACCGGCACCAGAACGAATATGTGCCGGACAGCGACGAACGCATCGCCTACCTGACCGGCTTCACCGGGTCGGCCGGCTTTCTGATCGTGCTCGCGGAAACGGCCGTGTTGTTCACCGATGGCCGCTACACGCTGCAGGCGCGCGAGCAGACCGATCCGGCCATCTTTACGTTGATCAACAGCACCGAGACGTCCCCGAGCACCTGGATCGAACAGAACCTGTCGCAAGGTGCGAAGCTCGGATACGACCCCTGGCTTCACACCGCCGAGGGAGCCGAGAGGCTGGGAAAAGCCTGTACGAAGGCGGGCGCGGTGCTCGTTCCTGTTGCAGAGAATCCGGTCGATTCGATCTGGACCGATCGCCCGGCTCCGCCGCGCGGGCCGATCGCGCTGCATGATCCGCGCTTTGCCGGCGAGGCTGCCGAGAACAAACTGACGCGTATTTCTGCGGAGATCGGCAAGCAGCGCGCCGACGCGCTCGTCATCTCCGATCCGCACAACGTGGCCTGGACCTTCAACATCCGCGGATCGGACGTTGCGCATACGCCGCTGCCGCTCGCCTTCGCTCTCGTTCCAAGGGATGGGCGTCCATCGCTCTATGTCGATGGCCGCAAGCTTTCGAACAGCGTGCGGGACCGGCTTTCGACGCTGGCGGAGCTGCATGAACCCGATGCGCTGATGACCGACCTGTCGAGGCTTGGAGCAACGCACGCGACCGTGCTGCTGGATCAGGCCACCGCCGCCGATGCACTGGCGAGGCTCATCGCCAATGCTGGCGGCAAGGTCACGCGCGTAGCCGATCCCGTCTCGGCGCTGAAGGCGGTGAAGAACGAGACGGAGATTGCCGGTGCCCGTGCTGCGCAGGCGCGCGACGGCGCGGCGATGGTTCGTTTCCTCGCCTGGTTCGATCGGGAAGCGCCGCACGGAAAGCTGACGGAGATCGCGGCGGTCGAAGCGCTCGAGACCTTTCGGCGCGAGACCGGCCTGCTGAAGGACGTGTCATTCCCCAGCATTTCCGGCGCGGGACCGAATGGCGCGATCGTCCATTACCGCGTGACAAGGCGAACCAATCGCCCGATCAAGCCGGGCGAACTGTTCCTGATCGATTCCGGCGGGCAATACGAGGACGGCACCACCGACATCACGCGGACGATTGCTGTCGGTACGCCGACCGGGGAGATGCGCAGGCGCTTCACGCAGGTGCTGCGCGGACACATCGCCATCGCGCGGGCCGTATTCCCCGATGGCAGCACCGGCGCGCAGCTCGACACACTGGCGCGACAATATCTGTGGCAGGCCGGCGTCGATTTCGACCACGGAACCGGCCATGGCGTCGGCAGCTACCTGTCGGTGCATGAGGGGCCGGCGCGGATCGCGAAGCTTGGCACGGCGCCGCTGAAACGCGGCATGATCCTCTCCAACGAGCCGGGCTACTACAAGGAGGGCGGGTTCGGCATCCGGATCGAAAATCTCGTTCTGGTGATCGCGGCGCCGCCAATTCCGGGCGCCGAAAAGCCGATGAACGCATTCGAGACCATCACGCTCGCGCCGATCGACCGGCGGCTGATCGATGTCGACCAGATGACGGGGGCCGAGATCGCGTGGCTCGATAGCTACCATGCGCGGGTTGCAGAGACGGTGACGCCGCTTGTTGATAAGGACACAGCGAACTGGCTCGCGGCTGCGACCCGTCCGCTCCTGAACGCATAGAGTCTGTCCTTTCGTGGATGCGCAAACGCCTAAATCCCCCGTGGCGTCCGATCAGCGCCCCGCGCCGCTCGGCCTGATCATTCTGCTGATGGCGATGAGCGCCATCGGACCGGTTTCGCTCAACATCCTCGTGCCTGCGACGCCCGCCATGGCGGTGTTGTTCAACACCAGCCTCGGGACCGTACAGCTCACCCTGTCGCTCTATCTGTTCGGACTGGCGATATCGCAGCTGTTCCTCGGCCCATTGTCCGACCGGTTCGGGCGCAAGCCCGTGCTGGTGACGGGTCTTTGCATTACCGCGGTGGCGAGCTTCGGGGCGATGTTCTCGACCTCTATCGGGATGCTGATCGCATTCCGCACACTGCAGGCGCTCGGCGCCTCCTCCGGTCTGGTGATCGGACGCGCCATTATCCGCGATCTTTATTCGCGCGAGCGCGCTGCCGCGATGATTGGTCTTGTCACGACCGTGATGGTGGTAGCGCCGATGCTCTCGCCAACAATCGGCGGCGCGATCGATACGCATCTCGGCTGGGAATACACATTCGCGCTGGTCGGCGGCGCGGCCGCATTGGTGACGCTCTGGATCCTCGTTGCGCTGCCCGAGACGCGCCCGGATCACGTCACGGGTGGGGGTCTGCGCTACATCCTCGGCGAGAGCCGGGAATTGTTCGCGAGCCGCCGCTTCCTCGGATACGTGCTGGTTTGTGCGCTCGGCACGTCGAGCTATTTCGCCCTTCTTGGCGCCGCCCCGCACATCGTGGTCAGCCTGATGGCCCGCACTTCGGCCGAATTCGGCCTGTGGTTCATGCTGACTGCCGGCTCCTTCATGGTGGGCAATTTCATCACGACCCGCACAGTGCAGCGCTATGGCATCGACCGCATGATCGGCGTCGGCCTCGCGTTCCAGATGGCGGGCGCAATCGCGACGATCGCGGCGGTCGGGCTTTTTCCCGACGCGGGCCCCTGGACGGTCTTCGTGCCGCAAATCGCGATGTCGGTCGGCAACGGCATCTTCCTGCCGAACTGCGTTGCGGGCGCGGTCAGCGTGCGGCCGCAGGCGGCCGGCACTGCGTCCGGTATCACCGGGTTCCTGCAGATGGCGACGGGGGCCGCTGCGGCACAGGTGATGGGCTACCTTGTTGCGACCGCAACGACCGCCATGCCGCTGGCAATCGTGATGGCCGTCGTTTCAGCCGCGGCAACGGGCGCCTTCTTCGTGTTCTTGCGCCGGCGGATCTGAGCGCCGGTCACTCCTCCTGTCCGTGGCGCGCCATGCAGGACTTGTAGACATAGTACTCCGTCGATCCGAAGGTCATCTCGTTGTATCGCCCTGCCAGTACGCTGCAGTCATGGATCGCTGCGGCGCGTACCGCACTCGTGGCACCGTCCTGGGCGTTCGCCGGCGAAAGCGGCGCCATCGCAGCCGCGCTCACCAATATTGCCGCAAGGTAATGTTTCAGCATGGTCGGGAATCCTTCCTATGTGCTGTTTCAGAGCACATAGGAAGGAATGGTTCAGACCGATGGAGCAGTGGCACCAAACCAGCCATGCGATTTCGGATGAACGCAGGGCCATCGCAGTTCGTTCTCATAAGAGTACACTGACCGGCTTATGCAGATGGCGATCAGTGCCACTGTCGCGCAGGTGATGAACTACTTCGTCGCGACCGCGGCGATCGCCATGCCGCTGGCAATCGTGACGGCCGTCGTTTCAGCTGCGTTCTTTGCGTTTCTGTGCCGGCAGATCTGAGCGCCGGTCACTCGGCCTGCCCGTGGCGGGCCATGCAGGCGCGGTAGACTTCGAATTCCAGCGAACTCCAGGTCGTCTCGGGATAGCGCTGGGCCTGCACACTGCATTCACGGAGTGCTGCAGCGCGCGCAGCACTGATGCCGTGCGCGGCGATTGCGCCATTCACTTCCTGTGCGCTGGCCGCAGGAGCCGTGCCAAGCACGGCAATGCCAACCAGAATTCCGATGATGTGACGTATGGTCATGACGGTGTCTCCTTCTGCTCTTTGCATACGCTTCGCGCTCTCGTGAGGGAGATCGCAGAGCCGGCGCAGCCGAACCCGTCGGACCGGCAAAAGCCCGATCGCATCCATGCAACCGCGGCCTGCCTTCCGACGTCGCTGCAGATGAGAGCTAAGGATAAACCGCCGCGCGCGCTTGACCGGCCTTGCCGGAAAGCACCGCAATATGGGGCAACCTCGCAATGTGCCGGTGGCGGTCAGATTGCTTTTTCGCGGACTATTGCCCGGCCATTGCGAGCCACTCGTCTTCGGTGAGGACGGTGACGCCAAACTTCTGCGCGTCCGCGAGCTTCGATCCCGCGCCCGGACCTGCAACCACGTAATCCGTCTTTTTCGAGACTGAACCCGCAACTTTCGCGCCCAGCCTTTCGGCCTGCGCCTTCGCTTCGTTGCGTGTCATCTTTTCCAGCGAGCCGGTGAACACGACGGTCTTTCCCGCGATCGCGGAGTCCGACTTCACCTTTTCCATCGGCTCGATCTCGATCTGCTCGAGCAGGCGGTCGAGCGCCTCGCGATTCTTCTTCTCCTTGAAGAACTCGACGATGGCCTCGGCGACTACTTCGCCGATGCCTCCGATGTTGTTCAGCTCCTGAAAGGCTTCGCTATCGTTCCCCTTCCCTGCGGCCTTCATACCGTCGAGGAACGAAGCGATGTCTCCATAATGCCGCGCGATCAGCTTCGCGTTGGTCTCGCCAATGTGACGAATGCCGAGCGCATAGATCAGCTTGTTGAGCGGGATCTTGCGACGGCTTTCGATCGCCGCGAACAGGTTGCGCACCGAGGTCTCGCCGTAACCCTCGCGATCCGCAAGCTTCCTGGTCGATCGCCGGTCACGCTCCTGCAGCGTGAAGATGTCGGCCGGCTCCATCACAAGGCCGTCGGCGTAGAAGGCCTGCACCTGCTTTTCGCCCAATCCCTCGATGTCGAAGGCGTCGCGCGACACGAAATGGCGCAGCCGCTCGACCTGCTGCGCCGGACAGATCAGCCCGCCGGTGCAGCGGCGCACCGCTTCGCCATCCTCGCGCACCGCGTGGCTGCCGCAGACCGGACAGGTTTCCGGAAACTTGTAGGGCCTGGCATTCTTCGGCCGCTTCTCCAGCACGACGTCCAGCACCTGCGGGATCACGTCACCCGCCCGCTGGATGATCACGGTATCGCCGATCCGGATATCGACGCCGCCACGGATCGGATTGCCGTCGTTGCCGATGCCCTTGATGTAATCCTCGTTGTGCAGCGTTGCGTTCTGGACCACCACGCCGCCGACCGTGACCGGCTCAAGCTTCGCCACCGGCGTCAATGCACCGGTGCGGCCGACCTGAATATCGATGTCGTTGACGATCGTCGTCGCCTTCTCGGCAGGGAATTTGTGCGCAATGGCCCAGCGCGGCGAACGCGAGACGAAGCCAAGCCGCTGCTGCCAGTCCAGGCGATTCAGCTTGTAGACGACGCCGTCGATGTCATATCCGAGCGTCGCGCGCCTCTGTTCGATGTCGCGATACATGTCGAGCATCGCCTCGACCGACTTGCACAACCTGAACAGCGGATTGATCACAAAGCCGCGCTCGCCGATCCATTCAACCATGCCGACCTGCGTATCCGCCGGCATCGCGCTCATCTCGCCCCAAGCATAGGCGAAGAATTTCAGCTTGCGCGACGCGGTGATTGCGGGATCCTTCTGCCGCAGAGAACCGGCGGCCGAGTTGCGCGGGTTCGCATAGACCGGTTCTTCGGCTTCGGCCTGCCGCTTATTGAGCGCGATGAAGTCGTCATGCGTCATGTAGACTTCGCCGCGGATCTCGACGACATCCGGAATGTTGCGGCCCTTGAGCGTCTGCGGAATGTCGTGCAGCGTCTTCACGTTCGCGGTGACGTCCTCACCCTCCGCGCCGTCGCCGCGTGTCGCGCCAGTCACGAGCGCGCCGCCCTGATAACGCAGCGACAGTGAAAGCCCGTCGATCTTGGGTTCGGCGGTGAAGGCCGGCGGCTCGTCGAGCTTCAGAAACCGCACCACCCGATCGACGAAGTCGGTGACGTCCTGATCGCTGAACGCATTGTCCAGCGAGAGCATGGGCACGGCATGCCGCACCTTCCTGAAGCGCCCTGTCGGCGCTGCACCAACCTTCTGCGACGGCGAATCCTTGCGGATCAGTTCTGGGAACCGCGCCTCGATCTCGTTGTTGCGCTGGCGCAGCGCGTCGTATTCGGCGTCCGTGATCTTCGGAGCGTCCTTTTGATAATAGAGCTTGTCGTTCTCGGCGATCAGCTTGGCCAGCCGCGCGAGTTCACCGGCGGCCTGTTCCTCGGTCAGCTGATCTGTCGGAGTGAAGGGGTACGCGCGCTTTGCCATGGTCCGGTAGCCATTATGAGCCGGCGATCTTTGTGTCATTGCCTGCGAAAGTGGGCAATCCGGTATCCACACCGACGGATGGAATGAGTTCCCCGCATTCGCGAGGCACGGCGCCGGACTACCCCGCCGCCTTGATCAGGCGCTCGGCAGCGGCGCGTGCCTCGTCGGTGATCTCTGCGCCGGCGAGCATGCGCGCGATTTCCTCGCGCCGGCTCTCGGCCGCGACCTCGCTCACCCGCGTCGCCACACGCTTGCCCTTGTCGAGCGCTCCTTTGGCGATCACGTAATGCCGGTTGGCGCGCGCAGCGATTTGCGGCGCATGTGTCACCGCGATCGCCTGCACGCGAGACGCAAGTTTCGCGAGCCGCATGCCGATAGCGTCTGCGACCGCGCCGCCCACCCCGGTATCGATTTCGTCGAACACGAGCGTCGGCGCGGATCCCTTGTCCGCCAGCACGACCTTGAGGGCCAGCAGGAAGCGCGCGAGTTCGCCGCCGGATGCGACCTTCATCAGCGGGCCCGGCCGTGTCCCCGGATTGGTCTGCACCCAGAACTCGACCCGGTCGAAGCCGTGCGGGCCGGCGGTCTCCGGATCGGTCGTGATCGAAGTTGAGAACACCGCGCGATCCAGCTTGAGCGGCTTGATCTCGGTGTTGACCGCCTTGTCGAGTTTCGCCGCCGCCTTCTTGCGCGCGTCCGACAATGCGGCCGCCGACTTTCGGAAACGCGCCTCGGTCTCCGCCGCAGCTTTTTCCAGCGCGGCGAGCTTCTCGGCGCCTGCGTCGATCAGCGCAAGGGCCTCCGCGTATCGCTCGGCCAGTGCCGCAAGATTGTCGACCGGCGTATTGTATTTGCGGGCGGCCGCGCGCAGTGAAAAAAGCCGCTCCTCGATTCGCTCGAGTTCCGCCGGATCGTAATTCGCGGCCCGCAAGGCATTCTCGAGATGGACCCGCGCCTCCTCGATGGCCGTCAGCGCGGTATCGAGCGCCTTGATCGCGGGATCGGCGAGGCCCGGCGCCTGCGCCGTCCGGCGCTCAAGCCTGCGGATCGCGGATGCGAAGCCCGGCACCGGCGATGCATTTCCTGCCACGGCGTCGTAGGCATCGCGCAAGTCGCCGGCGATCTTTTCCGACTGCATCATCGACGTGCGGCGCTCCGCGAGCTGCGTTTCCTCGCCAGCTTCAGGCCGGAGCTTTCCCAGTTCATCGACCGCGTGCCGCAGATAATCGGCCTCGCGCTGCGCGCGTTCGGTCTCGGCGCGGTGGGATTCGACCGCCTCCGCCGCAGAGCGCCGCTCGTCCCATAGCGCCGCGACATCGGCCGCTTGGTCTTCGAGACCCGCATAGGCATCGAGCAGCGCGCGGTGCGTGGCGGCATCCACCAGCGCGCGGTCGTCATGCTGACCGTGAATTTCGACGAGCGCTGCGCCAAGGCTCCGCAGCGCCTGCACGGATACCGGCTGGTCGTTGATGAAGGCGCGCGTTTTGCCGTCGAGCGACTGCGTGCGGCGCACGATCAGGTCGTCGTCCGCCTCGATCCCCTGCTCCCTGAGCAGCGCGCGCGCCGGATGTTTTGCCGGCACATCGAAGACCGCCGTGACCTGCCCCTGCTCGGCGCCCTGGCGCACCAAGCCCGCATCCCCCCGCGCACCGAGCGCGAGAGCAAACGCATCGAGCAGGATGGATTTGCCTGCCCCGGTCTCGCCGGTGAGGACGGCAAGTCCGTTGGCGAATTCGAGATCGAGCTTGTCGATCAGAACGATGTCGCGAATCGACAGACGGACGAGCATGCGAAATCTTTGTGAAATCAGTGTCTGTAGAGCAGCAAACGGCACCCCCAAATCAGCGCCGTTCTCGTTTTATTCTAGCACGATGCGACGCGTCGACAGCCTTAAAATTACCTGTCCTGGAAGGGATGGGAGCGGATGGCCGCCATCGGCCATCGATCAGCGCACGACCGGGGTACCGATTCGCACTTCGCCGGTGGACGGCTTCTGCTGGAACAGCTTGCTGATCCAGGACTGCTTGTTCTCGGCCGGCTCAAGCCCGCCGCTCTGAACGAGCTTGTACGCGTTCTGATACCAGGGGCTGTCCGGGAAATTGTGCCCCAGCACGGCCGCCGCGGTCTGTGCTTCCTGCACGATACCGAGCGCCATATAAGCCTCGGTCAGCCGCATCAGCGCTTCCTCGACATGGCGCGTGGTCTGATATTGCGTCACCACCAGCTTGAAGCGATTGATCGCGCCGGTGAAGTCCTTCTTGTTCAGGTAGAAGCGCCCGATCATCATCTCCTTGCCGGCGAGCTGGTCGCGCGCGACATCGAGCTTCTTCCTGGCGCTGTTGGCGTATTCGGTGTTCGGATAGCGGCGGATGACCTGCTCCAGCTCCTTCATCGCCGCTTCGGTGCGCTGCTGGTCGCGCGTGACGTCCGGGATTACCTCATAATAGGACGAGCCGATCAGGTATTGCGCGTAAGCGGCATCCGGACTGCCGGGATGCATCGCCACATATCGCTTCGCGGCGGTGATCGTATCGTCGTATTCGCGCGCTTCGTAGTACGCGTAGGCCTGCATCAGCAGCGCCTTGCGCGCCCAGTCCGAATACGGATGCTGGCGATCGACCTCTTCGAATTTCTTGGCCGCCTCCTTGAAGTCCTTCTTCTGCTGCAGCAGGTAGAGGCCTTCGTTGTAGAGCTTGTCGGCCGGCTCGTCCGGGATCGTAAGCTCCTTGTCGCTCGCGCAGCCCGCGAGCGCGGCAGCGACGAGAGCAACGGCAAATCCACGCGACAGCGCGCGGCCTGCCTGCCTTGCGGTCGGCACCCATCTCGCGACGATGCGTTTACTCGCTGTCATACTCGCGCAACGTTCCTTACCGAGGGGGAAGGCCGCTGATCGCGTAACCCCGTCCCACCCTTCCTAGCCGGAAAAGCGGTGATCCCCCAAGTCGACCCTGTTGGGTTTCTTACGATATTGGGCCGGGATTAAGGCGACAGTTAACCTGCACCCCAGGCCAGCGCGGCGTGAACGCGAAACCGAGGATAAGGCGCGTGTCCGCGTCGTCAGGAAACGTCCGGACCGTACGCCGGGGCGACCATGCCAGCGACTTCGGCATGTCCGCGGACGCGGCGGGTTTCGCCGGCCTCGACCACAGCATAGGCCGACGGGTCCGACATCAGCGCGACCAGCACGGCATGATTGAGCCGATGACCGCCGCGGACCGACCGGAAGGCGCCAATGATCGGCGCACCAGCAAGCGCCAGATCGCCGACTGCATCCATCGCCTTGTGGCGCACGAATTCGTCCGGATAGCGCAACCCTTCGCTGTTCAGAATACGATTCTCGCTCAGAACCAGCGTGTTTTCAAAAGATGCACCGAGCGCCTTGCCCGCGCTCCACAGCGCCGACACATCCTTCATGAAACCGAAGGTGCGCGCGCGCGACAGTTCGCTGCGGAACGCTTCGGGCGTGAGATCGAGGGCAAGCGACTGCCGGCCGATCAGGACGGAGTCGAAATTGATTTCCACGTCGAGGCGGAAACCGCTTTCGGCGGGGCGCAGTTCGCCGAAGGATTCGCCCTTAGCGACGGAAACCGGTTTAAGAACCTTGATGTAGCGGCGCGCGCTGGACAGCGTCTTGATGCCGACCTGGTCGATTGCTGCCACGAATGGTGCCGCGCTGCCGTCCATGATCGGCACTTCGGGTCCGTCGATCTCGACGAGCACGTTATCCACGCCAAGGCCGCGAAGAGCCGCGAGAATATGTTCGGCGGTCGAGCACAGGATGCCCGACTCGTCGCCAAGAACCGTTGCCAGTTCCGTCGCCGTTACAGCGCGATAGTCGGCGCGGACTTCGCGCTCACGACCATCCGGATCCGTCCGGGAAAAAACGATGCCCGTGTCGGCATCGGCAGGATTGAGAGTGAGGTTAACGGGCAACCCGGAATGAACCCCAATTCCGGAAACCGTAACCTGTTCACGCAGCGTGGTCTGCCTTGCGGCTCTCATACGCTCGTTCCGTCTTGTTTTTCGGCTGACGCCACGCGATGTGCTGCGCAGCGCAATCCCCCGAAGTGACCCCAAGCGACAGTGTTTTGCCCGGAACTTTTCGTCAGGTAGTCGTTACCGACTATCCCCCCTGCGCGAATCTCCTGAGGCGAAAACCCTCGTCGCATTCAGACCTTAGACCCGGTACCCCATCCTCCAAAGTCACGCTTTTTTACGTTTTGTTACCTTGATCCGGCCGCATTCGTGTCCGCGATGCGCCGCATTTCCCGACGACCTGTCACTTTCTTGCAACACCCGGCTTGCACGCGATTTTTGCATCGTCGGGATTTGCTCGAAAGGCCAGCAACTTAGCGAACGGGCAAAACAAAAAGCCCCAGCCGTCCGGCCGGGGCTTTCCGATTTCATGATCAAAAGAGCGGTCAATTGGCTTGCCGGCGCAGGAAGGCCGGAATCTCGAGTTGATCGTCCTCGGGCGAATTATTCACAGGAGCCTGCCGCCCGTGCATGTCGAGGCCCTGCGGTCCCTGAGGACGGCGCGCATATTCGGATACCGGATCGCGGCCTTCCGTCGGCCGGGGCGCCGCACGCTGCGGCATCGGCGGTACCTGGGGCATCCGCTGGGCCGGTGCCGGGTGCGATTCGCGATGCGAATCATCATCCGTCTTCAGGCCAAGACCGGCCGACGCCAGACGCTTCAGCAATGACATTCGCTGCTTTTCGGGTTCCTGCGGCGGCAGTTCCCCGCGCTGAGCCTGGATCTCACGCTGTGTTTGGGGCGGCAATTCATCGATTCGCGGCATCCGCGGACGCTGCGGCACTCGCTCGGCGTTCGGCGGAATGAAGTTGCCGAACGTCTCGGGCTGAGGAGGCGGCGGTGGCGCAACCGGCTCGACGAAAAGCGAGGGCTTCTGCGGCGTCGGACGGATGGTGACATCGTCGAACGCATCGTGCGGGGAGTCCTGCATGTCCTGGCCGAGAGCGGCGGCGACGGCGGCAGTTGCAGCGGCATCGATAGCCGGGCTGTAAGCCGCGGCCGGTGCGGGTGCCGGAGCAGGCGCGGGCGCGGCGGCGGCCGGCTTCGGGCGCTCGATGGGGCGCGGGATTTCGTGCGAAGCACGTTTCGCGGGCTCGGCCGCCGGCTTTGCTCCAACGGCCGGACGATCGACACCCGTGGCAACCACGGCGACGCGGATGATGCCCTCGAGGCTGTCGTCGAAGGTCGCTCCGACGATGATGTTGGCATCCTTGTCGACTTCCTCGCGGATGCGAGTCGCGGCCTCGTCCACCTCGTAAAGGGTCAGGTCCTTGCCGCCGGTGATCGAGATCAGGAGGCCCTTGGCACCCTTCATCGTGTTGTCGTCGATCAGCGGATTCGCGATCGCGGCTTCCGCGGCGGTGATCGCACGCTTTTCGCCGGACGCTTCGCCGGTACCCATCATCGCCTTACCCATCTCGCGCATCACCGCGCGGACGTCGGCAAAGTCGAGATTGATCAGACCTTCCTTGACCATCAGGTCGGTGACGCAGGCGACGCCCGAATAGAGCACCCGGTCCGCCATCGCGAAGGCGTCGGCGAAGGTGGTCTTCTCATTGGCGACCCGGAACAGATTCTGATTCGGGATGATCAGCAGCGTGTCGACATTTTTCGACAATTCTCCGATGCCGGATTCGGCATAGCGCATGCGCCGATCGCCTTCGAACTGGAACGGCTTGGTGACGACGCCGACCGTGAGAATGCCCATGTCGCGCGCGACCTTGGCGACCACCGGCGCAGCACCGGTTCCGGTACCGCCGCCCATGCCCGCCGTGACAAACACCATATGCGCGCCGCTCAGGTGATCGCGGATCTCGTCCATCACCTCTTCGGCCGCGGCCTTACCCACCTCGGGCTGCGAACCGGCACCGAGGCCCTCGGTGACCTGCACACCCATCTGGATCTTGCGCGGCGCCTTCGACGATGTCAGGGCCTGAGCGTCAGTGTTGGCGACGACGAATTCGACGCCCTGAAGCCCGGCCGAGATCATGTTGTTGACCGCGTTGCCGCCGGCCCCACCGACACCGAAGACGGTGATCCTGGGCTTCAACTCGCGGATGTCCGGAGCTGTGAGATTAACTGTCATGGCTGCCTCTTCCATACGCGGGCGTGAGTAGCGTCCCCGAAAAGACCGGTCCGCCGCCGGCCGTCCCGGAGATCCTGCATTCGGGTCATCAGAAGCCTTCTTTCAGCCATCGACCGACCCTTGCGAAATAACCGCCTGTTCCTGTCATCATTTGCCGCGTTTTCCGCGGTTCGAAGTGTTCGAGATGCGCCGCCTGGGGATACACGAGCAGCCCCGCAGCGACGGCAAAAGCAGGCCCCTTGGCTGCTTCCGGCAGACCGGACACGCCCAAGGGCCTTCCCACACGCACCTGACGCCCCAGAATGCGCGACGCGATGTCCGGCAAGCCTGCAAGCTGGCTGGCGCCGCCTGTCAGCACCACAGTCCCCTGCGGTTCGGCCGCGAACGGAGACGCCGAAAGCCGGTCGCGAACCATCTCCAGGATTTCTTCGACGCGCGGCCTGATAAACGGGACCAACGCGGCGCGGGAGACGACTTGCGGCGGCTCACGCGAATCCGAACCAACTGAGGGCACCGGAATCATATCGCGTTCGTCGCTCATTCCAGACGCGACTGTGCCATAGAACGTCTTGATTCGCTCGGCGTCTGCGACCCTCGCGTTCAGTCCACGCGCAAGGTCCATGGTCACGTGATAGCCGCCGACCGCGAAGCCATCGACATGGACGAACCGGCCGCCCGAGAACACCGCGATCGTCGTCGTTCCAGCGCCCATATCGACGATTGCAGCGCCGAGATCGGACTCGTCGTCCGCGAGAGCTGACAGCCCGGCCATGTAGGGCGACGCGACCATCGCCTCGACCGACAGCTGGCCCCGCTCGATCGCAAGCATAAGGTTTCGCGGCGCGGCCGTGTCGGCAGTCACGACATGCATGTCGAGGCCGAACCGGCGCGCGAGCATGCCGCGCGGGTCCCTGATCCCGTGAACGCCGTCAATGGCATAGCCCAGCGGCAGCGAGTGAAGGACGACCCGCCCCTCCCGGCCGGAATGTTGACTGCCGGCCTGCAGCAGCCGGGCGATGTCGCTGTCGCGAATCGACGGACCTGCCACGTCGACCGACGCCGTGAACCGCTCGCTCGCAAGCCGTCCGGCCGAAATCGAGACCGCAACGGACTCCAGATGCACGCCCGCGGATTGCTCGGCGAGCTCCACCGCGTGCCGGATCGCGCGATCGGCGGCCTCAAGGTCCGCGACGCTGCCGGCCTTCATGCCGCGCGCCTCGGTGTGCCCGAAGCCGATGACTTCGATCGCATGGCTGCGGCGTCGCAGCACGTCGTGGCCCGGCTTCGGATCGAGCCGCGCGATCACGCAGACGACCTTGCTGGTGCCGACATCGAGCGCGGCGACGAGAGCCGTCCGCTTCGGAGAAATCGGCTTCATCTTGGGAGCGACGCCGGCTTGCAGGAGGCTCATGCGTCACCTGCCTTGCGCTTGGCTTTCTTTTCTTTAAGCGCCTCCGCACGCGCGGCCGCAGCTTCGTCGGACAGGCGAACGGTCACGCGGTCGTGGATCCGCAGATCGATGGCGAGGATGTCGCGGGTCAGTAGCTTCTTGTCGCGATCGAGCTCAAGCAGCGCCTCGATCGCTTCGACCGGATCGGCTTCCGGCAGGCGGATATCGATGCCGTTCTTCAACCGCAGATTCCAGCGACGGTCCGCCACCAGAACGTAGGCGTGAACCTGATCGCGCAACTCCGGATAGTTATTCATCACGCTGAGAAACTCGGCCGCCTTGACGTTTGCGCCTTCGCCCACGACCAGAGGCAGATGGGCGACATGCGGGGCGACGAAGGGCTCGACCGTCACGCCATCGCGGGAGACGACGCCGACACGGCCGTCCTTCTGCCAAAGCGCAAAGGCGCGCCGTTCGGTGACGGCGATGTGCAAGCGGTCCGGGAACAGTTTCAGGATCGTGGCGTCCGCGATCCAGGGATTGGCCTTCAGCCGGGCACGAGCCGCATCGGCATCGAGAAACAGCAGCGAGGCACGCCCCGAAATGCCGGCGATGTTGAGAATCTCTTCGCGGGTGAGCTGCTTCTCGCCGGTCAGCGCGATCGAAGCGATCTCGAAGCCGACAGAGTTCGCCGCCGCATCGCGGATATCGGCAATCTGGGCCGCGACCGCCTCGGTATGGCCGCCCTTGACGACGCCATAGCCGACGCTCGCAAGCACGAGCGCCAGTGCCGACAGCGTGCCCGCGCCGCGCGGCACGAGACGGTCGATGCGCATCGCGAGCCGCTGCATCCTGCTCGTGCGGCGCTGTCCGGCGCTGCGCGTCTCCGATTGAGCGATGCGTACCCGATCAGCCATCGGCCAGCCCCTCACGCCTGCCCGGCGCTGCAAAGCCAGCAGCGGCACGCGATCCGATTGAGCTTGCGATGGCGTCGTCCGAAAGACACCAAGACCTCCGTCCCCCTCGCTGCGGTTGCAGCGAACATTCCGTGCGCGTCACAGCACGGCGCCCCGAAAGGCAGCCTAGAGCGTGATGAGCCTCGTCGGGTCAGTCTTCGGCGCGTTTGGTAAAGTTTTGGTAAATGTTTAACAAATCGTCGCTGCGAACCGGCCGGTCGTTGCCGCGGCCGCGACACGCCACAAGTCCCAGGTCGTCAGGCCGGCTTCCGCCGGGGCAACCGGCCTCACCTGTTCAGCGACGCATCCTCGATCATCCAGGTAATCAGATCCTCGAACGAGATACCGGCATGCGCGGCAAGTTCGGGTACAAGCGAGGTCCGCGTCATGCCGGGGATCGTATTGACCTCGAGGCAGACCAGCCCATCGACCCCGCGGGTGTCGTCGTAGCGGAAATCGGCGCGCGACACGCCACGACAGCCGAGCGCGTTGTGCGCCATCACCGTGAAGCGCTGCACGGCGCGCGTGATTTCGTCAGGGATCACCGCCGGCAGCACGTGTTCGGAACCGCCGGGCGCATATTTCGCCTCGAAATCGTAGAACCGGACCTTGGGTACGATCTCGATCACGCCGGTGGCCTCGCCCTTCACCACCGCGCAGGTCAGTTCCTTGCCGGGGATATAGGTCTCGCACAGCACCATCTCGCCGAATGTCCAGTCCTCACGGAACAATTCCTGCGGCGGATGCTCGTGATTGTCGGTGACGATGAACACGCCGACGCTCGAGCCTTCCGCGATCGGCTTGATCACATAGGGACGCGGCAGCGCATGCGCCTTGCCGGCTTCGAAGCGCGAAATCACCTTGCCCTGCGGCACCGGCACACCGGCCGCGGCAAGCATCACCTTGGCCGCGTCCTTCTTCATAGCAAGCGAGGACGCCTGAACGCCGGAATGCGTGTACGGGATGCTGAGGATTTCGAGGATGCCCTGGATGGTTCCGTCCTCGCCCGGCCGCCCGTGCAGGATGTTGAACGCAACATCCGGCTTCAGTTCATCGAGCACGGTCGCGATGTTGCGCGCGACATCGACGCGCGTGACGCGATAGCCCGCGCGCTCGGCGGCATCAGCGCAAGGGTTGCCGGAGTTCAGCGAAACCTCACGCTCCGACGACCAGCCCCCCATCAGGAATGCGACGTGCTTGGTCATGCAGCCTCCTGCTTGCCGGGTAACTTGAAGCCGTCATAGAGCCAGGCGACGCAGTCGAACATGTCCTGCTCGCTCTTCTTCTCCCAGATCTCACGCATGACTTCGCGTTCGATACCGCCAACATGGTACCAATTGTCCCAGAGATAGCGGGACTCGTATTGAACCCGGGCTGTCCGCAAATAGCGGGCGTTCACATACTGCCTGAAGCTGGCTTCGACCTGATTTCCGGAGGTATCGCTGAGCAATTCGGCGAGGCACACCGCATCCTCGATCGCCATGCAGGCGCCCTGCGCGAGGCTCTGCAGCGTCGGATGCGCGGCATCGCCCAGCAAGGTGACGCGGCCGCGGCTCCAGTGCCGGATCGGGTCGCGATCATGGGACACCCAACCGCGCCGCGACAGATCCATCATCGCCCAAAGCTTCTTCATGGTCGGATGCGAGTCGCGATACACGCGCGCTAGATCTGGATGCGGACTGTCGGTATCGGTCGGCGCCATGTCCAGCGTCTTGAACACGGTGACGACATTGAACAGGGTATGATCCCGAAGCGGATAATGGACGATGTGGAAGCCGTCGCCGGACCACATCACCACGTTGTCGGTGTCCACGTCGAAATTGACATCGTCCATCGGCACGATGGTGCGGTGGGCGACATAGCCGAGCGTACGCGGCGGCCCCTCGTTGGTCATCTGCTGGCGGATGATGGAGCGGATGCCGTCGGCGCCAATTAGCGCCGCGCCTTCGTATTGGCGGCCGTCGGTGATATCGACCCGCACGCGGTCACCGAGATCCTCAAACGACTTGACCGCGGTATCCGCGATCATCTGCACGTTCGGCATCGCGCGGCACGCATCCAGCAGGACCCGATGAAGATCGACGCGATGAATGACGACATAGGGCCTCTTGAAACGCTGCAGAAAGGATTCGCCGGTCGGGATGCGCGCAATCGCCTTGCCATCGATCCAGTCGTACATGACGATCGACTTCGGCCGCAGCGCAACCGCCAGAACAGCATCCGTCACGCCGAGCCGGTCGAGCATCCAGAACACGTTGGGCCCGAGCTGAATGCCGTAGCCGATGACCCCGAACTCTTGCGCCTCCTCGAGCAGAAGAACGTCGAACCCCTTCCGCCCGAGCGCCAGCGCCGCCATGGCGCCACCGAGCCCGCCACCGACGACAATGACAGGGTCCTTTTTCACGCACTCACTCCAATCCGCTTGATTTCCCATTCGAGCGTCACGCCCGATGTCGCTTTCACGCGCTCGCGGACGGTCTCGCCTAGCGTCTCGATGTCGGACGCAGTTGCATTGCCGCGATTGATCAGAAAATTGCAGTGCAGCTCGGACACCTGCGCATCCCCCACGACCAGTCCGCGACAGCCGGCGGCGTCTATCAGTTGCCACGCTTTCTGACCGGGCGGGTTCTTGAAGGTCGATCCGCCGGTGCGGCTCTTGATCGGCTGCGTCGCCTCGCGCGACTCGGTGATTTTGTCCATTTCAGCCGCGATCGTCGCGCGATCGCCACTGACACCTTCGAACAGCGCTTGCGTGAAGATCATGTCCTCCGGCGCTCCGCAATGCCGGTAAGTGTAGTTCATGTCGGCCTTGCTGTAGACGCGGACGTTGCCTCTCCGGTCGACGCCACGCGCCTCGACCAGCGCGTCCTTGGTCTCGCGGCCGTAGGCGCCGCCATTCATGCGCAGCGCTCCACCGATGCCTCCGGGAATACCGCGATAGAAAGCGAGACCGGAGATACCCGCCTCCTGCGCCGCGCGCGCGACTTTCACGTCCGGCACGGCCGTGCCGGCGCGAAGGCGCGTTCCTTCGACATGCATTTCGTTAAAGCCGCGACCAAGCCGCACGACCACGCCCGGCACGCCGCCGTCACGGATGATCAGGTTCGAGCCGAGCCCAACGACCATCACCGGAATGTCGTCGGAAAGGTTCGCCAGGAAATAGGCGAGATCTTTCTCGTCCTCCGGCATGAACAAGACCTGCGCAGGACCACCGACGCGAAACCATGTGAGTTCAGCAAGCGGCTGGTTGGCGAGCAACCGGCCGCGCAAAGCCGGCATACGCGATTTCAGGTCGGGAGTGATGTCGGGGAAAGTCATGCGGCCGTGTTACGCGCTCACCCCAGCGACTGCAACTCGCCGGGCAGCGCGTAGGCCCATTGCGTGATGTTGCCGGCGCCCAGGCAGACCACCATGTCGCCGGGCTTGGCGATACCGCGGATCATCGACGCCAGCCGCTCCGAGCTTTCCAGCGCAGAGACATTGCGATGGCCGCGCGCACGCATGCCCGCGACAAGATGATCGCGGTCGACATTCTCGATCGGCGCTTCGCCGGCCGAATAGACGTCTGCAACGATCACGGCGTCCGCATCGTTGAAGCAGGTGCAGAATTGCTCGAACAATTCCTTCAGCCGGGTATAGCGATGCGGCTGCACCACGGCGATCACGCGACCTTCGCTCGCTTCCCGCGCGGCCCGCAACACGGCGGCGATCTCGACCGGATGATGACCGTAGTCGTCGATCACGGTCACGCCGTTCCACTCGCCTGTGCGGGTGAACCTGCGCTTCACGCCGCCGAATGACGCAATCGCGTTACGGATCTGCTCGTCGGAGACCAGCAATTCGTGGGCAACGGCGATGGCCGCCGTCGCATTGAGCGCGTTGTGCCGCCCCGGCATCGGAAGCGAAAGATTGTCGATGACATGCTCGGCCTGCGCATCCTGGCCGCGGAACACCACCGAAAATCGCGACACACCGCCCTTGTGCGTGAGCCCGACGAGACGAGCATCGGCCTGCGGATTCTCACCATAAGTGATGATGCGGCGGTCTTCGATGCGGCCGACCAGCGCCTGCACCTGCGGATGATCGGTACACATGACGGCGAAACCGTAGAACGGCACGTTCTCGACAAAGGCCTTGAACGCCTCCTTCACCGCATCGAAGGTCTTGAAGTGATCGAGATGCTCCGGATCGACGTTGGTGACGATCGCAACGTCGGCCGGCAGCTTCAGGAACGTGCCGTCGGACTCGTCCGCCTCCACCACCATCCAGTCGCCGGCACCGAGCCGCGCATTCGTGCCATATGCATTGATGATGCCGCCGTTGATCACGGTCGGGTCCAGCCCGCCCGCATCAAGCAGGGTCGCTACCATCGACGTCGTCGTGGTCTTGCCGTGCGTACCCGCAATCGCGACCGCCGACTTCAACCGCATCAGTTCGGCCAGCATTTCCGCGCGCCGCACCACCGGCAACCGCTTGGCTCGCGCGGCGATCAGTTCGGGATTGTCGCGCTTGATCGCAGACGACACCACGACCACGCTCGCGCCATCGACATTCTTGGCGTCATGGCCGACGGCAACCTTGATGTTCTTGTCGCGCAGCCGCTTGACGTTCGCGCTTTCGGACACGTCGGAGCCGGTCACCGTATAATCGAGATTGGCAAGCACCTCCGCAATCCCGCTCATGCCGATGCCACCGATCCCGACGAAATGGATCGACCCAAGATTGCGCGGCAACTTCATGCGGTGAATCCCCCGAACACTAGCGTCGATTTTGGTTTCGTCGCGCCCGGCCTTGTGCCGGCCATGACGGCCTAGTCCACCCGATCCTGGGCCGCAACCCGGGCGACCTTCAGCACCAGATCAGCCAGCCGGTCGGCGGCGTCAAGCACCCCTATGCCCTTGGCCCGCGCCGCCATTGTGGCAAGGCGATCCGGATCGGCCGCCAGCCCGTCAATTTCCGTGGCAAGACGGTCCGGAGTGAAATCCTTCTGTAGAATGCGGATTGCGCCCCCGGCCTTTTCCAGCACGGCCGCATTGGCCGCCTGGTCCTGATCCAACGCATGTGGAAGCGGCACCAGGATGGACGGCCGGCCGATCGCAGATAGCTCCGCAACCGTTCCCGCCCCGGATCGCGACACCACCAGATGGCTGGCGGCCATGCGCGCCGGCAGATCGGTGAAGAACGGCGCGATCTCATGCGTGACCTGTGCGCGCGTATAGACCTCGCGCACGCGCGGCATATCCTCCTCGCGCACCTGCTGGGTGATCTTCAACCGCATCTGCAGATGCGGCTGGAGTTTGGCCACAGCGGGCGGAACAATATCAGCCATGATGCGCGCACCCTGGCTGCCGCCAAATACGAGCATGTGCAGCGGGCCGTTCGGCTCAATCGGTGCGAACGGCGTGCCGGTGGCCGCAAGCACCGCCGGCCGCAGCGGATTGCCTATGCAGGTTGTCTTGATTGCGAGCGATTTGTCCTTGTCGGTCACGCCGGCAAAGCCGGTCGCGATCGCGCTGACGCGTGAGGCGAGAAATCGGTTGGCACGACCCATCACCGCGTTCTGTTCATGCAGGACGGTCGGGATTTTCATCAGGCTCGCGGCGAAGACCGGCGGCACTGACGGATAGCCGCCAAAGCCGACGACAACCGACGGCTTCACGCTACGCACCATCATGATCGCCTTGACCAGGCCGTGGGTGAGCGTGGCCCCCGAGCGGATGATCGAAATCGGATCGCGTCCGCGAAAGGTTGCGCTCGGCACGACGACCATCGACTTGAAATGCTCGCCGTATTTGGCTGCACGGTTGTCGGTCGCGAGCACGGTCGGCACACCACGTTTCGCCAACGCCGCGCTCAGCGATTCAGCCGGAAACAGATGCCCGCCGGTCCCGCCGGCGGCGACCATGACGAGCAGATTGGAGCGGGGAGCAACCTGGCTTTCAGTCATGAGGTCAGTCTAGAGGGCGACGCAGAAATACAGAAGCGTCACATCTGCGCCCGTGCGCCCGATTCCGGATTGCGCGGCTAGGCGGTGCGTGGCAGCGGCATGGCGCCGCCATGGCGGCCGAACTGCTCGGCGCGCGGACGCTCGCGGGTCAGCGCCAGCACCATGCCCATCCCGAACGCCAACGACAGCAGCGATGAGCCGCCATAGGAGATGAATGGCAGGGTCATGCCCTTGGCCGGAATGAGGTGGAGATTGACCGACATGTTGATCGCGGACTGGGTGCCGAACAGGATCGCAAGACCGGCAGAGGCATAACGCGCAAACGGATCCTGCGCCGCCATCGCACGCGACAGCACCCGGATCACGATGAAGGCGAACAATCCGACCACGATCAGACACAGGACGATGCCGAACTCCTCGGCCGCCACCGCGAAGATGAAGTCTGCATGACTGTCAGGAAGGATGCGCTTCACCGTACCCTCGCCCGGCCCCTGGCCGAACCAGCCGCCTCGCAGGAATGACTCGACCGCGTTATCGACCTGAAATGTGTCGCCGGAGGACGGATCGAGGAAGCGCTTCACGCGACGCGCCACATGCGGCACCGTCAGATACGCCGCGCCGAGGCCTGCCACGGCGGTGCCGGCAAGGCCGACGACCCAGATCACCCGCATGCCCGCCATGAAGAACAGCGCGCCCCAGACCATCGCGATCAACATGGTCTGACCGACGTCCGGCTGCATCATCAGCAGAGTGACGACCAATCCCAACAGCGCCAGCGCCATCGTATTGGCCGGCATCTCCGGCTTGCGTGCGGATTCCGCGAACAGCCAGGCGATCAGGATCACAAAGGCGGGCTTGACGAATTCTGACGGCTGAATGTTGACGCCGAGCAGCACGATCCAGCGCCGCGCGCCCTTGATCTCGGTGCCGAACACCAGCGTCCCCGCCAGCAGCACGATGCCGACAACGAACACCGCAAGTGCCAGCCGCCTGATCTGCTGCGGTGACAGGAGCGAGGTTCCCAGCATGATCACGATCGCCGGGATCAGATAGAGGATCTGCCGGTTCACGAAATAGAACGGGTCGAGCCCGAGCTTGGTGGCAACCGGCGAACTCGCGGCGAGCAGCAGGATGATGCCGGCGAGCATGAGCGCGCCGAGCGCCGCCAGCAACAGGCGGTCGATCGTCCACCACCAGACGGCAAATGGCGTAAGCTGCGTGCGCGAGATCATGAAACCCCCGAAGGTTCAAAGTCACCTGTCGGGGTTTAGGTTTGATTAATGAACGCCCTATCGACCGTCACGCCCGCGCTTGTCGCGGGCATCCATGTCCTGGCCAACGCAGGCGTGGATGGCCGGGACAAGCTCGGCCACGATGATCACAACAGTGCCTGCACTAACTCGCGGAACCTGTTTCCGCGCACTTCGAAATTCGGAAACTGATCGAACGACGCGCAGGCGGGTGAGAGCAGCACCGCAGCCGGTTTGCCGGCGGCCACCGCATCGCGGGCCGCATGCTCCAGCGCCACATCCAGCGTCTCCGCCATGTCGTAGGCGACATGCCCGTCTAACGTCCTTGCGAAATCCGGCGCTGCCTTGCCGATCAGATAGGCCTTGGCGATGCGCGGAAAGAATTCCGCAAGGCTCGCGATGCCGCCCTCCTTCGGAAGGCCGCCCGCGATCCAGTAGATGTTCTCGAACGAGGCTAGCGCCTTCGCCGCGGAGTCGGCGTTCGTCGCCTTGGAATCGTTGATGAACAGCACCGCGCCCTTCTTCCCTATCTCTTCCATGCGATGAGCAAGGCCGGGAAACGTGCGCAAACCTTCCTGCAAGGTCTTGTCGTCGACACCCAGCGCCGAACAGGCCGCGAAGGCCGCCACCGCATTCTGCATGTTGTGGCTGCCGCGCAGCGAACCGATGCCGGTCAGATCCGCGATATCGTCAGCTTCGCTGCCGCCGGTGCGATAGATGTTGCGTTCGCCGCCGACATAGCCATGCGGGATGATCTGCTTGATCGAGATCGGCACGATCGGCCGCTGCATCGCGGTGAAATTCTTCGCCATGCCGCGCCCGTAGTCGTCGTCGACGCCGATAATGCGCACCTTGGCGCGGCCGAGGATCCGGCTCTTCACCGCCGCGTAATGCTCGATTGTGCCGTGCCGGTCGATGTGATCCGGCGTGACGTTGAGCATGATGCCGACGGTCGGGGCGATCGATGGCGCAAGGTCGATCTGATAGGACGAGCATTCGATGACGTAGTTGCGCTGCGGGCCGGGCGGATCGAGCTGCAGCACCGGCACCCCGATATTGCCGCCCATCTGCACATCACGTCCCGCGTGGCGGAGAAGATGCGCGATCAGCGCGGTGGTGGTCGATTTGCCATTCGTGCCGGTGATGGCGACGAACGGCGCGTCCGGAGCATGGGCGCGGCGCTCGCGGCAGAACAATTCGACATCGCCGATGATTTCGACGCCCGCAGCCGTGGCAAGCTTCGCCGACCAATGCGGCTCCGGATGCGTCAGCGGCACGCCCGGCGTGAGAACCAGCGCCGCAACCTTCGACCAGTCGACATTGTGCAGGTCCGCGGTGTTGACCTTCGCGTCGGCCGCCTGCGCCACCTTCTTCGCATCATCGTCGAAGGCGATGACATCCGTCCCGCCCGCAATCAGCGCGTAACACGTCGCAAGCCCCGATCCGCCGAGACCGAAGACGGCGACGCGCTTTCCGGCAAAGGTGGTGACGGGGATCATCGCAGCTTCAGCGTCGACAGCCCGATCAGCGCGAGCATGATCGAGATGATCCAGAACCGGATCACGATCTGCGGCTCGGTCCAGCCCTTCTGCTCATAGTGGTGATGGATCGGCGCCATGCGGAACACCCGCTTCCCGAACATCCGGAAAGAGACCACCTGGACGATCACCGAAACAGCCTCGAGCACGAACAGGCCGCCGATGATCGCGAGCGCGATCTCGTGCTTGGTCGCAACCGCGACGGTACCGATCAGGCCGCCGAGCGCGAGCGATCCGGTATCGCCCATGAAGATCGAGGCCGGTGGCGCGTTGTACCAGAGGAAGCCTATCCCCGCCCCTATGACAGCGCCGCATAACACCGCTAGTTCGCCGGTGCCGGCGACGTAATGGATCTGCAGATAATCCGCGAACAGCGCATTGCCGGCGAGATAGGCGATCAGTCCGAAGCTGAGCGCCGCGATGATCACCGGAACAATCGCAAGGCCGTCGAGACCGTCGGTCAGGTTCACCGCATTGCCCGCGCCGACAATGATGAAGGCGCCGAACACGATGAAGAACCATCCGAGATCGAGGATCAGGTCCTTGAAGAACGGAAAGGTCAGCGAAGTGGCGAAAGCCGGCCGCCCGAGTTGGGAGATCGCAAGACAGGCAAGGATCGCAACCACGGTTTCCGCCGTGATGCGCAGCTTGCCTGAGAAGGCCGTGTAGGCTTGCTGTTTGGTCACCTTCAGATAGTCGTCATAGAAGCCGATCATTCCGAACGCGACGGTCACGCCGAGCACGATCCAGACATACGGATTGTAGACATTAGCCCACAGGATGGTGGAAACCGTCACCGCAAAAATGATCATCAGCCCGCCCATAGTCGGCGTGCCGATCTTGCTCTTCAGATGCGATTGCGGGCCATCCTCGCGGATCGGCTGTCCCCGGCCTTGCGCGGCGCGCAACCAGTCGATGATCGGCGAACCAGCGATGAACATGAACAGCGCCGCTGTCATCAGCGCGCCGCCGGTGCGGAAAGTGATGTATCGGAAGATGTTCAGAGCCTGGAAGGACTCGGAATAGTCGGCAAGCCAAGTGAGCATGCGGCGATCAACCTTGCGCTGTATCCATCGCGGCGCGAGACGCGAATTTGCGCTGCAGCGCCTTGACGATTGGCGTCATTTTCGAGCCGAAAGAGCCCTTGATCATGATGGCGTCGCCGCCCGAGACCGCGTCGAGAACCTGCGGTTCGAGGGCGCCGGAGTCGTTTGCATAGCCGCCCCGGCGATTGGAGGGAAGCGCCTCCCACAGATTTCGCATGGCGGGACCGGCGCAAAACACCAGATCCACCGCGTGATCCACAATCGGCTGGGCCAATCCAGCATGCAACGCCCCCGATTGCGGGCCGAGTTCGAGCATGTCGCCCAGCACGGCGATCCGTCGCCCGCGCGGCCCGGGCTGTGCTTGCCCCAGCAGCGCAATGGCCGCCGCCATCGAAACCGGATTGGCATTGTAGCTCTCGTCGATCAGCAGGGCCTGCCCGCCCGGCACATCCAGCATGATGCGCGTGCCGCGTCCGCTGGCCGGCTGCAAATCGGCAAGTGCGAGCGCCGCCATCGCAAGGTCGGCGCCTGCAAGCTTTGCGGCCGCGAGCACGGCGAGCGAATTCATCACAAGATGCCGTCCCGGAGCGCCGAGCTTGTAGGTCACGTCATCACCGAGAATGCGCGCCTGAACCGTGGAGAAGTCCGGCTGCAGCACGCATCTTGTCAGCTGCGCGTCGGCCCCCGCCTCCTCGCCGAACGAGACAACGCGCGACACCCGCGCGTCGAGCGCGCGATCGGCCAGGCGGTTGAATTGCTCATTATCGCGATTGAGGATTGCGATGCCGCCCTCGATCAGCCCCTCGAAAATTTCAGCCTTGGCATCGGCAATCGCATCGATCGACGGGAAATGTTCGAGATGCACCGGGGCGACGGTTGTGATGATCGCAATATCTGGCTGCACAAGGCGCGACAGCGGACCGATTTCTCCCACATGATTCATGCCGAGCTCGAACACGGCAAAACGCACATCCGCCGGGCAGCGCGCGAGCGACAGCGGCACACCCCAATGATTGTTGTACGATGCGGCCGACGCGTGTGTCTCGCCTTCACGCGACAACACGAGCCGCAAGGCCTCCTTGGTCGAGGTCTTGCCGACTGAACCCGTCACCGCGATGACCTTGCCAGTGAGGCGTGCGCGTCCTGCGCGCGCAAGATCGCGCAATGCGTCGAGCACGTCATCCACGACAAGCAGCGGCACATCTGTGGGAAGCGTATCGCGCTTGTTCTTCGCGACCACCGCGAGCCCGGCGCCGGCCTTGAGCGCGGCTTCGACGAAGGCGTGTCCGTCACGGTTGTCTCCGGCGATCGCGAAAAATGCATCGCCGGGGGACAGCGTACGGCTGTCGATCGAAATGCCACCAATTGTCTTCGGCAACGGCCCCTCGCCGCGCGCCTGCATGGCGGCCGCCATTGCATCGACGGCCCACAACGCCTTCGCGCTCATGCCTTCAGTCCCCCCAGCACCGCAGCGACAACCTCATGATCGCTGAACGGCAATACCCGGTCGCCGACGATCTGGCCACTTTCATGGCCTTTGCCCGCAATCACCAGTACGTCACCGCCCTCAAGCTCGGTGATGGCGCGCCGGATCGCCTCCCCGCGGTCGGCGATTTCCACCGCCCCCGGTGCAGCTTTGAGGATTTCAGCACGGATCGCGGCCGGATTTTCGTTCCGCGGATTGTCATCGGTGACGATCACGCGCTCCGCGTTCTCGGCAGCGATGGCGCCCATGATCGGCCGCTTGCCTTGGTCGCGATTGCCGCCGCAGCCGAACACCACCACAAGCCGCCGCTTCACATAAGGGCGCAACGCCTCGAGTGTTTTCGCGAGCGCGTCCGGCTTGTGGGCATAGTCAATGAAGACGGGCGCGCCGCGGTTCTGCCCCGCAAATTCCAGTCGGCCCTTGGCGCCTTCCAGATCCTCAAGCGCAGCGAAGACCGCATCGGGCGGCGTGCCGGTGACGATCGCAAGCCCCGCCGCGACGAGCGCATTCTCGACCTGGAATTCGCCGACCAACGGAAGATGCAATTCGTATCGGCGCCGGTCGAACCGAAGCGTGAGCTTTTGCGCATATCCGTCGATGCGGCTCTTTTCCACGCGGATGTCATCGCCGTCGCGGCCGACTGTGAAGACCCGCAGGCCACGCTTCGACGCCGATTCAATCACGCGGTTCGCCTCCGCGTGATCTGCGGAAATCACCGCGGCTCCGCCGGGCACGATCAGGTCCTCGAAAAGGCGCAGCTTCGCCTGCAGATAGGACTCGAGATCGGGATGATAATCGAGGTGGTCGCGGCTGAGATTTGTGAATCCGCCGGCGGCAACGCGCACACCGTCAAGTCGGTGCTGATCGAGACCGTGCGAGGACGCTTCCATCGCAAGATGCGTCACGCCATCGCCTGCGAGTTGATCGAGCGTGCGATGAAGATCGACCGGATCGGGCGTGGTTAGCGATCCATAGGTCGCCCCCTTCGGCGACACCACGCCGATCGTGCCGACGCTTGCCGCTGCATATCCCGCCGCCTCCCAGATCTGGCGCAGGAAGGCCGCGACCGATGTCTTGCCGCTGGTGCCGGTCACTGCCGCAACGATCTCGGGCTGTCGCGGATAGAGCTTCGCAGCCACGAGCGAGAGCGCGCGCCGCGCGCTTGGCACAACGACAATCGGAACTCCGGACGCAGCGTCGTTCCGCTCCGCGACGATTGCCGCAGCGCCCGCCTTCGCCGCATCGGCAGCGAAGCGAAGGCCATTGTCCTTCGCTCCGGCGATCGCGACAAACAGGTAACCGGGCTTGACCGCACGGCTATCGGCCGTGACGCCATGAACCTCGATCGCTCCGGCCGCATCGTCGATTCGGGCGAATCCTTCAAAGATGTCTGAGAGCTTCATCGCGCGATGTTTCACGCACCCGGGCGGCGGGGCAAGAGGTCAGAAAAAAGAAATGAGAAGGCAGGCATTTGCGTTGTTGCCGCCATCCGCGTCATTCATGTGGCAATGCACAGGGACGCCAGCGAAAAAGCGGCCTCCCAAACGAAAAGCGCCAAAAATCAGCGCGCGCGCGCGGATGCCGTGGCCGCCAGGATCTGCCGATCCGCCGGCGGCAGGTCAAAGCGCGGCTCGATGCCCAGCATCGGCGCAACCTTCGCGATCACCTTGCCCGTAGTGGGCGCCGCGTTCCAGCCCGACGTGGCGTAGCCTTTGGTCTCCGCCGAGGGCTGCGGCTCGTCGAGCATGATCAGTACCAGATAACGCGGCTTGTCGGCCGGCAGCACGGCGGTGAAGCTCGTCAGGAGCTTCGTCTTGGAATAGCGGCCGTTGACCACCTTTTCGGAGGTGCCTGTCTTGCCGCCGACATAGAAGCCCTTGACTTCCGCACGGGTCGCAGAGCCCTTTTCGGCATTGAGCCGCATCAGGTAGCGCATGCGCTCGGAGGTTTCAGGCTTGATCACCTGACGTGCGAGTTTCGCCGCCTCCTCCTCGTTCCGTTTCAGGAATGTCGGCGGGATGAGTTTTCCGCCGTTCACCAGCGCCGATATGCCCATCACCGCCTGGAGAGGCGCAACCGACAGACCATGACCGAAGGCGATCGTGACCGTGTTCAGTTCACTCCAGCGCTTCGGCACGAGCGGCTCGGCGCTTTCCGGAATTTCCGTCCGCAGCCGGTCGAGCTGGCCCATCTTCTTCAGGAAGGCCTTGTGATGCTCGACGCCGAGCGCGAGTGCCATGCGCGCGGTGCCGATATTCGACGAATAGGTGAAGACTTCAGGCAACGTCAGGACGCGACGCTGCGCGTGGAAATCGTTGATCTTGAACCGGCCATATTGCAGCGGAAAGCGCGCATCGACCGAAGAGCCTAGCGTGAACTTGCCGGAATCGAGCGCCATCGCAAGCGTGAGCGCCTTGAATGTCGAGCCCATCTCGTACACGCCGGTCGTCAACCGGTTGATGCGCTCCTTGTCGAGCGCTTCGCGGGGGTCGTTCGGATCGTAATCCGGCACGGACACCATCGCGACGATTTCGCCGGTATTCACGTTGGTGATCAGCCCGGCCGCGGCCTTGGCCTTGAACTTGTCGCGCGCGGCCAGCAATTCGGTGCGGAGGGCATGCTGCACGCGCAGGTCGACAGCGAGTTCGGTCGGCTTCTGCTGACGGTCTTTGGCGAATCCGAGCGAATGCAGATCGGCAAGACCGTTGCGATCAAGCCACTTCTCGATGCCGGCAATGCCCTGATTGTCGATATTCACATGCCCGATCAGGTGCGAGACCGACGCGCCATTCGGATACACGCGCTTGTTCTCGGAGCGAAAGCCGATACCGGGGATGCCGAGCCGATGGATCTGTTGCTGCTGCTCCTTGGTGATTTCGCGCTTCAGCCAGACGAAACCCTTCTTCGAAGACAGACGCTCGCGCAACTCGACCGGATTGAGGTCCGGAACGGTTGCGGTCAGCAATTCTTCCGCCTCGTCCACATCGATGATGCGGCGCGGTTCGCCGAACAACGACGGCATGCGAACGTCGGTCGCAAGCACTTCACCGTTACGGTCGAGGATGTCCGGGCGCGCGGTCGCGACGATGTCGCCGCCGCCGCGACGCGTGTTCTGCCCGTCCGAGGTCGCGGCCAGATAAACGAGACGCCCCGAGATGATGACGTAGAGGCATGCGAAGGCGAGGATGACCAGGCCGACGCGCGCGCGGCTCTTGGTCTCGCGGTCGACATTCTGTCCGTACAGAAGCCGCTGCATCAAAGGCTTCTTCGGCGCCGGCGTTTGCGTTTCAGGGGCCTGCGTCATTGCCCCCCCTGCTCGCTGACGGAGCCGGTCGGAAGCGGGTCTTCATCGCCGATCAGGGCCGCGATGGGATCGGCCGGCTCCGACTGCGGCGGCTTCGGCCGCTCCGGCAAATTCGCGAGCGAATCGATCTGGAATGCATCCAGCGGCTTGAGTGGAAGATGGCGTTGTGCGAGCGCTTCAATGCGGCCAGGCGAAGTGAGGCTTGCCCATTCCGCGCGCAGAGCCGCAATCGCATCGCGTTCACGCTTGATCTCGCCGCGCACCTTCGCGAGGCGCTCGGCCTGCATCGTCGCCTCGAACTTGATGTCGTAGACATAAGCCGCCGCCACAATCAGCGCGACAATGACGAACAGATGGAGAATGCGCATTGTCATCGCGGCCGCATCGCCTCCGCCAGCGTCGGCACTCCCCGCATGACCTCATCCGCATCCCCCTCATGCGCGGGCGCAGCGTTGCGTTCGGCGGCGCGCAGTTTCGCCGAGCGCGCACGAGGATTGCGTTCGACTTCGTCTTCGCCTGGGCTGACCGGTTTCCTGGTCAGCAGGTTGAAGGTCGGCTGCGGACCGCGGGCCTCCGGTGCATGACGCGAACCCGCTGCGATGCGGCTGCGCTCGGCGAGGAACGTCTTGACGATGCGGTCCTCTAGCGAATGGAACGACACGACAACAAGACGGCCGCCGGGCTTGAGGATGCGTTCGGCCGCCGAGAGGGCCGCTGCGAGTTCTTCCAGCTCCTCGTTCACGAAGATGCGCAGCGCCTGGAAGGTTCGGGTCGCAGGATGGATCTGTCCGGGGCGCGCGTGCACGACACGCTCGATCACGGAGACAAGCTGCTTCGTGGTCGTAATTGGCGCCTCATCGCGCGCCCGCACGATGGCCCGCGCGATCGGCCGCGCGAACCGCTCTTCGCCGAGACGGGCGATGATGGCGGACAGATCGCGTTCGGAGGCCACGGCGACGAGATCGGCGACGCTCGGACCATCCCGGCCCATCCGCATGTCGAGCGGGCCGTCGTTCCGGAACGAAAAACCGCGCTCCGCCTCATCGAGTTGCATCGACGACACGCCGATATCGAGCACGACACCGTCGACCGCCTCGCTCCCAGCATCGCGCGCAACCTCGTCCAGGTTGGAGAAGCGATCGTGAATTAGGGCCAGCCGACCATTGGCGGCTTCCACCAGCCCGGCACCGCGCGCGATAGCCGTTTCGTCGCGGTCGATCGCGATCACATGGCAATCGGCCGCGTCCAGTATGGCGCGCGTATATCCGCCCGCCCCGAAGGTGCCGTCGATATAGACGCCGCCCTCCCGCACGCGCAGGAAGTCCAGGACTTCTGCGGCGAGCACGGGAATATGCCGGACCAGTCCGCCATCGACAGCGTTTCCGCCGTCGCGGTCCGTCATCATTCCCGCGCCCCTTGCGGGTTCGCCGCACGCTCGGAGCCGAGCCGCTTCTTCAACGCACGCATCTTTCCTGTGGCCTCGGAAAGGCGCGCACTGAAGCGGTCCGGCGCCCAGATCTGGAATTTGTGGCCGAGCCCCACGAACGCGACCGCGTCCATGATCCCGGCATGGTCCTTGAGCTGGTCGGAAAGCGTGACCCGCCCCTCGCCGTCCATCTTCAGGGTCTCGCCGGTTCCGTAGAGCGCCGTCGCAAACTGCTCGCGCTCGTCCGAAAAAGGCGGAAAGCGTCCGATCAGATCCTCGATTTCCGCCATCAGC
>NZ_DATMRV010000093.1:0-10110 GCF_035565795.1 Pseudorhodoplanes sp.
TCCCGGTGACTTTGGACAAGTCGAGTTCCGACGGGGTCACGAGAACGCAGTCACCGTCAGCGTAGACCCACGCCCCGGTAACAAAGCGCGCGCCGCCGAATGCGACAGGCACGCCGTGGTGACCCGTCACGGTCAGCCAGCTCCGGCGCGCCGTCGTCCCCAATGCCTTCACACCGAAGTCGAGCAGGTCGATCCCGACCGAATCCCGGATCGCACCGAAGATGACCGCGCCGATCCAGCCGTTGCGGACGCCGACCTCGGCCACCCGGTCGCCCATGACACCGACGCGAAGCGACCCGCCCGCATCGACGACCAGCACCCGCCCGTTTCCGGGCTCCTGCAGCGCTTCGAGCACCGGCAGGTGATTTTCAAAGGTCTTCACCGTAACGCAGGGGCCATAGAAGCTCTTGCGCTGGCCGAAGCTGCGGAACTGAAGCTCGCAAACATCCAGCGACGCATGGTGAATGTCAAAGATGTCGGCGGTGACAATGGACTTCTGCTGGCTCAAGGTGTGATCCTGATACGATGATGCCGGACAAGCGGCCGGCGAAGTAGACGGCTAGTGAACACCCAGATAGTCGAACAGGCGCTCCGGCTCCTTGGCGAGCTCCTTGGTGACGCCCTCATAGACGATCTTGCCGGTGTCGAGGACATAGATCCGCTCGGACGTGGCAAGCGCGCTGTACAGATTCTGCTCGACCAGCAGGATCGAAAGCCCCGCCTTGCGAAGATCGATCACGATCTCCTCGAGATGCTGCACCATCACCGGCGCAAGTCCCTCCGACGGTTCGTCCATCAGGATCAGCTCGGGGTCGATCATCAGCGCACGGCCGACCGCGAGCATCTGCCGCTCGCCGCCGGACAGCTGGCCGCCGCGATGGTGGCGCCGCTCGGCAAGCCGCGGAAACAGCTCGAACACCTTGTTCATGGTCCAGCCTTCGGTCGCCCGCGCCGACTTCAGCAAGGTCAGATGCTCGGTGACAGTGAGCGAGGGAAACAGTCGCCTTCCCTGCGGCACGATCGCAATCTTGCGGGATGCAATGTCGTGCGGCCGCTGTCCGACCAGTTCCTCGCCGCGCCAGCGCACACTGCCCGACCGCACCTGCGGCGGCGACAGGCCCATGATCGAGCGGATGATCGTGGTCTTTCCCATGCCATTGCGCCCGAGGAGCGCGACCACCTCACCCGGAGCAACATTCAGCGACACGCCATGAATGACGTGAGCTTCGCCGTAGTAACTGTGCAGGTCACGAACCTCAAGCATGACGCGGCGTTCCCAGATAGACTTGCTGCACCGTCTTGTTGTGCCGGATCGCCTCCGGATCCTCCTCGACCAGGACACGGCCTTCGTGCAGGCAGGTCACGAAATCGGCGAGCCCGAGCGCCAGCGCCATGTCGTGCTCGATCAGGATCAACGTGAGGTCGCGCGGTAACGCCTTGATGATATCGGCGACCACGGTGCGTTCCGACGGCGAGAGTCCGGCGGCCGGCTCGTCTAGCAGCAAGGTCGTCGGATTCGTTACAAGAGCGAGCGCAATTTCAAGCTGCCGCTGCTCGCCGTAGGACAGTTCCTTCACCACCGTGTCGAGGCGATGATGCATGTCCGCGGACTTCAGCGCGGCGGCGATCCGCTGGTCCTCGCTTGCGCTGGTCTTAGGCGACCCGAACAGCGAAAACTTGTTCGGCGACAGGCCGCGGATCCCCAGCACCATGTTCTCGACCACGGTCAGCGTGGGGAACAGGTTGGTGATCTGGAAGGTGCGCGAAATGCCGAGCTTGGCGCGCCGGTGCGGCGGCAGCTTGGTGATCTCCTGGCCGTTGAAGACCACGCGGCCGGCCGTCGGCGGAATGACGCCGGTGATCGCGTTGAACAGCGTCGTCTTTCCGGCGCCGTTCGGACCGATGATGGCGCGCCGTTGGCCACGCGGGACGACGAGGCTGACCCCGTCGACTGCGCGCAACGCGTCGAAGGCGACAACCACGTCGGTCAAAGTGAGAATGTTTTCTGTCACGAATCCAGATCGCCTAAGGGAGGCGCGGCACATGCCGCGCCTCCGGTTTCACGTGGTCAGCCCTTCTTGATGCCCTGGAAGGTCCGGGAATAAGGCGGCTGCTTGAGATAGGTTGCCGGGTCGTATTTCCAGAACTGCGAGACGTCCTTGTAGGTCTCGATCGGCACATTCCAGAACTTGCCGTCCGGACGCTTCATCACCTTGCGAATGTAAACGTCATAGATCGGGTTGCCGTAGGAATCGAGCTTGACCGTCGTCCCAAGCGGAGATCCCGTAAGGTCGGTCTTGAGCACGGTATCGACGAGCGCTTCCTTGCTCGGGATCTTTCCGCCCATGCTCTTGATAGCTTCGGAGACCCACATTGCGCCCGAAAACATCGAGAAGCCGTAAAGCGACGGGATCTTCTGAAACTTAGCGGTGTAGTCGTCTACGAACTTCTTGGTGACCGGAACGGTCGAGCCTTCCGCGAAATGCGCCGGCGACACGATGCCTTCGCACTCGTCACCGAGCGTACGGATGACCGACTGATCGGTTGCGTTCATCGCGCCCAGCACCGGAATCTTGCCCTTGAGGCCGAAACTGGCGAATTGCTGGATGAAGCGCGTAGCGTCGGCGCCGGTCTCCATCGCGAACACCGCATCGACCTTCATGTTGGCGAGCTGGCCGAGGTAGGGGCTGAAGTCTGCAGTATTCAGCGGATGCCAGAACTGCTGGACGATTTCCCCACCGCCCTCGGTGAACACCTGCGCGAGACCACCGCACTGTTCGTGACCGAACGTGTAGTCCTGGCTGATGGTGGCAATGCGCTTGTAGCCCTGCTTGAGCGCCCAGTCGCCGAGCGGATGAGTGAACGCGCTGGCGGAGTAGCCGGCGACCCGCACCACGTTCTTGATGCGCTGGCGCTGCGTGAGGTCGTCCGCCGCAATGATCGGAATGAAGTACGGCGTGCCGTTGCCCTTCACGTAGTTGGCGACGGCAAGGCCCGTATTGGCGAGCAGGTTGCCGATCAGGAAATCGACATTGGCCTGCTCGACAAGACGGCGGGCCTTCTGCAGGGCGGTGTCGGGATTCGAGGCATCGTCCTCGACGATCAGTTCGACCTTGCGGCCCGCGATCTCGCTGCCGATCGAGTCGAAATAGAACTGGGTGCCCTCGACCATTTCGCGACCGCCGGATGCAACGACACCGGTGAGCGGAGCCAGCAGCCCCACCTTGATCGGAGCGCCCTGCGCGAACGCACGCTGCGGCAGCGTGCCCAGACCGCTCAGCACCATTGCCGAGGTTGTGGTCTTCAAAAATTGCCGTCTATCCATGACGCGATCCTTCCCTTTAGGAAACCGAGGACTTCGAACGACTTACGCGCCCCAGCAGCGCACGCACTTTCCCGACTAGACCTTCCGGCGCGAGAATCATGATCAGGATGAAGGTGATGCCGAGCACCGTCTGCCAGCGCTCGGTATGAGAGGAGACGATGTTCTCCAGCGTGATGATCGCCGCGGCGCCGACGAAGGAACCGAACAGGGTTCCGACCCCCCCGACAATGGTCATCAGGAGGCCCTCGACCGACTGCGCAAGCGCGACCGTGGACGGACTGACGAAGTTGTTGAAGAAGGCGTAGATGCCGCCCGCAACGCCGGCGAAGAAGCCCGACACGGTGAAGCCGATGAACAGGTGCAGCGGCACGTTATAGCCGAGGCTTCGCATGCGGCTCTCGCTGTCGCGGATCCCGCGCAGCGTCAGCCCGAACGGCGAACGTACAAACCGCCAGATTGCGAACGAAATGACAGCCGTCACAGCCAGCACGACCCAGTAGAAGGTCTTGTGATCGTAAAGGATCGCCGGCCGGATATCGCCGCGCAGGCCGTTTTCGCCGCCGGTGACCTGGGTCCACCGCAGGCAGATGCCCCAGACGATCATGCCGAGCGCGAGCGTCAGCAGCAGGAAGTAGACGCCGGAGGTGCGCACCGCGAGCAGCGCGAACACCGCCGCGACCACGGCCGACGCAAGGATGCCCATCCCGAGCGCGAACACGGGCGAGGATCCCTGCGACACCAGATAGATCACGACGTAGGTCGATACCCCGAAGATCGCGCCGTGACCGAGCGAGGTACGTCCGGCGAAACCGGCGAGAATGTCGATCGACATGGCGAGAATGCCGAAGATCAGCACTTCGGTTGCAAGCCCGACCTGGTAGGTGGACAGGACCAGCGGCAGCAGCGCGGCGACCGCGACCGCAATCGCGCCGATGGTGAGAGTGCGCGTCGCCTGTGTCATGTCGCTTTTCCAAACAAGCCGAGCGGACGGAAGGCCAGCAGCACGGCCATCGGTCCGAAGATCACGAAGTAAGCGAGTTCGGGGAACATCACCTGTCCGAACGTGTTGAGGAGCCCGACGAGGAGGCTGCCGACAGCGACACCGGCAAGGCTCCCTCGCCCGCCTATGATGACGACAGCGAGACTGAAGACGAGAATTTCCGCATCCGCCGAGGGATAGAGCGACAGGAAGGCGCCGCCCATCAGTCCGCCGAGGCCCGCCAGCGCCGAGCCGAGCAGAAACGTGAACAGGAACACCATGCGGATATTGACACCCGAAGCCTCGACCATTTCCGCATCGTCCACGCCGGCGCGGATCAGGGCGCCGAGTCGCGTCTTGTGCAGCAGCAGCCACAGCAGGATGAACAGGATGATGCCGACGAGAAGAACAAACAGCCGGTATTTGGGATAGAAAATCCCGAAGAAGGTGACAGCGCCGCGCAACGGCTCAGGGATCGGCACGGTGAAGCTGTCGCCGCCCCAGATCACGAGGGCCATGTCGTTGAGGACAAAAGCCACGCCCAGCGTCAGCAGCACCTGGCGCAGGTCATTTCCGCGGACGAAGCGTAGCAGCCCCTGGTCGAGCACAAAGCCGATGAAAGCGACGCCGGCCATCGCCGCCATGCCGGCCAGCAGGAAACTGCCACTCTTCACGCCGACCGTGTAACCGATGTAGCCGCCGATCAGATACAGCGCGCCGTGGGCGAGATTGACGATCCTGAGCAGTCCGAAAATCAGCGTGAATCCGCTCGCCACCACAAACAGCAGCGCCGCGAATGTCAGACCGTTGAGAACCTGAAAGGTGGTCATCCCGAACTCACGGAGCCTTGGGGCCGTTTGCGATGAACCAGTCGTAGATCTGGCTGCCGGTCATGAAAGCCACATCAGGCTTCGACCGGATCTGCTCGAAGATCCTGCGGAAATACTTGGTCCGGTGCGGCGCGCCCATGATGTAGGGGTGGATCACGATGGCCATGATCCGCGCCGAGTCGGCGGCGTCCTCGTAGATCTGCTCGAACTGGTCGATCGCGCGATCGTAATATTCCGACGCCTTGTGATGCTGGATCAGCATCATCGCGACGTCGTTGCATTCCTGGGTGTAGGGAACGTTCACGATCGGCTTCGTCCGCGTCTTCAGCCACACTGGCTGGTCGTCGAGCACCCAGTCGCAGACATAGTCGTAGCCCTCTTCGGCGAGGATATCGGGCGTCTCCCAGGTCTCGGTCAGGCCCGGCCCAAGCCAGCCGCGCGGCGGCTTGCCGGTGGCCTTGACGATGGCCGCATTGGTCTTGCGGATGTCCTCGCGCTCGTTCTCCACCTTCTGCATGTTGCGCTGGGTGAAGCCGTGGCCCATGAACTCCCAATTGCGTTCAATAGCCGCTTGCGTGATCGCGGGATAGGCCGGGATCGCCGAGCCGTTGATCGCAAGCGCGGCCGGCAGCTTGAAGTCGTCGAACACCTTGAGCAGGCGCCAGAAGCCGACGCGGTTGCCGTACTCATGCCAGGCCCAGTTCGGGATGTCCGGGCTCGGCGATCCGCCGGCCGGCGGGGTGAGCACCGTGCGCGGCATCGGCTGGGTCGCGTCCCATTCCTCGACATTCACGATCACCCATACGGCCATGCGCGCGCCGCCCGGAAGTTTCAGCTTCGGGCGCTGGCTGATCGCCGAATAGGAAATGCGTTCGGTCGGCAACATGCTCAATCCTCCGGCGGGGCAATGGAAATGCGCAACGGCGTCAGGCCTTCGATCGCGACTTCGATCACGTCATCCGGCACCACGGCGCCGACGCCTGCCGGCGTGCCGGTGTAAATGAGATCGCCCGGCGCAAGCTTCACCTGGCGCGACAACTGCATGACGATCTCGGGCACATTCCAGATCATCTGCGCAAGATCGCCACGCTGGCGCTCCTGTCCGTTGACAGACAGCGTGAGCGCGCCCTGCAGGCGATGTCCACCAGAGGCGGCGGGCGTGATCGGCCCGCACGGCGCCGATGCATCGAAGCTCTTGCCGACTTCCCAGGGCAGACGCATGTCGCGGGCGTCGCGCTGGCGGTCGCGCCTCGTCAGGTCGATTCCGGCGGCATAGCCGAAGACATGATCGAGCGCGGTGTCGGTGCCGATGTCGCGGCCGGGCTTGCCGATCGCAATCACCAGCTCGCCCTCGAACTGGAAGTCGGAGGTGAGCGGCGGATACGGCACGGCCTCGTCATGCAGCACGATGGAGTCGCGCGGCTTCTGGAAGAAGAACGGCGGATCGCGCTCGTCCGCTTCCTTCATCTCGCGGATGTGCTCCACATAATTGCGCCCGACGCAATAGATGCGCCGCACCGGAAACTGGCCGCCGCCCTCGACCGGGACGACGGTTTCCTCGATGGCCGGGATCACGTAGGACGCCACGCTCAAGCCACTCCGAACTTCACGTCGCGGGTCGAGGTGTACCAGTCGAGGATCTGCTCCCCGTTCCAGTGCAGCACGCCATCGAACTTGTTGACGTAATCGTATATCGCTTCCAGCGCCTTGATGCGGAACGGCTGGCCGCTGATGTACGGGTGGATCGCCACCGAGATAAACTTTGCGCGGTCCTTGCTCTCTTCGTAGAGGCGGTCAAAGCTTTCGGTGAAGCGCTTGTAGAGATGGTCGCTTTCGTGATGCTGGACGATCATCATCGGAATGTCGTTCAACTCGACGGTGTACGGCAGCGTGACCAGCGGCCCCTTTTTGGTCCTGATCACCGTCGGCTCATCGTCATAGACCCAGTCGCCGATATATTTCACGCCAGCTTCGGCAAGGTTCTCGGGCGTATCAAGCGTCTGCGTCAGTCCCGGTCCGAGCCAGCCGACCGGACGCTTGCCGGTGAACTTCTCGATCACGTCCATCGACTTGAAGATCATGCCGCGCTGATCCTCGATCTTGTGGATCGGTCCCTGCTCGTAGGCGTGTCCCATGAACTCCCAGCCGAGATCGCGCGCTTCGCCGGCGACGCGCGGATAGTCTTCGCAAACCCGTGCATTGATCGACAGCGTCGGGCGGATGTTGAGGCGCTTGTAGAGATCGAAGAAGCGCCAGCAGCCGACACGCATGCCATATTCATGCCACGACCAATTCGGCACGTCCGGCAAAAGCGGCTGGCCGGTCGGCGCCGGGATCACCTGGCGCGCCATCGGCTTGGAAATGTCCCAGACCTCGTAGTTCACGATGGTCCAAACCACGATGCGGGCGCCATTCGGCAGCTTGAGCGGCGGCCGATCGACAATCGCGGAAAAGTCGGCGCGCTCGTTTGGGATCATCGGATCAGACATGGCACTTACCCTCGGAATTCTGGCGGTCACTGTTACAGGTCACGTTACAGATCGCGTTACACGTCACGCCGGCCTCGAAATCTTTTGCGGCGAAGCGGCGCCGACGGCCGCTAGGGCTTCGTCGCTGTTCATGACCTGCCCGAAAGCTCTGCCGATGATCTTGAGCGCCGCGTCATGGAACTCGGGACCGTCCATGCTGTCGACGCAATCAGACACAACGACCACCGCAAAATCGCGGCAGCAGGCCGCGGCCGCGGTCGCGATCACGCAGGAACTCGTATTGACGCCGGTGATCAGGACAGTGTCCACCCCGTGCGCGCGCAGCGATAGGTCGAGGTCGGTCGCCGTAAAGCAATCGTAGCGCTTCTTCGCATCGATGATGAAATCGCGCTCGTCGAGCAGCGTCGGCATCACCTCGCATCCCGGCATGCCCTTGATGTTGTGCGACAGCACGTGCTTGCGCGGGTTGTTCGGGTCTTCGCCCCGGTGCCGCCAGGCCGGATTGAGGCGGATCTCGGCGGCATCGCGATAGGTCGCAACGCAATGGAACACCGGAATTCCGGCGGCGCGCGCCTTTCCAAGGAATCGCTCGTTCGCCGCCACCACCCGCGCCGCGGCATCAGCCGCGAGCGGCATCGTCGCCACCGCCATGTCGAGATGGCCGCGATGCAGATCGATCGCCACGATGCCGGGTCTCGGTGACTTGATGCCCTGGATCATCTGCCCTCAGATCAGCGGGTTGTATGACGTCTTGAGCAGCTTGCGCTGATCGATGCCGAAGCGGTCGGCCAGCCAATCGGCTAGGATTTCCTGCCCGATCGTTGGATTGTCGTGCTGGCAATGTTCGGCGCCAGTCTCGTCCGGCTCAAGGATGCGAAGCGTCGCATCGACGCCGTGTTTTTTCGCATAGTCGTAAGTCTTGCGGGCCGCCGACACGGTCAGGACGTCGTGGCCGCCGTGCATGACGAGATACGGGCATTTCATGTTTTCCAGGTGCCCCTCGAGCGTGAAGGGCTTCATGATCTCATGCGCCTCCTTCATCGTCCTCGCGCCGAGCACCCATCGGATATGCATGGCGAGGCCGAAATCGTCGCCCTTGTTGCCCCACATGTCATGCACCGACCAGATCGCGCCGTGCGAGATCGCGGCCGCGAGGCGATATTCGTAGCAGGCCGCGCGCGCCGCGTAATAGCCGCCCATGCTGGAGCCGCAGACGGCAATGCGCGCGGGATCGACGTCGTCGCGCTGCACCAGCCAGTCGATGCATTTGCCGATCGGCACTTCGGTATCGGGCCGGCTGACGATCTTGTGCCGGCGCAAGGTGCCCCCCTGCCCGGGCCCGTCGATCATCAGCACCGAAATGCCGCGCTGCAGGCAGCCATGCGCCTGCATGAACCACATCTCGTCCTTGATGGAATCGAGGCCGCCCATGCAGATCAGCACCGGCAATCGCTCGCCGGGAAACGGAGCACGCACGAAATAGCCGCAGATCGGCTTGCCGTCTTCGTAGGGGATGTCGACCACCTCGCCCGGCGGATTCAGATACGAAATGAACTTGTGCGAACAGGCTTCCATTTTCTCGAAGGTCGGAAGCCGCCGCGGGTCGTCGGGCTGCAGATGAAATTCGGCCTGGCGATAATAGTCGGCCCCACGCAGGAAGCAGTTCATCGCGGTGCGGATATGGCCGGCCTTTTCTTCCGCAAGACCGCGCTGCCAGTTGCGGTCGGCGATCCGCATCCATTCAGCGTGCCAGCTTTCGAGGTCGCCGGGGATCATCCGCGAGGCCGCCATCAGCACCTCGCTGACCGCCCCGCCCCCTTCCTGGGTCTCACCGAGGCCGCGCCGGAATTGATACGAGAGCCAAGGATGCTCGGGCCAGTGATGCCAGCCGAACGGTTCGTAATGGGGACCGCGGTCCGCGGTGATCTGATCGATCGTGTCGTCGGCCAACTCGTTGCTCAACTTCGCAGCTCCGCTACCCCGTACGCTTGACGGCTATCGTTCGACGCGCAGAGCCCTGAGTCAAGCACAATGTATACACTTGCCGACATCAATTTAGGCAATGGCGCACTGTTTATTAGTCATTCGGCTACATTGACGCGGCAAGTGTACTCACTTTAGCATTCGAACGAAGGGACGCGACCCTATGCCCCGCGACAGGACCAGGCCGAGTGAGATTACTGACGACGCCGCTTCGGCGGGTTCGCGCAGCGGCACGCGGTCGTTGTCGGTCATGGATCAGTTGCGCGAGTCCATTCTCAGCGGGGAATACGAGGCCGGGCGCCGGCTGAACGAGGTTCATATCAGCCAGGCGCTGGATGTATCGCGAACCCCAGTGCGCGCAGCCTTGCAGGCGTTGGCGGGCGAAGGACTGCTCGACTATGCGCCCAATCGCGGTTTCACGGTCCGCGTCTTTCAATTGACGGAGGTTGTCGACGCCTACGAAATCCGCGCGGTGCTCGAGGGCGTGGCGGCGCGCTTTGCGGC